>PSRM01000163.1 GCA_003176045.1 Verrucomicrobiota bacterium | reverse complement strand
TTCAACGAGGCTCTAATTTTTTTGCAACCTGCTCGTGCACAAGGATTTCAGAGCCTCGTTACCTCGGCTGCTACGAGGTTTGGGGATTTTTCACATCTCCTCAAGGGCAGCGCAGCCGAAAGAACCGCGCGGGGTTCGAAGTCAGTGGCTCGACAACCGTCCATTGGTTATTGGTTAGAGATGGTCTCGTCGGGTACGCACCCCACGGGCCGGTCGGACTGGTGGCGAACTGGAGCCCGGCGCTGGCGAAACTTGCCGGCCAGGTTAGTTTCGCCCCGCCGGCCTGATAGCTGACGGCGAGGTGCCAGGTCGGTTGTTCGTTGGCGATCCAAATATTGCCTGGTGAACTATAAGCGGAAGTCTCGCCAAAGGCCGCGTGGGTTCCGCCACAACGATCCACTGCAAGCTGGAAGTAATCGCCATAGGGGAACTGGAAACCTTGGTTGGTCAGATAGGAGTAGCCCGGCACATAACCTGAAAGGCGCGTCTCACCCGAAAATGTGGCACCCCCGTTTGTGCTGGCGCGATAGAAACCGTTCCAGACGCCGGTACGGTTGTCCATCCAAGCGATGCGCACGTCCCCGCTCCCCGCGCCGACAGCCAGGCAGGGGAAACAGTGCTCGGTGCCCGCCGGCGCGCTCGATACGTCCTGCCGCGGACTGAACGTCTGGCCGTGGTCGGTTGATTTGGAAAAGAAGATGCGCTCCGGTGCGCCGCTGGCAAGGTTGGTAGTCGTGTTCCAGAGCAGATAAATTGTATCGTCGCTGCCAATCCGCAGGGTGATTTGCGGCGCCAGGTAGGCGCCCGCGCCGCATTGACTGCATGGGTAGGGGTCGCCTCCGACATCTATATCCTGCTCGATCCAAGTCTGGCCGCCATCACTGGATTTTTCGAGCCATAACTTGCAGGGCGTAGCGCTCGTGCTGTCATACACATCCCATGCCGAGAATAGTTTCCCGAGCGAGTCGATCCCGGCACCCGAACAGAGCAACTGCTTGGGCGCGTTGTGGAAGGTAAAAAGCGAGTGCAGCGTCCAGTTCAGTCCGCCATCGGTCGAAAGGGAGGCATAAAGCGTGTAATAGTCATCGAAGAAAGCCGCCAGCGTCCCGCCTCCGACAGCCAGGACGTCTTTGTCGAGCTTGTTTAGTGAGCCCGATACCACCGTGGGGGCTGACCAGGTAACGCCAAAGTCCGTCGATTTCACCAGTTCAATCTGGCTCTGGGGAAAGCCCTGCATGAAAGAGAACCAGAGTGTGCGGCCATCGCTTGGGTCCACCACCAACCAGGGATCGAACTGACCGCCGTTCACTGGCCCGGGCGCAATGGGCACCGGGTCGGACCACGTGACACCGCCGTCGCTGGACCGCTGAATCAGAAGGTGAAGGCTGCAACCCGTGCAACCGGCCTGACCTTTCACATCCGTGTGGTAATACACTACATACAGGTGACCGTATCGGTCAGCCGCCAGTGCTGGCTCCCAATCGTCTCCCGCTGGATAGCCTATTCGTGTTTGAGTCCCGAAAACTGGTTGGGCCTGCACGTAAGCGAAAGACGCTACCGTCAACCCAAGGCCTAACGTCGTTACCATCATGCGCCTCAACCGGCAGCTTGATTTTGTCGCGCTCGCCATGGCGCAAGGATGAGCCACCGGAACGGTAATGTCAATGCTAATTGTTATTCTTGCTTTCCTCCCGAGCGAATCGCAGCGAAAGGATCGGTTTGCCGCTCACTCCGAAATCGCCCGTGATTCGGATGGTTGAAATCCCAGCAACATTGGTAGCACAACTCAGTTTTAAAGGAATCTCCAGGCGCTGTCCCGGCGAAATTTCGATCCCGGCAGGTGAATCGAGTCTGCAGGTTCGCACCGGCCCGCCATTGACTGAGGCCGGAGCGATGGCCGCCCTCAGCGTGCCTTGGACTTTGCGATGCCCGAAGTTGTAGAGAAAGATCGGAATGCTTCTGATCGTTGCGGGGGACAATTTGTAGAGCGAACGTTTGCAATCAATTTCCTGCTCCGGCACAACCGTTTGAAGCACCAGAGGGGACGGTTCGCCGGGCAAAGGCGCCGCCAGAGCCGGTGGCGGATTCAACGGTAATCGAGTTGCTTGTGAGAAAATCACGTAGATTGGTGCGGGGCCGATTGCAACCTCGGTCGGGCCGGAGTCCGAGGGGCCTATCGGCCTCCCCAGGTGGTCATAGATTGCAACCGGACGCTGTGGTAATCCGAGAGTTTCCTTTTGGTCGGCCCACGCCACCACGACCCGCGCCCGCTTCCCGTCCGGTTTCGCATCGAAAACGAACGCATGGATCGGCTGGCGCTCGCCCGCTGCCTCCGCAGCGTTTGTGTTGGTGATCAGCGAGCCCAACGGCCTGGCGTCCGCAAGCAAGCGACCAGCGGCCGCCGCCGCGAGATACACTGGCCGTGGCGTGAGGTCATCGTGCAGTATCCCAAACTGAGTCTGACCCTCCGAGTAATTCGGCAACATGAAATAAAAGACCTTCTGGGCCCCTTCATAAATGGCATGCGCGTAGATCTTCGGTACTCGCTCGCTTTGAATCCGCAGGTCCTCGTCCGTCGGCTCTTTCAACCGCTCATCGCCCTGCCATTTCACCGGCACACTACATTCAGTTACCCAGAGCGGCTTTCCGGCCGACACAGAGCGGAAATCGGCGTAAGCCTTTGAAAGGCGCTCAAAACTCTCGTAGTGGTGCAGGTTAAAAGTATCGAAGTAAGGCCAGGCCTGGTTTTCATTCAGGTCCTGCAAAGTGGCGAGGCGATGAAAAGCAAGCACGTTTAAGCAGGCGATCACGTCCGGGTTGCCCGCCTTCAGGCCCAGGTAAGCAGTTTTTTGCAGTGAGGCCATTTCGCTGCCTGTGTGGCCGCCGAAGGTCTCGCCATCCGCCTCGTTCCAAGGCTCAAAGCCCACTACCTTCCCACGCCAGCGTTGCGCAATCGCCTTATGAAAATTGTAGGTATCCCGCAGATCGAGTGGAAACCGCTTTGGATTCGGATTCGCCCAACCCGGCGATGCATGGCTGACCTGCAATACTTGCAGACCCGCCCCGGCTTGCGCGTCCGCTGCCCAATCATACCGATTGGTTGTGGCTAATTTCCCTCGTTCTGGCTCGAGTTCCCCCCAGGTCATCCGATCTCGCACATGACTAAACCCCGCCAGTCGGCAGAGGTTAGCCACCGCGGCCATCTTCTCCTTCGGAAAAAACCAGCCCATCGCCACATCAATCCCTATCGGCGAACTTGCAGGCGACAGGGCGTGCAATGGTTCCAGGACACCGGCCGAAACATGGTTGGATGAGGTGGCGCTACCGAACCAAACTTCATAATAACCGACCGGCAACCGCCCGATATTTGCCCGACCCTCCTGGAGCTTGCCTCTGGCAACAATCTGCCGCTCGTAATCCTTCGCTTCCCAATCTTCGCCCGGGCTGCCTTGAAGCGAGATAACCACCTCTTCGCCCGCCAGGAAAATATTTCCCGGATGGGAAGAGAGCGGCTGCGGGAGCGCTGCGGAACACGGCAGACTTATATGCACGAGCAAAGCTGGAACCAGACTGTGAAGCCCGAACGGGAAGTTGCTCCTTGCGCCTTTGCGCCTTTGCGTTAAAGCAGTCATACCCCGCGTTACCGTTCCTTTTCCCGGAGTTTGGATAACAAATACCGGACGAAAGACCAGAGTCCGGAGAAGCGGTACGCCGGATCCACGTAGTGCTCGATCACATAGAACGCAAAATAATAAAACCTGCAAAAACACCAAATCGCCAGAGCAAGAAGGACCACCGTTCGCAACGAAGCATTGTCCAGAATCAGAAGCACCGAGCAACAAATTCCAATAAGTAGAAAGAGAAAACCTTTGAACTTTATCCAATTCGGGCTGGTGAGGTCTTTCATTGCTGCCCTCAGGTAACACCACGCGGAATGGGCCTGTCAATTCCCCAAGATATCCCGGCTCGACAGGTCTCGATCCAACGGTAATATTCGTTTGTACATGTCAGCCATTCTCGAGATCCCAGAAGTCCGCCGAAGAGTCTCGCCGCTCACATTGGAGGAATACCATCGTATGGACGAGTTCAACAAAAATGGCCGGCGCACTGAGTTGATCCGCGGGATCATCCTCGAAAAACCAATTAAATCGCCTTTCCACTGTCTCATCACCAAGCGGCTTTATGATCTCATCTCGGCTGTTTTGCCACCTTGCTTGATGGTATTTCAGTACGATCCGTTAACCCTCTCTGATTCCGAACCCGAGCCGGACATCTCCGTAGTACGGGGCACGGAAGCGGATTTCACTGCCGTTCACCCGAGAACCGCCGAGCTCGTAATTGAGGTAGCGGTTTCAAGCGCCTTGCTGGATCGCGAGGACGCTGCGCTTTACGCCGAAGCGGGAGTGAAGGAGTACTGGATTGCCTTGGGCAACGAACAAACGATTGAGGTTTATCGTCGTCCGCTCGGCGGTCGTTATCAAGAACTCACTACCGTCGGCCTGGAAGACACTCTGCAATGTGGCAGCATTGCGGAAATTCGGATTCCCTTGCGCGAGCTGTTTCAGTAGAGGGGTCGTGTTTTCGCGTCCGCAGCAATTGCATGTTCTCAAGCAAACCGCTCAAGGGTTTCCAGTTTCATATACAATCCTCCCATCCATCACCGTCATCACCACCTTCGCCTTATCTATCTCCGCCGGCGCGATTTTGTAAAGATCGCGGTCAATCATTACCAGGTCCGCCAACTTGCCCGGTGTGAGTGTTCCTTTCACTTTCTCCGCGAACTCGGCGTACGCTGAGCCGACCGTGAAGGCGTGGATTGCTTCATCCAACGTAATCTTTTGTTCAGGGTGCCAACCACCAGGGTGTTTCCCATCCAGCGTCTGCCTGGTGACGGCCGCTTTCAGCCCTTCCAAGGGATTGAGCGGCGCAACGGTCCAATCAGAGCCGAACGCGAGCACTGCGCCGGAGTCGAGCAGCGATCGGAAGGCGTAGGTGCCTTTGCTCCGTTCCGGCTCGATGCGTTTATCGCACCAGCGGCCATCGTCGGCGCAATGGTAAGGTTGCATGGAGGCAACGACCTTTTGCTGCCCAAAGCGCGGAATCTCGCTCGAACGCAAGTGCTGGGCGTGCTCGATACGAAAGCGCCGGTCGCGTGGACCATTCTTCTCAGCGGTCTCACGGTAGATTTCCAAGATGCGGAAATTGGCCTCATCGCCGATGGCGTGAATCATGACTTGCAAGCCAGCCTTGTCCGCGCCTTCAACACGCGTGAGCATGATGCCTTCGGGCAGCATCTGATCGAATAGCAAACCCCTGGTCTGAGGCGAGTCGGCGTAAGGCTCGAAAAACAGCGCCGTTGTCGAGCCAAGGCTCCCGTCTGAAAAGCCTTTGAGACCGCCAATGCGCAGCAGATCGCTGCCAAACGCTCCGCGAATCCCTATCCTGCCGAAAGCTTCCCATGAAACAATGGAGCGGATGGCATAAATTCGTGTTTTGAGTTCCCCGTGATCCGCCATGTATTGATAAAGCCCCACGTCGCCGTCAGCGGACATGTCGGTCACGCTGGTAACTCCCATGCGCGCGGCAAAGTCCGTCCCGGCACACGCCGCGATATGCTTTTCGTCGAAAGTTTTGTCTGGAATCGCGCGCTCGACGAGCGATTCCGCGCCATCTTTGAGTACACCCGTCGGTTCGCCCGTCTTTGCGTCGCGGACAATGACTCCGCCCGGAGGGTCTTTCGTCTCACGCGTCACTCCTGCCAGCTTGAGGGCCAAGGTGTTGGCCAATGCCATGTGGCCATCCAGGCGGTTGACCCAAACCGGGTGGTCAGGTGTAGCGGCATCAATCATTTCTTTCGTGGGCAAAGGAGCGCCGGGCCATTTCTCGTGGTCCCAGTCCCCGCCCAGAATCCAACGGCCCTTTGGAAGCTTCTTCGCGTACTCACCCAGCCTCCGCGCCATTTCCTCCGGTGATTGCGCATCGCGCAGGTCCACATTGGCCAGAGAAAAGCCACCCATCAGGAAATGGACATGCGCATCATTGAACCCCGGCAAAACCAATTTTCCACCCGCATCAATCACCCGCGTTTTCGGGCCTCGCAGTTCCCTCAACTCCTTGGATGAACCTACAGCAGCGATCCTATTCCCTATCACAGCCAGTGCTTCGGCGGTCGGATGCTCCTTGTCCATCGTGTGAATCGAACCGTTCAGGATGAGGAGGTCGGCGGGTACACTTTGGTCTTTGGCTGGAGCGGCGTTAAGCATAAGAGAGGAAGCGATTACCACGGCGGCGAGCTTATTCATAAGCACCACACGATTTTTGCTATTTGCAATTTACGATTTACGATTTACCAGCAAGGATGATTTTGGAGATTGAAGCGTAAATCGTAAATGGAAAATATGGTCAGACGTAAATCACGGCCCTATGGAGTGCCGAACTCCGTTTCGGCGCGGCGAGATCCGTTTCGCCAATAATTTCCAACGTCGCCAACGTTTGAGCTTTTGAATCCCGTAGGGATGACAGACAATAGCCCAGCGTTTCAACGCTGGGTAGCGAGCCGCCAAGGGGCATAAGTCCCGTAGGGACGACAGAAACGGTCTTTGTTCTGTCGTCCCTGCGGGACCATTTCCACGCTGCGCCATAAACCCAGCGTTGAAACGCTGGGCTATTGTCTGTCGTCCCTACGGGACTAACGCGTCGTAAAAAATCATCTAGGTTTACCAATGCAATCTCTCCCGACAATCCTTCTGAAACCGGGCGAAGCCGACCGTATTATCGCCGGCCACCCGTGGATTTACAGCGGCTCGGTTCTCCGGTTGACCCAGCCTGCTGCCGACGGCGACCTGGTTCAGGTGAAAGACCATCGGCAGCGATTCCTCGGGACGGGGCTTTATAATTCGAAGTCCAGGATTGCCGTCCGCGTTCTGTCGCCAGACAGAATCGAGGTGGACCGGACCTTCTTCGAATCCCGCATCCGAGCCGCGCTGGCAGTACGGCAAAGGTATCTGTCTGGCTCGCCTGGTTCTTTTCGAGTTGTCAACGCAGAGAGTGACTTTCTCAGCGGCCTTATTGTGGACAAATACGAGGATATCCTTGTGCTCCAGATCTCCTCGCTTGGAATGGAGAGAAGCAAATCCCTGATCGTGGAAGCGCTGCAAACAATCTTCTCACCTCGCGCAATCATCGAGCGTAGTGAGACAGGAGCGCGCAAGTTTGAAGGATTGCCCGATGCGAATGGCGTGCTGGCCGGAAACCTGGATGGACCGGTTCAGATTAGCACCAGTGGAATCTCATTCGAGGTGGATTTAATCGGAGGCCAGAAGACCGGCTTTTACCTGGACCAACAGGTGAACTATCGGCTTGTGGCGGAACTATTGTCGCGAGCGCAGGGTTGCGCGGACGAGGTCGTCCGCACTCCCGGAGCACAGGTGCTGGATTGTTTCTGCTTCCTTGGGGGGTTCGGCCTGCATGCCGCGCGCGCCGGAGTCGCCGGGGTTCACATGCTGGACCAAAGCGCTGACGCAATTGCCGCTGCGAAACAAAACGCCGAACGCAACGGGCTTGCAGAAAAATGCTCGTTTGAGGCGGTCAATGTGTTCGATTGGCTCAAGGCACATACCCGCGTGCCGCCGCACGAGAAAGTCGTGCCTCAGTGGGACATGATCATTCTCGATCCTCCGTCCTTCACCCGCACTCGATCCGCCGTCCCCGACGCCCTGCGCGGCTACAAGGAAATCCATTTGCGCGCCCTCAAATTGCTCAAGCCGGGCGGCACCTTGGCCACCTTTTGTTGCTCACATCACGTGGACGCGGGCCTGTTCCAGGATACCGTACTCTCCGCCGCATTCGATACACGGCGCATTTTGCGGCGCGTGGCCGCTTATGCGCAAAGCCCAGACCACCCGATCATTCCCATGATTCCCGAGACTGAATACCTCAAAGGCTTTGCCTTTGAGGTGGTGAGATGAAGCAGGTATTTAACGCAAAGACGCAAAGGCGCAAAGAGAGAGTTATTCGCGTGTCCCCATTCGTCTGTCGTCCCATTGACAATCAACAAATGAGACGAGCGAATGGGGACAGACGAATAAAATCTTTTTGCCCCCCATTTTTCTGTCCAAAAATATTTCTGTCAGTTTGTTGCTTCTTTGATTGACGTTCCGCGCTTCACGCCCTCGCCGCCCCGCCATTGAACGCTTCCGCGCAATGCATGTCCAATTCTGCATGAATGTGTCATCCCTTTATTCGCGCGTTCGCCGCTATTGGCGAAAAGAAATCCGGCCTCTCCTCATCATGGCCATCATCGTGTTCTCGATCCGTTCCTCCCTGGCGGATTGGAATGATGTGCCTACCGGCTCCATGAAGCCGACCATCCTCGAAGGCGACCGCGTGTTTGTGAACAAACTGGCTTACGATCTGAAAGTGCCGTTCACCACCTGGCATCTGGCCGAGTGGAGCAATCCCGAGCGAGGCGACGTCGTGGTCTTCTACTCTCCTCATGACGAAGTGCGGCTGGTCAAGCGCGTCATCGGCTTGCCCGGCGACACGATCGAACTGCGGCAGGACAACCTTTTCCTGAATGGCAAACCCGTGACCTACAGCAATGCCGATCCCGAGCGCTTACGCGATGTCTCTCCAGACGATCAGGCCCATCACATTTTTGGCACTGAGCAGCTTCCGGGCCGGACTCACTTTGTCGCCGCAATCCCCACTGTTCCGGCTCGACGCGACTTCGGTCCGTTCGTTGTGCCCAAGGACCACTATTTCATGATGGGCGACAACCGGGACAACAGCTTCGATTCCAGGTTCTACGGTCCCGTAGAACGCAAACGTATTCTCGGCCGTGCCACCACGGTCGTTCTCTCGTTGGACCGCCAACACCACTGGCTCCCCCGCTGGCACCGCTTCTTCCGCTCGCTGGATGAGTGAGTTCGACTTCAGGCCTGCTGGTAGGCGTTGAGGAACTCGTCGCGCGAGATGCCCGTTTGGGTGCAGATCGTGCGCAAAGTGGAGGCTTTGATATGCGGGTGATTCGGCATCGTCAGCGGTGTGCGTGTTCAGTCTGGATTCTCACGCACCATGGAAATGTGCTCGCGCTCGCGAACCTTGCGGAAACCCAATGATTGCAGGGCTTTGACGACCTTCCGCTTTGGTGCATCAACAGGAAACTTAGGCATGCGCCTCGGCAATGAAGGCGTCCAGAACTGGCGGATCGGCCTCTATGGCATCCGCGCCGAATGTCTCAAGGTGGAAGCGAATGGCCGACTGACAATCCGCCAGTGCGGCGTCGTAAGAATCGCCCTCCCCGACCACAGTGCCCTTAAGACCGAGCGGGTAGGCTATATATCCATCGGGGTGCTGCTCTACAACGATCTTCCAAGTCTTCATGCCATCAAGCTAATACCGCCTGCGTAAAAGTCCAACTTGTTCCGTGGCATTTGGCTATCGCGTATGGGCTCTTGGCTATTCGCGTCTCTTCGCGTCCATTCGCGGTTACGCTCCACGCTCCACACACTCTCCCCGCTCAATACTTTATATCAGAGCCTCCTTACCTTGGCTGCTACCATATTTCACAATTTCTGCCCGGCTACCTCCTCAACCGTTCTATCTGCGCACGCCGCACCAACTTTTCCACATCCTGACGCCTGAACTCTCCGGGCATCAAGGTGAGCGCGTTGGCGGTCCCGGCAGCGGCGCCCCAGCGGCAGGCCTCGCCCAAATCGTCTCCGCGCAAAAGTCTCCACACCAATGCCGCAGTGAACGAGTCGCCCGAACCGATAGGATTCACTGCCTTGATTCGTGGTGAACTGATTCTCCAGAAAGTCCTTCCGTCGAAGGCCAGGGTTGGCTCTTTGCCTGCCGTGACCACGATCCGCTGTGCCCCCAACTCCGAGAGGTGAACAATTCCACGTTCCAGGTCCCGTTCGGAAACGCCACTTGGCTTGGGCCTGCGGCGGCCTGGCTTTTTGATGCTTCGGACGCCGGGTGAGGGCACCCGGCCTACAGTTCCAAAGCGTTGCTCCTGTAGGCCGGGTGCCCCCACCCGGCGTTCGATTGGCATTTCGGTCGCGGTTGGAGAGTTGGAGGACAGAGTCGCCGCCAATTCGACTCGGTTGGGCTTTACGAGGCTGGGCCTGGCTGCAAGTGCTTTGAGCAGGGCCGGGCCTTGAGCGTCAATAACCGTGAGCAGTCCCGCATCGTTCGCCAGCCGCGCACACTTCAGGTAAAGGTCTGCAGGGCCGCCAGGCGGAATCGTCCCGGACATTACCACGGCCCGAGATTCCTTCATCCGTTTTCTTACCGCTCGCATCAGTTTTTCATAAGCGGTGGAATTAAGAGGAGAGCTTTCCTGCACCAATTCGGTTTGTGTGCCCGCTGATTGGTCAACGACAGTAATACATTGCCTTGTTTCCGGGATCACGGTGACATAATCCAGTGTAATACATTGTCTTCTGAGTTCTGTTCTAAGGGCATTTCCGCGTTCTCCGCCCAGAAATGTTACGACAAGAGGCTGTTGACCCAGGCTCTTAAGAGCTTTTGCAACATTCACTCCCTTGCCCGCAGCACCATCGAGCGTCACCGCTGTGCGATTCACCTCGTCCAGCTTGAGTGATGGAAACACCATCACTCGCTGAGCGGCAGGAGTGGGGCCGAGGCAGAGGATCATAGGGGACGTGGGGAGCGTGGGGAGCGTGCGGAGCGTGGCAGGTCAGTGGTCAGTGGTCAGTGGTCAGTGGTCCGTGGTCTGCGGTCCGTGGTCTGTGGTCCGTGGTCTGTAGTCCGTGGTCCGTGGTCTTTTTCAGATGTAATACATCTTCTCCTTTTCGGCGGCTTCCTCCAGGAGGCGTTGGAAGGTGATCGCCGAGGCGGTGCGCTCGATGGCTTGTTGGAGCAGGCCCCAGGCGCGGCGGAGTTCGGGCGGGCAGCCGGAGTCGCTCAACGCGGGGCTGTCGAAGACGCTGCCGTGAATGGCTCGGAGCACGTCAGCCAGGGTAATGTCGGCAGGCGGGCGAGCGAGGAGGTAGCCGCCTTCTTTGCCGCGAACGCTCCGGACAATTTCCTGGGACTTGAGTTCCAAAAGAATCTGCACCAGGTAATTGCCCGGGATGTCCTGCTCAGCAGCCAGGGTCTCGACGCGTATGGCTGCGCCGGATGGGTAATGCCTCGCCAGGCCCAGGACGGCCCGGGCTGCGTAATCGCTTTTGACGGAGAGTTTCAAAATTTTAAACCACGGATGAACACGGATGAACACGGATGCGGCCGCACCGGAGCGCGGACATTCCTGTCCGTCAGCAACGTCCAAAGCTCCAGCGCACTCATTCTTCGCCAAAAAAGCAAACAATCTCCTGCATCACATACCGTGTAAAGACCCAAGGCTATTCAAGATGTTCCTCGAACCATTTCATCGTGTGGGTCCACATTTCGGGAGTATAAACGTGTCCCAAACCAGGATATACAAGGCTCTGGAATTGCGCTGGCTTGCCATACACCTCAAAGGCCGGGCGAACAGCATCTTCGAGGGCGTGGATGCCGTCCACGGGCGAGCCGCCATCTTGATCGCCGGTTTGAAAGAGAATCGCGCGGGGAGCGATGAGTGAGATGACAGCCTCGGAATCGAAATGATTGAGAAAACCGGGCACGAAATAATAGATGCCGTGCGCTTTGAGCATTTCGTGCTGGATGAGGTTCTGGTAACGCGTCATGCAGGCAATGGCGACGCCGGCTTTCAGGCGTTCGTCCAGACCCATCAACCACCAGGTGCGCGTGGCGCCCATGCTCATGCCGGTCACCCCGATGCGTTTGGGATCCACTTCCGGCCTGGACGCGAGATAATCGAGCGCCATGAGGTCGTCGCGCAGGATCATGCCCCAGAGTGTGCGGCCAACCCAGAGGTTGAATTTGGCCGCCGTCCATTCCCCTTCCTTACCCAGCTCGGCGGGGCCATCGGGTCCCCGGCCGTTCCGTTCGCCAAAGCAATAGGCGTCAATGCCGAGCACAACGAAACCGTGCCGAGCGAATTCCGGACCGGGTTCGACGGGCGAATGTTTCGCCTGGAAGAGAGCCTCCTTGCCGATTTCGTATTCGCCGCCATGCCAATGGCAATAGAGAATGGCTGGGGATTTGGTCTTTTGCGCAGCCAGAGTAGCCGTGGTTGCGCTTTTCGGAAGCAGGATATAGCCGGGCACGGTAGCCCCTGCGCCGTTATCGAATTGGAATTTTTCCAGGCGGTAATCGCCGCGATCCTCCTGCGATAACGTGGTCACCTTTGGGATAGTTGGGCGCGGTGGCAGCTTGCCCAGAAGTTTCCAAAGTTCGGCACGGACGACTTTGCGCTTCTTTTCCCAGGCGCCTCGGGAAGCGGGTATGCTGAAGGGCGGAGCGACGTCGGCTTTGGACAGCCAAAGCTCGGCATTGGATTGATTGGTTTGAGCTTTGAGCGGCGAAGGCATGAGAAACGTAACAAACGTGACGAGGAGGGCGAATATGCGCAAGCGTGTTTCGTGATTCACGAAAATCACGAATAGTCAGACCGCGGCCCAGGCGCAACTAAAACTCGCTCAATCGCTCAGTCCCAGTCCCACTCCTTGAACAGATTTGCGATGGGATAGCGGAAGCCTGGCAGCAAATCCTTCCCTTCCAGAAAGCCGCCGCCTGCATGGGCAACATAGATGAGGGGCAAGCATTGCGGTTTGGGTCTGTGGTCTGTGGTCCGTAGTCTGTAGTCTACAATCTGTAGTCCGTGGTCTTCTAACGGGAGTGTCCGGCTGCCGCTCCCGAGCACGAAAATTGACAACACAACAATACGGTACACGTTGTTCTTAGCCCATTAGGGCCTTATGAAAACTTTTGATTTGAATCTTGTTACTGACGTGGACGCCTCCTTGATCGGAGACACCCCGCAAGAGACCCTTCGTGCTGCCGCAGACAGCGCCGCTCCGAACGCACCATCAGATGGTGCCCTATTGGACGCGTATTCGAATGCCGTGGTGAAGGCTGCGGAGGAAGTGTCGCCTTCGGTGGTGAACATCGAGGCCCGGCGCGCAGGTGGCGAGCGCGCGGGCAGCGGGTCAGGTTTCGTCATTACCCCGGATGGGTTCGTGCTCACCAACAGCCACGTGGTGCATGGGGCTGAGCGGCTCGAGGTGACGCTCGGAGATGGGCGCCATCCGGATGCTCACCTGGTGGGAGACGATCCCGAAACCGACCTGGCTGTGGTTCGCGTGTATGCTCCGCAACTGCACCCGGTGCGCCTGGGTGAGTCGAAGAGCATTCGAGTGGGCCAGCTTGCGATTGCCATCGGCAATCCCTACGGGTTCCAAACCACGGTGACTGCGGGAGTGGTGAGCGCGTTGGGCCGGTCGTTCAGATCCAGCACAGGACGGCTCATGGACGATATTCTCCAGACGGACGCGGCTTTGAATCCTGGAAATTCGGGCGGGCCGCTGGTCAACTCGCGCGGAGAGGTCATCGGGGTGAATACAGCAGTGATATTGCCGGCGCAAGGTCTTTGCTTCGCCATTGCGATTGATACAGCCAAGTATGTTGCCGGCTGGCTGATCAAAGAGGGCAGAATCAGGCGCAGCCACATCGGAATCGGCGGGCAGAACACGCCGCTGCACCGGCGGTTGGTGCGGCATTATGGATTGGGATCCACCAGCGGCGTGCTCGTGATTGCTGTAAATTCCGGCAGTCCGGCCGAAAAGGCCGGGTTGCGCGACGGGGACGTCGTCATTGCCTTCAAAGGTCAACCCGTCCCCAGCATCGACGCCCTGCACAAGATGCTGACCGGCGACCAGATTGGAGTGGAGTCGTTCCTGACAATTATCCGAGGAACTGACAAGCTGGACGTAGCGATCACGCCGGCGGGGTAAGATGAGGGACGAGGGGCGAGGGTCGAGGTGCGGTGGTTCGGTGCGCAAGTGACGCCCTGCTCCTGTAGGCCGGGTGCCCTCACCCGGCGCAGGAGAGGCCAATTCTGTTCTCTCCGTTCCCTGTTGAAATAACTCCCCGCTACTGCGGCGTATTTGCCTCCGGCACGGCCCGATAGAAGCGCACCGGAGCGTTCTGGGCGTCCGGATCCAAGAAATCAACTGAGCCGTTAAAGACCTGGTTGGTGCAAATGGACGTCCAGGTTGAAAGGTCTGAGGTGCACTCGACATGGAACCAGGCCCCATCAGGCCCGCTGGCATTCACATGGAATGTGCCATCGGGCAGCCTTGCCGTAGGCGGCGGCCAGGACGGAGCATCCAGGATCAGTGCAGCGGCGCTGGCAGGATAACCAATGTCATACGTCGGCTGCGGCCCAACTATGGGTGATGGCTTCAGCTTGAGGACCACCGTGCACGAAATATCGGGCGCGCCGTCATCTATAGGAACCACCGGAACCAGCGCCACCCGATGACCTGCGGGTATGGTCACTGTGCCGGGCAACGAGACGTAATCGGTCCCGTTACTGCACGTGCCGCCAACAGCGTAAAAAACGATCACGTCAAAGTTTGTATTACCGAAGCGCCGGACAGCGAAGAGGGCGTTCTTTGGCCCGCAATTGGTGAAGTACCGGTAGCAACAATTGCTCGATCCCCAATTCGACCAGGTCGGAGAAGCTGAGGTCAACCCAAGCCACGGGAAACAATTCGTGCCCTCGATGGCAATCGGGTCTATGGCAGTCACAACAACCACATCCGTGGGCGGCGGATTCGTGACAGGTGGCAGGATAGTTACATTGACCGGGTCGGAGGTTGTCGAGACGCCTTTGGCATCGGTAGCAACTGCTCTAAGCGGCCAGCCGCCGACGGCTGCGTTGCTCCACGTCAAAGTCCAGAAGGTGGACGGCAGCGGGTTGCCGGAAGGAGACGGGAGCTGCCGCCCGGCGCCGAGATCGTTTGTGCCGGCGAAGAATTCGACTGAGGCAATCGTGCCGCCGAACTCGATGGCGTAAGCGTAAATCGGCAGGTTGATGGGAGCGCGGAAGCTCGAGTTGTTGGGCGGACTGGTGATGCGAACAATGGGATTGGTCTGAGGTGGTGGCGGCGGAGGCGGGCCGGGATGGATGGTGATCGAGACAGGCGTCGTCGAGGTTTTCAAACCGCCGTTGTCGCTAGCCGTTGCGTAAAGCTGAATATTGGTGCCCGGCGGCGCGTTGCTCCAGATCAACACATACAGCCGATACGGCGGCATCGGCGGAAACGTAGCAGGCATCGGCGACGGCGAGTATGGCGTAACCGTGCTCGAATTGCTCACCACGCCCAGGCTTTTGCCATTGGCGAAGAACTCCACTTGAGTCACGAAACCGTCCTGGTCATAAGCCGCAGCTTCGAGCGGCAGATTGAGAACCGCCGAACTCGCGGAACCTGGCGGGTTATAAAAGACTGAGCCATTGGTTGGATACACCCAGGCTGCTACCGGCGGCAGATCAGTCGAGGTCCCTGAGCAGATGTTGACCGTGGCCGTGCTGGGCGTGCCGATGGAGTAATTCACCGGGTTCAAGGTTGGCGAATTCGTCAGCGTGAGAATCACCGATCTGCACGCTCCGGTATTACTAACCGGGCGCGGCTTGATGCAGATCTGGTTTGAATAGACGCCTGCCGGGATAAAAACGAAATGACCCAGGCAATTAGTGGTGCCGCACTCTACGTAATCAGAACAGTTCAACGCCGTGCCGCCGATGGCGTAGTACACATTGAGTGCCGCCGAGGCGTCACCCGTCCTAACCACCGTGAAAACACCCGGGTTCCCCGACCACGTGGCATTCGGAACTGTGGCATAGATAGTGACGACGGGGAATGTGGTTGTTTGCGCGAATGTTACGCTCGCAATTCCCAGCAGAAATGAACAGAAACCCCCCTTTGCCAGCCCGATTAAACGCATTGTCTTCATAAAACGAGGATTTTATGTACGTACAAGGTTCAGGCGCGGAAATTGCGCCCATCAAGCCAAGCTCTTAAAAATACAAACATAAACACATAGGCCTGTCAAGAGGCGAATTGCCCTGAAACCTGAAACTTTGTCGAGAACTTAATCGAGAACTTAGTACTCGGGAGCATAAATTCGGTGGCGTATCGTAGGGCAGGCTTTCGAGCCTGCCGGTGAGGGCGGTTTTCCAACCGCCCGATGGACGGCGGGCTGAAAAGCCCGGCTCACCGGCACTCCCGGAAAGGCTGCCCTACGTCGCAGAGAAAGCAGGTAAGCTCATAGCAGACAGCCCAAAGGCATGGACGCGGGAACTGACATCGGGCTAGTCTAAAACAGTAGCCAATATGATTATGCAAGCCGAATACGTCATGAAGGGCCAGGTAATCCGAAACCACTAAATGTGTGCAATATTCACTCGATGAGCGCAACAAGCTACTCTGGTCGGGCGATCTTTTCTCGGATGGGCTTGCGCAATCGGCCGGGCGTGAGCCTCTTACTGAAGCGATTCCGATTTGCTCGACTCCTCACATCGTCGCCTACTTCATGAATTGGCCCTGTTTGCGCGCGAAACTTGCCAAATTTATCTTGCTTTCCCCAAAAGAGCATTTAATATGGGAGTCGGAAAAATCTATTAAGTAGAAGCGATAACGATGAGAGGATCAGGGTTGCAGGGATGAAACCGAGGATTTGCAGGTGTTGCGGCCAACCAATGTCTGAGACGGGAAACGCGCTGTCGCGTAATCCAAACGTCTGTTCTTCCTGTTCCAGCATGGCGGACGGGATGGAGGCAAGCGCCTTGCCACCCCCGGCGCCGCCACCTTCCCCGCAGCCTCCCGCAGCCGAGGAAAAGAGCCTTCCCGCCCCAATTGAGACCTGATAGGCTGAAATCCGAAGGCCGATTGGTTCGGCTCTTCGGCAACTTCGGATTTCGTCGTTCGGAATTCGGGTTTTTCCATCCGTGCCGCGCATCCTGATCGTAGATGACGACCCTGGCCAGCGCAGTTTGCTGGATTCCTTTTTGCGCAGCCAGGGGTTCGAGATTGTGCTCGCAGCCTCGGGCGAGCAGGCGCTGGCCCTTCTGCGCGATCAGACCTTCGGCCTGATGATTTCCGATGTGCGGATGCCCGGACTGTCAGGTCTGGAAACTTTGCGGCGCGCCAGGGAGGAAAATTCCATCTTACCGGTGCTTTTAGTGACGGCCTACGCGGACATACGGGAAGCCGTCGGGGCGATGCGCGACGGAGCCCTCAATTACCTGGCTAAGCCGATTGATCTCGATGAATTGCTCGCTACGGTTCGAAATGTCACGGGGCTGGGCAAACCTGCGCACGTCGCATTCAATGCGGATAAGCAGTTGCCGGCCAACGTGATTGCTCGAAGTCCGCTCATGCAGGCCGTTTTTCATGATGCCTCCCTGATTGCGCCCTCCGAGAGCCGCATCCTGATCACAGGCGAGAGCGGCACTGGAAAGGAAGTGCTGGCGGACGTGATTCATGCCTGGAGCGGGCGCTCCGGGGGCCCGCTCGTTAAAGTCAATTGCGCGGCTATTCCCGAGAATCTGCTTGAAAGTGAACTCTTCGGTCACGAGAAGGGCGCTTTTACAGGCGCAGTTGCGCGCCGAGCGGGACGGTTTGAATTCGCCAATGGCGGCACGATTTTCCTCGACGAAATTGCTGACATGTCTCCGCCCCTGCAGGCGAAACTCTTGCGTGTGACGCAGGAGGGCCGTTTCAATCGGGTTGGCTCCAGCGCCGAGCTGCAAACCAACGCCAGGATTCTGGCCGCCACCAACCGCAACCTCGAAGAGGAAGTGAAGGCCGGCCGTTTCCGCGAGGACCTCTTTTATCGGCTCAATGTAGTCGAACTCAACTTGCCACCTTTGCGTGAACGCGCCGAGGACATCCTCCCGCTGGCGGCCGCGTTCATCGCAGAATTCACCAGGGGCAAAGCGCGGTTCGGGTCGTCCGTGCCTGAGTTGCTCACGCGCTATACCTGGCCTGGGAACGTGCGGGAGTTGCGCAACGTCATGGAACGGGCCGCCTTACTCTCTCATGGAGAACTGATCCTGCCGGATCACCTCCCAGCCAAAGTTCGGGCGGGGACTGAATCCGCTCAACCTGCGGCACCCGTCGCAGCCGGCGACCCGGAAAGCCTGGGCGAGATCGAAAAGCAAGCCATCCTGCAAGCACTGCGCAAGCACCACTTCAACCGTACAGAAACCGCCAAGGCCCTCGGCATCAGCCGCCGGGCCCTTCTTTACAAATTACAGCGACTGCGTGAAGCAGGGTGTCCGGTGGACGGGGAATAAACTTCAAACCTCAAACACCAAACTTCAAGCCTGGGGGCGCCGGATGGCCGGCCTGATTCGGGCTCTCGCCGAGGCGGCCGCATGGTGCGCCTAGGTCGGTGGTCTGTGGTCTGTAGTCCGTGGTCGGCCTGTAGTGCGATTGTTTACAACTCATCGCGAAGTCTGTAGGCTCCAGGGATTCGCAGACCGTCACCAGTGCATTACATGACGCAGGCTGCCAGCCTGGGAGCGCGTTGGCCCGCCGTGCCACGGCCATCTTTGCCGGCGAGTGCGCTCACGCTCCACGCTCCACGCTCCGCACGCTCCCCACGCTCACGCTCCCCACGCTCCTCACGCTCTGCACGCTCCACCGCCCGTCGCGCGTGGTCCGTGGTCTGTGGTCTGTGGTCTGTAGTCTGTAGTCTGTGGTCTGTGGTCTGTTTGGCCACGTTGCTGCCATCGCCCGCCCCGGCGCAAACCAACGCCGTCCGCCAGCCGCCGCCAAGCCGGTCTATCGAGGAAAAGGAGGCCTGCACCAGAAACCTGAAAGTCATCTTCTCCGCCATCGAGGCATACAAAGCTGACCATAAAGAGCTGCCGAACTGGCTGTCGGACCTCGTCCCGCAATATCTGCCCGACACGAACGTCCTTACGTGCCCGGTTTGCCGGCGCACGGGCCGCTTCGAAGGGCCGCCGCTTGCCGATCCAAAGATCTCCAGCTCCTATCTCTTCGAGTTTTGCCCATTGCCGTTAACCAGTTCGAACACAAATGTAAGTCGCCATACGCGGCGCGAGTGGAAGGAGCGCCAGATGGAATTGGCCGGCCCGATCGTTCCGGTGGTCCGCTGCCGTCACCATGATCCGGTTCTGAACGTGGCGTTCGACGGGCGCATTTACGACAGCCCCACCTCCTGGGAAGCACTGCTCACGAACCGCCTTAATCCGGCGACCCTTACCATGGCCAGAATGTTCGCAGGAGGAACAAACAGAACGGCTCGCGCGCCCGCCAAACCATCTGTGGAACCCGGGCCGCCGCCGGTGTCGCAAATCGCCGCGACCACCAACACCACGCCGGTTACGCAAAGTTCGAACGCGCCTCCATTGCAAATATCCCAGCCAATGCCGGCATTTGCATCGCAATCGAACGCCGTCAGACCTTCGGTTGGGCCCGAATTGCCGGTCCCCGCGCCACGCCCGCAGAGTGTCGCGTCTCCTCCTCCTCAGCGAGATCAAGGCAACCCGGCCACCGCTCCCGGCTCGAATTGGACGCCGGTTCTGCTTTGGTGCGGGTGGATGACGGCGGTCACGGTCATCGTCTGCGTCTTTGTGGCGCGAGCGCGAAGGCGCAGCTTGACGCCTCAAAAACAAAGCCTGCTCCCAGTGCGCATCGAAACACGAGCGGATGGCGCTCCTACATGCACGATAACCATCAGTGCGCCTTCGGCAACCAGTTCAGCGCTGGCAGAATTAGGCAACCCTTCTGGAGGTCGTCCCCGTCTGCGCCTGCAAACGCCCATCAAAAACCCTGCGCCGTTCCGGCCGATGCCGCCGCATGACTTGCGCCCGCTGCAGGAAGCTGCGCGCGAGCAGGCGCTGCAACGCTCGAGTTTCCTGGCGCACTTGAGCCAGTGGTTAAAGCAAAGACTCGTGCAACGATTGATAACCGACCGGGTGCAACTTCTCCAGAACCAGGAAGCAGCAACACTCCAGATACAGGACGTGGACCAGCGGCTTGCAAGAGTCGAGCGCCAGATCAAGGAACATACGCGCGCCTATGAAGAGCGTATCGCCGATCTCTCGCGCGAACTGCTGGCAGCCAGGGAAGAAAACCGCGAACTCATCCGCGCCCGAATCGAACAGGTCAAAGCCGAGATGCACGCCGCCAGGGCGCGAGCGATTGCTGAGGCGGAACGGGAACAGACCACGGACCACTGACCACGGACCACGGACCACTGACTACCCCTTGGGCTGCCGTTCAGACTTTGGACTTTGGACTTTGGACTAATAAATAAGTAAGGAGTGGGACGGCATCGGTTGGCCCCGACACCGCCCCACTGTGGAGGATGTAGGCAAGGAACCTACAGATCTGACAAAGCAACGGTTGTGCCACACCAAGATTGGGAAAAAAAGACGGCCCGAGAAACTATCTCGGGCCGCCCCAAACAACCAACTTTTAGGAAAGGAGGGCACCCGGCCCTCATCCACAACCAGCCGGAAATAGCAGATGATTTGCCATTCGGCACTAACAACGCATTAAACTTCAAATTCGAACTTCAAATTTCAAGAAAACTTCAAATCCCAACCCTCAACGCAGCCAGGCCACCCTCTAAAGTTTGGGAGTTTGAAGTTTAATTGATGTTTGACGATTGATGTTTGAAGTTTGCCTCCGCGTCCGTGTTCATCTGTGGTTAAGCCCTCTCATAAACGCTTGCGCTTGCTTGTGCCGCCCAAATCGGGACAATCGCACTATGAAAAAGGCATTTTTGCTGGCACTTCTGGCCGGTCCATGCCTCGTTTTTTCCGGCTGCGATCAAAAATCACACAGCAGTAGCACTGCCGTTCGGACAATCGCCGTGATTCCGAAGGGCACTACACATATCTTCTGGCGAGCAGTTCATGCAGGGGCACAGAAAGCTGCCGACGACCTTGGCTGCCGAATCTACTGGAACGGCCCCGAGCGGGAAACTGACCGCGAACGGCAGATTCAGATCATCGAAGATTTTCTCGTCCAGAAAGTGGACGGGATTGTTCTGGCCCCTTTGGATCGGCAGGCCCTTATTCCATCGGTCGAAAAGCTCGCCGGCCTGAAGATGCCTTGCGCGATTATTGATTCGGGCATTGATACGGACAAATACCTCTGTTTCGCCGCCACGGACAATTATCAGGGTGGCGTGATCGGGGCGCGGCGCATGGCAGAAATCCTGGGCGGACGCGGCAAAGTTATCGTCGTCAAGTACGTCCCCGGTTCCGGCTCGACCACAGAGCGAGAGAACGGATTTATGGACACAATCAACAAGGAATTCAAAGGCATCGAAATTGTGGATGCAAAATATGCCCAGGACACCGTCGAGACTGCCTTGCAGGCGACGGAAGACTTGCTGACGCGCCACCCGAATTTGCAGGGGCTATATGCCTGTTGTGCCCCGGTGGCAGTGGGCGCGCTCCAGGCGATTCAGAGTCAGAAGCGGACAGAAATCAAGATGGTTGGATTCGACGCCGAAAAAGGGCTTATCGAAGCCGTGCGTGGCGGCCAGATTGATTCGTTGGTTGTGCAAAACCCGTTCAAGATGGGTTACGAGGGAGTGCGCGCCGTCATGTCCTCCATCAATGGACAACCGGTGCCCAAACGAATTGATACGGGCGTGGAACTGGTCACGAAAGCCAACGTGGACGAGCAGAAAATCAAGGACCTTATCAAATTGCAATGATTGCGTTGTGCATGCAAAATGTTTCCAAGCGGTTCGGCCCGGTGCAGGCTTTGGCTGACGTGACGTTCCAGGCGCGAAGCGGAACAGTTCACGCCTTGTGCGGCGAAAATGGCGCGGGCAAGTCCACGCTGATGAAGATTCTGGCCGGAGTCTATCGGCCCGATGCCGGACAAATCGAGTTGGACGGAAAGCCATGCCGGTTGGACTCGCCTGCTGAAGCTTTGGCTGCCGGTGTTTCCATGATCTACCAGGAGCTGGATCTGGCCGAGGACCTAAGCGTGGCTGAAAACATTTTTCTGGGGGCTGAGCCGCGTGGGCGGTTCCCATTCACACTCGACCGGTCCGCCCTCTTTTCCCGGAGCATGGCACTGGCTAAAGAGTACGGCTTTTCAATCCACCCGCAGGCTATGGTCGGAAGGCTCTCGGTGGGTGATTGCCAAATCGTCGAATTATTGAAAGCCCTGCGCCGGCGGGCCTCGATCATCGTGATGGATGAGCCGACCTCCTCGCTGACCGAAGCCGAAGCGCGCCGCCTCTTTTCAGTGGTGCGGCACTTGCGCGAACGAGGGCTGACCGTGGTGTACATTTCGCATCGTCTGGAAGAAGTAGTGGGCCTGGCGGACGACATCACCGTCCTGCGGGATGGTCGCGTGGTCCACTCCGGGCCAGCCTCAGCGATCACCGTGGCCGCCATCGTGCATCACATGGTCGGACGGGAGTTGAAGGATTTGTTTCCGGCGAAGGAGCGAGGACATTCCTGTCCGCAGCAAGCCGGAGCGGAAGAAAACGAGAAAAGAACCTCAACTGCATCGAGCGTTCAGGGCCTGCTGCGGACAAGAATGTCCGCGCTCCGAGACGCCTGCCCTACTCCCCGCGTCCAAGTCCGCGACCTCGCTTCGAGCGAAGGCATCCAGGGCATCTCGTTCGAAATCGCTCCAGGGGAGATCGTGGGAATGGCCGGGCTGGTTGGGTCGGGCCGCACGGAAGTCGCCCGTGCGTTGTTCGGCGTGACGCCGAAGAGCTCAGGCGATTTATGGCTGGATGGAGAACCGGTTCAACTTGAATCCCCGGCCGACGCGATTCGATCCGGCATGGCGCTGCTCACCGAGGACCGCAAACGAACGGGGTTGTGCCTTGAATTGCCATGCTGCTGGAACATCACCCTCCCTAATCTGGATACCCTGGGGATGGCGTGGGTCGTCCAGCCCGCCCGAGAGGCGGCGGCGGCAGCGTCGGCGGCGGCGCGTGTGAGTATAAAGTGGGCATCGCCGTACGCACCCGCCAATTCGCTCTCGGGTGGTAATCAGCAAAAACTACTGGTCGTCCGCTGGCTGTTGGGCGAAGCGCGCTTCATGATCTTCGACGAACCGACCCGCGGCATTGACGTCGGAGCGAAACGAGAGATTTACGGGCTCCTTCGTTCTCTAGCCGCGCAGGGTAAGGCTATTCTCTTCATTTCCTCCGAACTGCCGGAACTGTTTGGCATGGCAGACAGGATTCTGGTCATGCGCCGCGGCCGCATGGTGGGCAACCTTGCCACCGATAAAACCAGCCCTGACGAAGTCATGCACCTGGCTGCTGTGTCTGCCGGAACATGAGACGCGAGCGCTTTCAAGAAGTTTGCAACCGTGGACATGCGGCTAACTTTTCAAGCGCGCGGGGCCGCAGTCCCCTAGGGACGACAGAGAATAGCCCAGCGTTTCAACGCTGGGTAGGAACGGTCGAACGGAATGAGTCCCGTAGGGACGACAGAGAAAATGGTTCTGTCGTCCCTACGGGACTTATTCCAGGTCCAGCCCCAATCCCAGCGTTGAAATTGAAACGCTGGGCTATTCTCTGTCATCCCTCCGGGATTAAAAACTCAAGGATTGGTTTTTTCTCTTTTTCCTCCTGAATCTGCCCTTGAACAAATTCCTTCGCCAAATCCTGCCTTTTTTAAGCCTGCTGCTGATCGTGCTGGCGCTCTCGATTCTCGCGCCCGAACGGTTCCTGACCCTGGATAACCAGTTAAACGTGCTGCGGCGGTGCAGCGTCAATGCCATTTTGGCCGTCGGGATGACGGCCATCATCATCTCGGGCGGGATTGACCTCTCGGTAGGCGCCATTCTCGCCGTGGCGGGCATGGCCGGCGCCTGGACGATTATTCAATGCGGCGGGAATTCGAGTTCTATGTGGCTGGGCACGCTCTCTGGAATTTGCGCAGGAACTCTTTGCGGGATGCTCAATGGAGGATTAATCACGTCGCTCAAACTGCCGCCCTTCATTGTGACCCTTGGAACGATGAGCATCTATCGCGGCATCGCTTACGTATTGAATGATGGCCAGCCCTATAATGTGCCATTCTACAAATTCCTCGGCAGCGGCGAACTGTTGCACGTGCCTGTGTCGGTGCTCATTGCCGGCGCGCTTACCCTGATCGCCTCGCTCACTTTGCGCTACACACCCCTGGGAAGGTACACCTATGCCATCGGCTCGAACCGCGAGGCCGCCTATCACGCCGGCATCAACATCCGGCGCAACCTCCTGGCCATCTACACCCTGAGCGGCCTGCTTGCGGGCGTGGCTGCGATGATCCAGACCAGCCGCACCGTCTCGGCCCAACCAACCGCCGGCATCGGGCTGGAACTCGATATCATCGCGGCGGTTGTGATCGGTGGCGCCAGCCTCTCGGGAGGGCGAGGTTCGATTCTCGGAACCGTCATCGGCACTCTTCTCATCAGTTACCTGCGCAACGGTTGTACCCTTCTTGGGATCACCACCAACGTGCAGTTGATTGTCATCGGAGCGATCATTATCTCAGCCGTAGCAGTGGACCAGGTGGCACGCGATAAACGGAGCGAAGGCAGTTAAATAAGTTAATTAATTAAGTTAAATGGGTTAAATGAGGTAAAAGTCGCGCCGAAACGGAGTTCGGCGCTCCAAAAATAAACGAGGATCGGGCGAAGAGGGCCTGACACCGTCGCCCGCGGCGAACCCACAACCATGTGGAGCGTTTACTCCTCATCGCCGCCTTCGCTCCACCATGCGGACCCTCTGCGCACACCTCAAGGCGACGAAAATCAACTCCTGTACTTTGTTACACCCCGGCTGCGGTTTTAGCAAGGGGTATTTTGACGATTTTGTAAAAAGTGCGGCGTCGCGACACGTATATTGACGATACCGTTCGAGCACATTCTGAACGTAGGCTCCTCCTGGGCCAATCCCCGCCCGTCTCCTGACCCAAAAAGACCCTTAAGCCGCCTTCAAAACCTAAAAATTTTGTTGACAGTCAAGCGGTTAAGCGTTTAAATGACCGAACGATACCGGACCTGACGTCTGCGGCAAGCGACTGCCAGAACCCATTACCATTATGAACGCCTATAATACGCCCGTGAAAAAATATTCTGCAAACTTATTGAACTTCGCTGCAAAGATTCTGTGCCTGTTTGTGCTCCTTTGGGCGAGCCACGTTCGCGCGGTGCTTAGTTACTGGGACCCTCAAGGCGCCTGGGGAAGCTATGCCACCTATACGCTCGGAGCCCTCGACGGCACCTGGGAAAATATGTCCTGGAGCAGGAACGCCACGGGCGGGTCCGGCGCGCCAGCCGACCAGGGGCAGGCGACGCCGATCGCCTTTACTGAGGGCGATGCTGCGTGTTTTGCGGTTGGAGCAGGCGCCACCAACTCGGGCGTCGGCGCAAGTACCACAACCTTCACCGTGACCATGAACGCCAACCACAACATAGCAGGGGTGTTCGATGGGCCGCTCAACCCCGACTCCTGCATCGTCACGATTAATGGCACCGGTCAATGGGGGCTTGCCAACGGCCAAGGCTTCTCTACAGCCAATTCCTCTGACGGCTCAATAGGCCAGGTGGTCATCAATGTACCGATCGTGGATGCAAGCTTCGCCAGTGCAACGACCGGCCAGATCGTAGCTGAGAGCAGCGGGCAGATTTTTCTCAATGCTGCCAATACGTATAGCGGCGGCAGCTTCGGAATAGGCGCAGGCGGAACTCTTCTGGGCTATTCCGGATCACCCTGGAGCGGCATTATCAATTTCAACAGCAGCCAATCGTTTGGCACCGGCAACATCGCGCTCAGACGCGGCTACTCAGCCGCCTTCGGCGCGCTCGTCGCTGAAGGAACGTCCGCCATCACGATCCCCAATAAACTGGATTTCTCGCAAGCCCTGTCGAATACTCCGTATTTGAATATTGTGGGTAATCCCGCCGGTGTTACGTTCAGCGGCCCTGTGGATTTGGGCACCAAGGCTATGAACCTGGGTTCAGGCGGTGCCGCCAACATAGTCATCTTCTCAGGCGTGATCAGCAACACCGGCAGCCTGACCAAATTTAATCCCGGCACACTCCAATTGAAGGGGGCCAATACCTATAGCGGCGCTACGACAGTCAGCGCAGGCACTGTTCAGCTAGGCGTAGCCAACGGAATCCCGAGTGGCACGGGCAAGGGCAGTTTGGCTGTGAACACTGGCGCCTCGTTCGACATGAACGGCTTTAGCTGCTCGATTAACGGCTTGAATAACGGCGCCGGCGGTGGTGGCAATGTCAGCTCTTCCACCGGATCTGGAACCTTTACGCTGACGTTAGGCAACGGGAACGCGGCCGGCACCTTCGGCGGCGTTATCCAGGACCTTGGATCTGCCGTTCTGGCGGTCACGAAGGCCGGCACCGGCACGCAGATCTTCGATAATACGAACGCCTATACCGGTACGACGACCATCTCCGCCGGCACGCTGCAAATTGGCAACAATGACGCCAACGGTATGTTAGGACCCACAACGGTGGTTGATAATGGCACACTCGCCTTCAAACGTACCGATAACATCACCATCGCCAACGGGATCAGCGGCACCGGCGGTCTAACGCAAGCTGGAAGCGGGACGCTGATTCTGAACCCGTCCAAAACTTACACCGGATTGACCACTATAAGCGCCGGCACGCTCCAGTTGGCGGCGGTGGACAACATTGCCGCGGCATCTCCGGTGAAAGTCCTGGCGGCTGGCACATTCGACCTGAATAATTTGAGCCCTACCAACGCCGCGCTCTCCGGTGCGGGAAATGTCATCAATGACAGCGGCTCATTGACGCTCAACGGCAACTCAATTACCACTGGGCTCAATTACACTTACGGCTGTTTCTCAGGCGTCCTCAGCGGCAGTGGCAACCTCGTCAAGGACGGCACCCATTCCATGGCGTTGAGAGGCGTCAATACCTTTAGTGGCGGCGCAGTGAATATTCTGAACGGGACGCTTTCGGTCGGCGCCCAGCCAAACACGATGCCCGTCAATTCTGCGGTTTCGATCTCCAGCGGTGGCACATTTCAATTGGACGCCAATAGCCAAACGATCGCCTCGCTCTCAGGCGCCGGTAGCGTCAATCTCGGCGGCGGTGTCCTGACGGTGAATCAGTCCAGCAACACCACTTTTTCCGGTGTCATCCAGAACTCCTCCCTGGCTGGTTCCTCTACTTCGACCGGCAACGGACTGCGTGGTTACTACTACGACAACGAGGACATGACCAATCTCAAGGCCGTCCGCGATGATGCGAACGTTAACTTCACCAGCTTCACCGTTACCAACGCCGTGACGGGCCTGCCCAATGCAGGGATCGCCACAAACACCTTTTCGGTCCGCTGGCTGGGCAGAGTGGTGTCCACGGTCGCAGGACAATATGTTTTCGGCACCACATGCGATGACGGCTCCAGACTGTGGGTTGGGGGCTCCCTGCTGATTGATAATTGGGTGGACCAGGGCGCAACCGCGAAGTATGCGCTGGTCAGCCTGCTGGCTGGCACTCCATACGATATCGTCATGGAGTACTATCAAAATGGTGTCGGAGCATCCGCTGTGCTGAACTGGTCCGTTCCCGGCAGTGGTGTAACCAACCCTATTCCAAACTCGAACCTTCTGCTGCCTGCAGCGGGCACTTTGGTCAAGAACGGTGCCGGCACCCTCGCTCTCAGCGGCGTTAACACCTACACCGGCCCGACAAGCGTAGCAGGCGGCACGCTCGATGTTCAGAGCGCGCATGGCTTGGCAAGCGGCACCGTCACCGTCGGCAGTGGGGCCACCTTGCAACTGGACTCTACCACTGCTCTTTATGGCAGGACTACGCTCATACTGAACCCCGGCACTCCCGTCGTGAATCTTAACTTCTCGGGCCAGCTTATCGTTTATGCGCTTTCCCTGGACGGCGGTTCGACCTTCCAACCGAACGGCACCTATGGCTCTCCGACTTCGAGCGCGTCCAATCACGAAACCCAGTTTACTGGCAACGGCATCATCAATGTCATCCCGTGCAGCGCCACGAACGCCATCCTGGGAATCGTCAACACCGGCGCCGGCGCTCCACCGTACACCATCAACGGCCTGGGCAGCCCGCAGGCGCAGTATTATCTGGTCTCTCAAACCAACGCGACCCAACCGATCGCCAACTGGAAGACAGTCCCGGGCAGCACCAACACTGCCGGCGTGAATGGCCTCTATACTGCCACCGCCACGAACGCGCTGCCCGCCTACTACAGGTCTGCAGCCGTTCTGCCTTGCCCTTAGTAGTCGCGGGCATAGTTACTGCGACGTGGGGCAGCCTTTCCAGGCTGCCGGTGAGCCGGGCTTTTCAGCCCGGCGCCCATCGGGCCGCCGGAAAGCCATCCTCGCCGACGGGCTTGAACACCTGCCCTACGTTACGCCATTGAACGTATGCCTCTGAATACTTAGGCACCGCTTGGCTGGAAGCCTGGATCGGCCCCATCCGGAGTTGGAAATTACGACAGTACCAGCACCTTGGACGCGGGGACAAGGCTGTCCCCTCCCCTCATTTATTCGGCGACTTTTAATGGGAGCCGGATGGTGAAGAGGGCGCCGCCGCCGGGACGGTTCTCGGCGGATATGTGGCCGCGGTGAGCTTCGACAAATCCTTTGGCCAAACACAATCCGAGTCCGGTGCCCCCGGTAGGAGCATTGGGAGCGCGATAAAATTTGTCGAAGACGCGGGGAATAGAGGTCGGCGCGATCCCAGGCCCGCGGTCTGCGACCGTCAGCAACAGGCTCCCATTGCTGGCGCGAGCGCTCACCTGGACTGCGGTTCCGGGCGGTGTGTGGGAGGCGGCGTTGAGCAAAAGGTTCGAGAAAGCCTGCTGTAGCAACGCGTAGTCCGCCCTCACGAGAGGCAGGTCGGGAGCGATTTCGACGGTGAGCTTGTGCCTGGCCAATTTGCTCCGGGCGTCTTTGAGGGCCACATGAACGAGGTCCTGAATATCGCATAGGCTGAGCTGCGGCTTGACGCTTCCGGATTCCAGCCGGGTGACGTCGAGCACATTGCCTACGAGTTGGTTGAGCCGTTCGGTCGCCTCATGAATCTCCGCGAGCATGGCGTCCTGCTCGGCGGAGAGTTTTGGATCATGGATTCCGGCCAGGTTGCCCATTGCGGTTCGAATGGCAGCCAGGGGTGTCCTTATCTCGTGAGACATCGAGTCCAGCAGGGCCTTTGCCAGGCGCTCGGATTCGGCCAGGAGCTTGGCCTGTTCGGCCTGGGCAACCAGGCGCTGGCGATCGAGAGCCAGGGCAATGTGCTGAGCGAAGGCCGCCAGGAGATTTTGCTGTTCGTGCGTGGGAGCAGCGCTTTTGAATCTCAAAGCGATTACGCCGACGGCGCGGTCGGCTGCCAACAGGGGCACGAACATGGCGTCCACATCTCCTTGCTGGGCCGTAAATCGGCCCGCGGGCTGGCCATGCTCGAAAGCCCAGGCAGCCACAGGCTGCTCGGGGCCGGTAATGTCGTACGTGCTTGAGGCATGAGGATGGTAGGTGAGTTGGCCGCTGGAGTTGGCCAGGAGCACTGCGATTTGGGCATCGAAGGCGCGCTCCAGTTCCTGCACGACGGCCTGGAGCATCTGGTCCAGGCTGGCGGCTTCGGCCAGACCGCGGGTGAGCTGATAGAGGGCAGTGGAACGTCGTTCGAGTCGGTGCTCAGCCACCTGTTGGGCGCGAATCCGGTTTGTGAGCTGGCCCAGCACCAGGGCCACGACGAAGTATGTGCCAAACATGATGGCATCCTCCGCGTTCGCGATACGCAGGTTAGGAACCGGCTCGAGGAAGAAAAAATCCCAGAAAAGCGCGCTGGCTGCCGCAGCGAGGAGCGTGGGGCCGCGGCCGACGAAGAGGGCCGTCACCACAACGCCCAGCAGATAGATAAGCGCAATGGAGCGGTAGCCGATGAGCGGCTTGATTAGTAACGCCGGCAGCGTGATTCCGAGGACCACTGTGAAGGCCAGGATGTAGTGCTGCCAGGGAAAGCCGGTGGGGCGGTTGAGTTCCTGGTCCGACACTTTCGGCATGTTCCCCTCCCTTACGCGATCGTCAGACACTGGGACATATTAGAGGGACGAGGGTCGAGGGTCGAGGGGCTAAGCGGCGGAGGGGAGCGCGGCATTTATGCCGCTTCACCGCACAAATGGTAGTCGGATCCAGTTTAATACGGACACGATCTTCAGCTCGGACATTGAAGCGGCATAAATGCCGCGCTCCTGCCGCGATTTGCACCCCAATGACACACAAATGAGCCTCTGGGAAGCGGGTGCGGCGTGGAGCGCAGCAAACACACTCCACGCCGCTGGATTCCGCGCATTATGGCAAACGCACACGGAAATCGTGTCGTGGCCTAAGTGACGGCCGGCTTGCGGCTGATCGCCGAGAGCTTGACCTGAGCCGGCTCCAGGGCTTCCGAGGCGAGTGCGGAGTGAGCCGAAGCAAAGCCTTCGGCGTGATAGCCTTCCTCCCCATGTTCGGCCAAGTCCAACCCGCTCAACTCGACGTCTTCGCTCGGACGCAGCCCGAGAACCGCTTTGACCACGAAAGCAATGACCGTAGTTCCGACCACTGCGAGCACCAGGGTGACAGAAATCGCCTTGAGCTGTTCGAGGACCAGAGGCTGAAACACTGTGTCTTTGACGTAATCCTTAAGATTATTGGCCAGATTGCCGTTGGCGGCGTTGCGCGCGAGCGCGCCAGTCAGAAACGCGCCCATGGTTCCGCCGACGGCATGGACGCCGAAGGTGTCCAGAGCGTCGTCATATCCGAACCAGCTTTTGACCTTGAAGCAGAAGAAGAAGGGAACCAGGCCCGCGGCGATGCCAATCACGACCGCGCCACCGGCGGTGACGAAACCGCAGGCCGGCGTGATTACCACGAGACCGGCCACGGCGCCGGAACAGAAGCCGAGGACGCTGGGCTTGCCTTTAATGAGCCACTCGGCAGTGGGCCATACGAAGGAGGCAACGGCGGTCGCCAGGGTCGTGGTGGTGAAGGCATTGGCCGCGATCACGTCTGCCGCCACAGCGCTGCCGGCGTTGAAGCCGTACCATCCGACCCAGAGCATCCCGGTCCCGACCATGCAAAGCACCAGGTTATGGGGCGGCATGGGCTCTTTGCCGAACCCGAGGCGTTTGCCGAGGATCAGGCACAGGATCAGAGCGGACCAACCTGAAGACATGTGGACGACGGTGCCGCCCGCGAAATCAATGGCTTTGATTTTCGCGGCAGCGTTGCCGACCCCGTTCATGAGGCCGTCAACACCCCAAATCATGTGGGCGAGCGGAAAATAGACAATGAACATCCAGAGCGTCATGAAGGCGATGATGGCGCCGAATTTCATTCGCTCGGCAATCGCGCCCACAATGAGCGCAGGGGTAATGATCGCAAACATCAACTGATACATGGCAAAGACGTTGTGGGAAACCCAACCGCCGTAATCGGTGTTCGGGCTCGAATCCACACCGTTGAGGAAGCTCCACTGCAAGCCGCCGAAGAACGGTTTGCCGCTGTGGAAGGCGATGCTGTAGCCGCACAACCACCAAAGGATGGTCACCAGTCCGGTGATGCCAAGGCATTGCGCCAGAACTGAAAGGACATTCTTGCGTCGCACCAGGCCGCCGTAAAACAGAGCCAGGCCGGGAAGGGTCATGAACAAAACCAGCGCTGCGGAGGCCATCTGCCAGGCGTTGTGGCCGGGTCCAGGAGAGGTGGCCAGGGCGGTGGCGGCATTGGTCTGACGAGAGCCGTTGGTGACGTAGGCCTCAAGGTCGGCCAGGCGATCTTCGATTGAAGGTTTGGGCGGAGCGGCGGCATCGGCCCGTGTCTGAACTGCGGAAGTTCCAATCAGGGTGATCAGGGTTAGTGAGAGAAGGAATCGTTTCATTTGTTTGCTGTTGGTTGTTTTTTTTGGTTGGTTAAGAATCAAACGGCGGCTGCCCCCGTTTCCTCGGTGCGGATCCTGATGGCCTCATTGATCGTGGACACGAAAACTTTGCCGTCGCCCATTTTTCCAGTTTTGGCCGCCTTGACGATGGCCTCGACCGCGCGGTCAACCTCGGCATCGTCCAAAACGATCTCGAGTTTGAGTTTAGGCAGGAAATCCACGGTGTATTCACTCCCGCGGTAAATTTCCGTGTGACCTTTTTGCCGGCCAAACCCCTTGACTTCCGTCACCGTCATGCCGATGACTCCGGCTTCGGACAGGGCATCTTTGACTTCATCAAGTTTGAATGGCTTCACGATGGCTTCGATTTTTTTCATGCAGTTCGAGGTTCGGGGTTAGAGTTGGCGAAACTTCTTGCGGGCGAAGACTTGCGTCTGCCGCCCGCTAGCTGATTTTAGTGTTTGCAATTCGACGGGCTTGTTGCCGATACGACTGCCAAGCACCACGGATGCCATCCACCGGGTTTATTTCTAATGTTTTTCTAATTTCAATAATTACAATGGTTTAGATATTTCTGAGCCTGTTCCGGGGCGTCTCAGCGGGTTCAAAGTGATGGAGCGCCTTTTACAGCAAGGCCATTTTTAGCCAGCCTTCGAAACACGTATTGACATTACATTAGAATTATATTACAATTCGACGTGGTGTGGGGGAGTCTTTCCCGAGGCCCGCCATGGTTAGCCCGGGAAAGGAAGGTCGGCGATTAGAGGCGCCAGCAGTTGTGAACACAGGGCGGGGTGCCGATCGCCGCGGCGTACTGGCCGGAGGCCGCTGCGAGGCGGCCTCCGGCTTCGCCTGGTCCAAGGTCCAAAGTCCAAAGTCCCGAGGACGTCAAGAACGAAGGTCAGGGTCAGGACCGGAGTTGGAGGTCGAAGTCTTAGCGCCTCCCGCGTCGGCTGCTACACGGGTTCTGGAACTAATCTCGAACTGTGAGCCTGTAGCCTACGCCAGGTTCGGTGATGAGCAGTTCGGGATCGGCAGGATTGAGTTCGATCTTCTGGCGGAGATACTTCATGTACACGCGAAGATGACCGATGTTTTCCTGCGCATCGGAGCCCCAGATTTGGCGGAGCAGAAACCCGTGGGTAAGGACTTTGCCGGCGTGTTGAACGAAAAGCACCAGCAGGGCGTATTCCTGTGCCGTGAGCCGGACCTGGCGGCCTTTAACTTTTACCGTGCGAGTGGCGAGGTCCACCTTGAGAGGCCCGGACGAAAAAGATGTGTTGACCGCCGGGGCCTGGGCCGTTCGCCGGCTCACTCGGAGACGAGCTAACAGTTCGCCCGTGCTGAAGGGTTTGGTGATGTAATCGTTGGCGCCGTTGTCGAGGGCGGTGATTTTGTCGTCCTCGTGGCCGCGCACGGAAACTACCAATATTGGCGCCTGTGTCCACTCGCGCAACCGTTTCAACACAGAAAGACCATCCATGTCCGGCAATCCAAGGTCCAGCAGAACAGCCTCCGGCCGGCAGCGCACGGCCTCGCCGATGCCTTCATCGCCGGTGGCCGCCTCAACGACCTGGTAACCGTCCCTTTCCAGGCAGAGGCGCAGCAGACGCCGGATTTGGGCTTCATCCTCAATGATGAGCACAGTGGCTTTGGTGGCCGAGGCGGGACTCACAGGGCAAGTGTAAGCAAAGAGGACGCCCAGGGGCAATACGTAGCAGCCGACTGCCACTGTGCAGGAGCGCGGCATTTATGTCGCTTCACCGTGCGTAGCGCGATGAACGGGCCTAATAACCCGGGCGCTTTTGTGCGGTCGGGGCGTGAAGCGGCATAAATGCCGCGCCCCGTCCCCCGGCGGCCACTGTTAGCCCGGTGGGGTGCGAGTAACTTGAAAGTACCGTTACGCGCCTGGAGCACCTCCCCGAAGCGCCGGGTGTGGGCACCCGGCCTACAGGCCCAGCGCTGTGAACTTGTAGGCCGGGTGCCCTCACCCGGCGCACCGAGGGAAATGTCCAGTGCTTCCGGCTTTATGGAATTGCCGTGGCCGCTACACTGCGGCCTATGAATGACCTGACTCAAACGCGATGGCTGCCGCTGGTGCTTTTGACGTTTTCAAACGTTTTCATGACGTTTGCCTGGTACGGCCATCTGAAATACAAAACGTTCCCTCTTTGGATCGTGATCATCGCCAGTTGGGGGATTGCGTTTCTGGAGTACTGCTTTCAAGTGCCGGCCAATCGCTGGGGCAGTCAGATCTATACAGCTTATCAACTCAAGATTATCCAGGAGGTAATCACGTTGGCAGTTTTCTGCATCTTCGCGCTCTTCTATTTCGGAGAGCGGTTGCGGTGGAACTATTGCGCGGCCTTCGTGTGCATCTTCGCAGCGGTGGTGTTCGCATTTCTGCCTCGCAATTGAAGAAAATGAGTGAACGCAAAGACCCAACCAGATCGGAGCGCGGACATTCTTTGTCCGCAGCACGCCGGAGCGGAAAGGCGCGGAAAGTTATTCACAGGTTATTCACCGGCAATTGACACCTGTTCTAAAAGCAAGAATAGTATTTCGAGTAAGGCGTGACGCGCTTTGTTGCCTTAATTAAGTTACTTAACCAAATTAACTGATTTAACTATTTGGGTTCAAATGCCTGTCTTACCTCCAGTTATGCCGTTGGACGTGGACCGCTTTCCGGTTCGCCAGCCCCTGCCCCGAGAACGGCGCGATGCGCTCTCGCGCGAGGTCCTCGTTCTCAAGAAGCAGTTGAATGCCGTTATTCTGGCGCACAATTACCAGGTGCCGGAGATTCAGGACATCTCTGATTACGTTGGGGATTCCCTCGGGCTATCCCAACAGGCCGCCGCAACCAAAGCCGATGTGATTGTTTTCTGCGGCGTTCATTTCATGGCCGAAACCGCCAAGATTTTGAATCCGGACAAGATCGTGGTGCTGCCGGACAAAGATGCCGGTTGCTCGTTGGAGCAAAGCTGTCCGGCAGACAAGTTGGCCGAGTTCCAGAAAACCAATCCCAATTTCTATACCGTCACCTACATCAATTGCAGCGCCGAGGTGAAGGCGCTGAGCGATGTGATCTGCACGAGCGGCAACGCGGTCAAAATCGTAAACGCCTCCCCCAAAGACCGCGACCTGCTATTTGTGCCCGACGAAAACCTCGGCGCCTGGGTTATGGAACAGACAGGCCGGCCTATGACGCTGTGGCGCGGCAACTGTTACGCCCACGTCGAGTTCCGCCGCGAGAGCCTATTGCGCCTCAAAGCAACCTATCCGGACGCTAAAGTCGTGGTGCATCCCGAGAGCCTGCGCGAAGTGCGCGACCTGGCCGATTCCGTCTGCTCGACTGAAAGAATGATTTCCTTCTGCAAATCGAACCCGGCCAATCAGTTCATCATCGTAACCGAGTCGGGCATCATCCATCGCCTCCAGAAAGAGTGCCCTGAAAAGGAGTTCATCTGCGGACCGGTTTTTGACGCTATGCGCGCCCCGACCGATCCCTGCCGTTGCAGCGAGTGCAAATACATGAAGATGAACACACTGGAAAAGGTGCGTGATTGCATGAAACGGCTGGCCCCGCGGGTTGAATTAAGCCCGGAGATTATCCGCAAGGCACGGCTGCCAATAGAGCGGATGCTCGAAATCTCCAAAAGCTGATTAGGGCAGCCCGGCCAACGCGGCTTGAATGGTTTTGAGCGGAAGGAACATCTCCAGCGCATTGGATGGCAAAGAAACAAAACCGAACTGCTCGTAATAGCATTTTGCGTCCAGGTCTTTTGCATCCACAAACATGCCGGTTCCTCCGACCGTGTTGAAGACATCCACAAACTTGCGCATGGCAGCTACGAGCAATTCTTTTCCTATGCCTTGGCCTTGGAACTCCTTCGCCACAGCCAATCGCCCGAGTTTAACGCCCGGCACGGTGCGAGGGAGGCGCCGCGCCTGTTCTGGCGCCAAGGCCTCCGATGTTAACTGGCAGATATTAAGAGAAAAGAACCCCAGGATTCTTTTCGGCGCTGGCTCGTTCTCCTCGATCATGACAAAAGTTCTGGAGATCCCCCGTTCGGCATGTTGCCGGGCGGTTTCCTTGAGAAAAAGGTTTAGTTGCTCGCTCCCGCAATCGAATCCCTGGCGGTCGTGCAACCTGGAAAGCAACTCGATCCTACGCACGCACGGATTTCTTGTAAGCCTTTACTGCGCCGAGAAGTTTCTTATTCGGCTTGGGCGGATTGTCCAAAAGGGATAAAATCTTTTTTGCATCCTCCTGTGAGAGCCGGATGACCGATTCCCGCTCGATAATCCGTTGAGCCTGTTCATAGGCCGTTTGCACGACGAATTGGTTCACCGTCGAACCTAACAGCTCAGCTGCCTCCTCCAGTGCCGTGCGAACTTTACCCGAGACCCGGGCCGTGATCCTCGCGCGAGGATGGTCAGTAACATGTTGCATACTCACCTATGGTGCCATTTTGCCACCGGTCTGTCAACATACTCAATACATCTCCTTATCCGTTTTCTTTTCCCATTCCCTAAACGCCCTCAGCGCCTCCTTCCGGAGAATCTTTTTCATCACCAGACTTCGCCGCCCGATCGGCAACGCCACTTCGCGATAAATAAAATCATCGTCGAAGGCAATTTTCGCGGCGTCCTTTCGGGTGTTCCCGTAAAACACGCTGCGAATCCGCGCCCAATAAATCGCGGACAGACACATCGGACACGGCTCGCAACTGGTATAGAGATCGCACCCGTCCAATTGAAAAGTCTTAAGCCGCTTGCACGCTTCACGAATGGCCACAATTTCAGCATGGGCTGTGGGATCATTCGAAGAGGTGACCTGATTGCATCCGCGCCCGACGATTCGATTGCCCTTCACAATAACCGCCCCGAACGGCCCGCCTTTGCCTCTCCGCATCATTTGGATCGAAAGCCGAATGGCTTCGCGCATGAATTGGGTTTTCATTTCTTTAAAAACACTAATTGCACGAATTAACACGAATTGGTGAAAATTCGTAAAATTCGTGTCAACTCCGCGTCACGGAACGAAGTTGGGAGCCAGGTCCGGGTCTTCACTTTAGCAACTCGCCCAGGTCTTGGTCCGCGGCTATCATCTTACCTCCTTCAAAAAACCTCCTCGCCTGGCCTTTTGTCCATTTTCGCAAGCGATAGGCCGCGGCGAACGTGAACTGCGCCGCAGCGCCCCCTTGCCCTCCCACCAACTCGCTGCCGCGCCGCACGTTGTCCATCATCCATGCCGGAAGCAGCAGATGATAGGGGTTGCGTTTGACTTCGCCGACATGAAAGCTGGTTGCAGTCATCATGTCGCCGAGGTCCTCGGGGCTGACTTCCAACAGCAGGTTCGGGTCGTCCATCGCGCCCCAGAATTCTGTCTCGATGAGGTAACATTCGAAACTGGCGGGCATTTGCTTGAGCGCATCGAGCACCAGGTAATGCGTGCCGATGTGCGTGCTGTTCCAGTCGCGCTCGTGCGGGCAGATCACGACCTTGGGCCGGCGTTCCTCGATGATCTTGCGAATGATGGTGACGCACTCTGCCCAATGTTTTGGTTCCTGCTCCCGGCTGGCGGCAGTGATACGGTCGAATCCCTCCGGACCGGTAGGCACCAACTCGAAGCCCACATAGTTGCAAGCGTTTTGCAACTCGCGCAAGCGCTCGGCTTTTCGTGCCGGTATGCGGCCCAGCGTAATCGCAACATTTACGATCTTCATCCGCGCCTGGCGCATCAACCGGAAGTTTATGGCGCCAACGATGCACTCGTCGTCCGGATGCGGCGCGAAGAACAGAGCTGTCGGCGGGTTCGCTGGAATGGATGGCCGGGCCGCAGGCGGAAAAGTGCCAAGTGGAAACGAGCGCCCTTCTTTTAAGAGACGGGCGTAATCAGCAACAAGTTGGTGATAGGGGTTCATTTAGTATGCCTGAAACGTGAAAAGTGAAACGTGATGCGTGACGCACGGTGCGCGAAAGTAGCGCAGGTTTCCAACCTGCTGTATCGCCGATTTCCAATCGGCAGACCGTCCGAAGACGAAACTACCGCGAAATAGTCCGTTCGGCCCGCAGGCTGGAAGCACGGCGACACAGCAGATTGGAAATCTGCGCTACCAGGCCAGAAACGTGACAATGCCAAATACTCAATGCTCAATGCTCAATCCTCAATGAAATAATGCGCTGCCAAAAAAATCTTGCCCCATGTCCAGCTACCCCGTTGCAACAGGGCGCAGTACCGGGAGGCTCGCTGCGGCCACTGCCTGCCCGTGGCGCTTTTGTTTCTCGTCGGGGATATGAAATGAGATTTTGTCCGCCAACTCGGGAAATTCGCGCTCCAAAACCTCTTTCGCTCCGGCAATGATTACGTCGCCGCCTGGGCCGGATGTAACTCGCCCCAGGATCAGCACATTTTCCAAATCGTAGAACTCGGCGAAATGCGCCACGCCATAGCCCAAATACGTCCCAATTGTTTCATAAATCCTCCGAGCCCGGGCGTCTCCTTTGTGCATGAGGTTTTGCACTTCCTTAAGCTTTTCGGCCAGTGGCAGCTCCGATTCGAGCTCGATCTCCGCCGCCTTAAGCAGCCGGCCCACGGCTTGCTGAGAGAAATACTGAACGCCACACCCATAATCGCCCGACCACTCGTCCGTCGCCGCCGCTGGGTTGTAGTCCACGGGCACAAAGGCGAGTTCGTTGATCCACGAGGTGATGTTCCCCTCCGCGTTGACGTATCCGCCGGCTGTGCTTGTGCCCAGTGAAATGCCAAGCAGCCGGTTGCGGCCTAGAGCCATCGAACCAGCCAGTGCAGTCACTTCTCCATCGTTGAGAACTTCGAAAGGAACGTTGTTCCAGGCCTGTTTAATTCGCAGGAACATGTCTCGCACTTTCGCGTTGAAGACATCCGGCGCAACCCCGCGGAACAGCGATGCCACTCGGACCCGATTATTGAGATAAATGCCCGCGGCGCTCCCGCCAATGGCATCCACCCGCGGCAAATACGCTGCAGCTTTCCTGAGCGAATCCATGACGCCATCGTAATGATATGTGGGGTCGGGCTGGAAATAGGGGTCCCAACCGGTTTCCTCGCTAAACACCACTTTCCCGTCAACCACCGCCGCCGCCTTCCGATCACTGCCCCCCAGATCAAATCCAATCCGGCAGCCTTCCAGATGCCGTCCGAGAGCCGCCGCGCTGGTCCGCTCCGCCGGCAATTCGTTCGTGTGAACGACCTCGATGGGGTGATCGAACATTCGCTCACCCACGAGGTTCGAATCGAATTTTCCCGTGGGCGTATCGCGATAATGTTCCGCCAATTTATCCGCTAGCGCTAGGGGGCCCTGAAAATGGATCCGGGAGCCACCACGCGACCACAACAGGAATTTTGAAATTCGTTCAATGTAGATGGCATTGGCGGCCGCGTTTGAGTGGGTTTCAGGAAGCACCTCGATCCGAAAATGGGAAACAATTCCCTCGCTCTGCTCCAGCGCCAGGCCGATCGGCACAGCCTTCCCGCTGGACCGTACAAGCTCCCGAAAGACCCGGTTCGCCAGAACCGCTGGCCGAAATGCCGGGTCCAGCGCCGGCGTCAGTCGCGAGGCGACCAAAGGCAGGCCGTTGTTAGAGTCCATTTCCGCGGGATGTTCTAAAGCAGACCGCCACAAGCCGCAAACAAAATGAGAGAAGCAGATTTAACGCAAAGTCGCAAAGTCGCAAAAAGGCAGAGGACGAACCGCAGAAAGACAGGAATATTCAAGACAGGAAAATTTGAAAAGAAAATCAGGCAGGAAAATTAGGGGCAGGAAAATAAGAAGAAGAATCCTTCATCTTCCTGCCTTAAAATTTTCTTGCCAGTTCCTCGTCTTGATTTTCCTGTCTTAACTTTGGGTCTTTGCGACTTTGCGCTAAAATCCGTCCGCTTGCCAAAGCCGGTTAAAACTTTCCAATTGCCGTACGAATCAATCGCACACCGTCAACTCCCGCCCAATTCAATTCAAACGCGCCATCCTGTCGCCGGGCAGCAAGACCTCGGTCCATTCTGGCCAGGTTGCCCTCAGACAAAGACTCCGCTTTCCACTCTCCCTCAGGAAGGTGAATACAAAGCGGTTCGGAGCGGCTACCCTCCCCGACTGGAGACTTTGTCACGCAGGTCTTTCTAATCTCTATTTGGTTGGGGGCGGCGCGGATGGTGAGGAGGAGGTCGTGATATCGGATGCGGTCTATGGTCAACTCGGGCCAGTCAGAAGGCAGGTGCGGATCCAATTTGAAGCCGTCGGAAAGGGGGGCGAAGCCAACGAAACCGTTGAGCATCACTTGGGGCACGAGGGCGCTTTCGAGGAATTCGGCGTCGAGGCCAAGACCGCCGGGAGTGCCTGCGCCTTGGAGGCTGCCTTCGTGAGTGCCATTGTAATATTTGCGGTAGTCGCCGGCGGCCTGGACTTCGTCGAACCAACGAATGATTTCCTGAAGGCGATGCCACGCATTGTCTGGTCCGAGCGTGCGCAGACGCGCCATGATGTCATGGTATGAGAAACCAAGGACAGCGCCGCCATCCTGGACCTGGCCTCCCCAAGGAATCCCTTCGGGATTGTTCCACGCCCAAAAATACCAATCGAGGTTCCGTTTTGTGGTCGCGCGGGGAGCGAAACGCCAACGGTAAATATCGCCGCCCTGGGCTGTGTCGCCTTCGACCCGCCGGTCACCGTTCAGCCAGGCCATGATCGAGCGGGCATGAACTGCGGTCGCGAATTCGTAGTAGATCGCTTCGAAATTCAAGAACGTAAAGCCATAGTCGTGGGACTGGCCGTCGGCATCAACGCAGGCCACGAATCGGCCAGAGGTGGCGTTCCAAAAGAGTTTGTTGGCTTCGGCTTTAACGTCGGCAGCGTGAGCTTCGAGGGTGCTTGGGTCCAGCGAGAGGGCGGAGCCGCCTGGGAGCGCAGGCATCTTGCCCGCGAGTTTGGACCTATCTGCTCTCGCGGGCAGAGATGGCCGTGGCACGGCGGGCCAACGCGCTCCCAGGGCGTCAGGAATACCCCACTCCGGATGCTGCTCGATGTCTCGCTCCAGCGCCGCCATCGTGCGCAGCGCATCGTAGTACTGAATGGTGGCGTAGCAATCCAGATTGCCGAACGGGAGGATATCCCAATAGTTGTTTCCAATCCCCTGGCCTGTGATGATTTCCTTTGCCCCGCTGGATTTCCGCCGGATGCCGCTCCGCCCGTCATGACCGACCCAAGTGGTATAAATCACTTTGCGTTCGAGCGCATGCTGCTCGGTCATCAGATAGCGCAGCGCCGCGCGCATCCTTTGGATGTTCGCGCGCAAGAAGTCGAGATCTCCGGTCCATCTGAAATACTTCGAACACCCGCGGATAAAATTCTGATTGTTGATGTTGTGCCGGGTATCGTATTGCGAGAACAGAGCGCGCAGGATCAGGTTGCCGGGCGATGGGTTGCCCAGGGCGATCCGAATCTGTGCAACTTCCCCGGTCCACTGGGGATGCCGGTACATTGGAACCATCGTGTAGGAGAACTCGGAACTGCTCGGCGCATCGAAATACATTCGGCGCGAATAGTTGAAATTGGTCTGCGAAGGTGTGGTCCATTCGACAAAAGGTTGGCAGAGTAGGGCGGGCGTCTCGCCTGCCGCCGAGTTTAGGGTGCCCGAAGAAGGGGGCAGGCGAGACGCCTGCCCTACTTTCCAGCGGATTTGGATGAAGGGCACTTCGAATGAATCGCACTTCCAGGCCGGAGGTGTGATCAATGCCGAACTGTTTGTGATCTCGAGCTGCCAGCCGTCCTCATTCATGCCGCCGTCGCGGCCACCTGAGATCAGCCACCCATTGGTTGAGGCCAGATCATTGGGGCGGAACCCCGGGATGGCAGTATTCTTGAAAGAAAAGTGCCAGCCAAAGCCGTGGCGGCCCTGGTTCCAGAAAGGAAACGGCCAGCCCAACTGATGCGCGATCGAGGCATGTTGGTGCGTGGCGACATAGCCTTCGGGATCAATGACACGGGCCGTGAGGGCATGTTTCCAGCGGCTGCGCATGGCCTCGCAATGTCCGTCGGAATCAAGAGCAGGCCAGAGGGCAGCGTCTGGCAACCATTCATCCCAAAGCGTGGCTTGAGGCGTGGAGCCGGGGTAATGCAGCCAAAACAGGTCACGTAAAGTGGCCATTTCTTGCTCATGGCCAGGCACCAGGAAGTGCGGAAAGTCCTCGGGAGGAGAGGCGAAGAGAAGGATGGAATTGGAAGATAGGAGATAGAAGATGGAAGATTGGGCCAAAATCCGAAATCCGAAATCCGAAGCCCGAAATCCGGAGTCCGAAGCTCGAAGCCCTAAGTGGAAGTTTCTGAGATGAGGACGAGGACGAGAAAAGTTGCGCAGCCTGAGACAAAGTTGGTGGAAAAGGTTCATGGATCAGCAGTTAATCGCCGAAAGATGGACGCACCGGGACGCGGTTTGTTCATGGGGCGAGATCGGAGCGCGGCCTTTAGGCCGCTTCACCGCAAAAACTGAGAGTCGCATTGAATTCAAAACGGGCGTGCTGCTGAATTGGTTATTGAAGCGGCATAAATGCCGCGCTCCCCCCCCACCGAACCTTCAACTTTGAACTTTGACCTTTGACCTTTGAACCTTGAACCTTGCATCCTGAACCCTGAACCCTGAACCCTCTTTAGATATTCGCCGCGAATGCCATCAGCCGCCGGTACTCCTCAAGTATGGTACGCAGCGCCACGATCATGGCCTGGACCTGCAACTCCATGGCGGCTTTTTGAGGGGTTTCAAGAATGATCTCGAATGGGACCGGGTCCATTTGAGCGGGCGCGGCAAGGACACCTTCGTAAAGGTCGTAGATGATACCGTCGCGGGCTGCGAAGCCGTCAATAGTCGCGTTGATGTTGCGGGGCAGGATCTGACCTGCGGCGCGCAGGGCGGGCCGCAGCAGATTCTCAGTCAGCGTGTGACCGCGGACGAATCCGTAAATGCCATCGGTTGTATCGTCCGAGTGAAGCTGAACGATGCCATTAAAGTGGCTCGAGCGAAGTTCGCGCTCCAGAATTTGGACTTCGGCTTCCGAGGAGTTCTTCCAAAACTCGCGGTTCAGGTCGCGTCCACTGCGCGAATTGCGGGTGTTATCCTCAAAGCCGGTGGGATTGCAGATGGGATAGATTTGGAGATGAAAGTTTTCTGAGAGCGCCGGCTCATTCACAAGAATCCTCAGGAACTCGGCCAGGGCCAAGGGGCCGACCGGCTCATCGCCATGGATGCCGCCGAATAACGCGATTCGGATGGGGTCGCTGCTCTTTCCGCCCCGGAAATCGAACCGCGAAACACAATACGCCTGACTTCCTGAACCAAAGGATCCCAGGGGCTCGTATCTAAGCGCAGGCAAGGCCCGGAGCGGTTCAACAAAACGCTCGATGGACCGCGGTCCGTCTTTTTGGTTGGGATCGAATTGGGCAATATGGTTCAAACGAATTGTGCGCCTGTGGAGTGGCGCCGGGTCAGGGGACCCGGCCTACAACGACCTGTAGGCCGCGTGCCCTCACGCGGCGGCTCTCACGGGTCGCAAATCACGAGTAATCAATGCACCTCAAAAATTTCCTTCCTTCGCCGTCCCGAGTTTATTTGCAACATTATTCAGCCCGGTGGCAATTTCTTCGGCGTCCTCCCGCGAGGCGTCGGGCGTGAACGTAATGATGCCATCCCTGATCGGCGCGGTTATTTTCGGAGCAGCCAGCCAACGGCCTTTATTGAGTTCGGCATCGTTCAGGTCGGCCCATTGACAGAAGATCGCGAAATGTTTGCTTTTGTTGGCGGTGGTGTAGCTTTCCAGCAGCCAGGTCCCCTGGCGATCGAACTGGATGGTGAGCTGAAAGCCGCCCATGGCATCAATGACCTTGGCGCCCTTGACAGCTTTCTCGGTCAAAAATGGTTCCTTATCTACATTAAAGAAAACAGGGCTCTCACGGTTTATAGCAACTTGATCCGTTTTATGAGTGGCATCCGGGAGAGCTTCGATGTGCAAGGTCAGGTGCGCGTAAGCGCTTTTCAATTTGCTGTGCACACTTTTGCAGCCGCAAAGCAAGCCCAAAAGTAAGGCCAAAACGAAATAGGTGTTGAAGCGACTCCAACGAATCTTCATAGTGCGCCAAGGAATCTGAATTTTAATCAATTGTAAAGTTCGTTATGAGTAAACAGTATAACAAAGGTGAGAAACGAAAACGCCGGCGCGCCTACCTCAAGCGCAGGAAAAAGGCCGTGAAGGCGAAGAAAGCAGCCTCTGCACCCGCAGCACCTGCTGCGGCGGCGCCGGTTCCGGCGGCGTCCGCACCAACGGCGGCGCCAGAGAGCCCGCAGCCTGCGCCCACGGTGTAAGAATTCCCCAGAGCTTTCCGCGCATCGAGCCCCGAAAGATACCTTTGCAGGACAAACGGCCGGTGATTCTCCCTCGTACTGAAATCCCGATTCATCGGGAATTCGGAAGGGGAGAGGGCCGGGGTGGGGCCGGGGTGAGGGGTCTTTCTCGGCAGAACCTTTCCCGGGGAGGAAGATTGGCCTGATTCTGGTTCCGCCATGGCGGGGGACGCATCTTGATATTACCACCCTGGTTGACAATGGCCGCTGGGGGAAGGAGCGCGGCATTTATGCCGCTTCACGCCCCGAACGCACGGAAGCGCCAAGGTTAACAGGGCCGTTCTCCCGCTCGGACGGTGAAGCGGCATAAATGCCGCGCTCCGGGCACGGTGGCAGTATCAGGCACCTATGGACGGGTAACAACCTTCTCGTGCCGTGAACGCGAGGGCGCCAGGCCTTAGCGCCGCTGACAATTCGGACAATAGAAAGTGCTCCTTGCCGCCTGCACGAGGCGCTTGATGCCTTGCCCGCAATTCAGGCATGCCTCACCAGCACGGCCATAAACGTAGAACCGCTCGACTGGGGACGGCGCTTCTGCAGGCGCCCAAGCAGTATCGCGCAAACCTGCGCCCTTCCCTGTTTCATAGTATGCCAGGCGAATCGTGGCGCCAACTTCGATGGCCTTGGCCAGAACCTTGCGGATGCTTTTCCAAAGCTGAACCGTTTGGACGCGGGTCAATTTTCGGGCTGGCAGGCGCGGCGAAATTCCCGCCAGGAACAGGGCTTCACTGGCATAGATATTGCCCAGACCGGCCACGAGCGTTTGATCGAGTAGTTTCACTTTGACCGCCTGTGACGACCGCTTTAGCCCTCGCGCAAAGTCGCCCGGCGGCTCTTCTGTCTCCAGTGGCTCCGGGCCGAGCTTTTCAACCGCGCTAATATCCAAAGTGAAGCGGCCAAAATAACGCGTATCTTCGAAAACGAACTTCTCGCCGCCCAAATCCAGAACAGCCGCGGCATGTTTTGGTGGTGGACACGCGCGCGGCAGGAGATACATCCGACCAGTCATGCCAAGATGGCCCAACACCCGGACAAGTTTCGATCCTTTCTTCGGCTGCAAGTCGAACAGGAGATATTTTGCCCTTCTCGTTAAATTTACAAATGTCGCGCCACGCAGAGCTCGCCGCACCTCCGCCGGCGAACTCGGAGCCGCAGTTCGGGCCCGTTGCACCCGAACATCGCGCACCACCTTGCTTAAAAGCTGCGGGAGCAGATGCCGGACTAAAACTTCGACCTCGGGAAGTTCAGGCATGCACAATTCGAAAGGCTTTGCGGATTGACCTCTGAAGGGGAGGGAGAATAACTTGACTAAGATGAGGATTCAGGAAATCATTTGGCTGGATGCAGTTGTTGACAAGCTGGCGTTTAAGCATGGGGTCAGCATGAGCGAAAGTAAATTACCAAAATTTCAGAAAGTTGCGGAGTTGGTCACGTTCTTCGATGATCACGACATGGGTGTCTTTTGGGACGAGCTGCCGGAAAAGCATTTCAAGGTGGAATTGAAGAAACGTAGGTTTCTTATCGCGGTGAATGGAAATCTAATGAATAGGCTCTCCACGGCAGCCAAAGCAAAACACACTTCCACCAACCGCTTGGTTAATGTCTGGTTAAAGGAGAAGCTGGCTGCCGCGTAATTCCAGGTGTTCCGTTGGCAAATCAGACAAAGTTATCGGTGCCCTACTGGCTCTTAGCTCGAATGGGCCTCGGAGCAACCGCCGATATCCATCGGCCCCCGCGAGCGCGGTAAAGGTGCATGCGGCAGGAAACATAATCGGACGCTACCGGTTGCTCGAGAAGATCGGTGAAGGCGGTTTCGCAGCGGTGTACGTAGCAGAGCAAAAGGAGCCGGTGCAACGACAGGTCGCCCTCAAGATCCTCAAACACGGGATGGATACACAGGCCGTGGTGGCGCGTTTCGAAGCCGAGCGGCAGGCCCTGGCCATGATGGACCATCCCAATATCGCCCGCGTCCTGGACGCCGGAGCGACCGAAGCGGGCCGGCCCTTTTTCGTGATGGAACTGGTCAGGGGACAGAAGCTTTCTGATTACTGCAAGCGCCAGCAAATCTCGGTGCGACAACGTCTGCAGCTCTTCATTCAGGTGTGTCGAGCGGTGCAGCACGCGCATCAAAAAGGGGTCATCCATCGCGACTTGAAACCGTCGAACATCCTGGTGATGGAACACGAAGGAGTCGCGGTTCCCAAAGTCATTGATTTTGGGATCGCCAAGGCCACCGAACAACCGCTGTCCGGGAGCGAAGCCTTAACGGGCCTCAACGCATTCGTGGGCACGCCGCCTTATTTGAGCCCGGAGCAGGTCCAGTTTGGCGCTCGCGACATTGATACCCGCAGCGATATTTATAGCCTGGGAGTGGTTCTCTACGAACTGTTAACCGGCCAGTCACCCTTTGAAGTGACAGGAAGGGACATTGAAACGATTTGCCGCATGATCCGGGAGGTCGATCCGTTGCGGCCCTCGGTCGCTCTGGCGAAAAAACTCGATTACACGCGCCTCCCATCTTCACGCTCGGCATCGCGCGAGCAAGTGGCCGCCGTGCGGGGCGACCTGGACTGCATTGTGATGAAATGCCTTGAAAAAGACCGCACCCGGCGCTACGAGACTGCCAACGGTCTGGCTACGGACCTGCAGCGGCATTTGGACCACGAACCGGTGATTGCTCGCCCTCCCAGCGTGCGCTACCGATTCTTCAAGACCTGGCAACGCCACAAGCCGGCCTTTGCCGCCGCCGGCGCCCTTTTCGCAACTCTCGTTTTAGGGATCGTGATGACCACCTGGCAGGCCATTGAGGCCAATCATGCGCGGAGCGCCGAAAAGGCTCAGCGCGTCCGGGCCGACGCGGAAAAAGCCGACGCGCAGCGCCTGCTCTATAACGCCAACATGAGCCTGGCTCAACAAGCATGGGAGCAGAACAATATTGGCCGGGTGCAAGAATTGCTCAAGGCCACTGAACGGTGGCCGAACCGTGGGTTCGAATGGTACTACTGGCAACGCCAACTTCATCTGCCGTTGAAAACACTCCTCCATCCAGGCCCCGTAACGGCAGGCGCCTTTTCGCCGGATAACTCCCGGATGGTCACCACCAGCGAGGACGGCCTCGCCCAGGTCTGGGAGACCGCCACCGGCCGCAAGCTGGCAACTTTCCGCGGGAACGGCGCCCCGATTTACTCGGCAGCCTTTTCTCCGGATGGCCGTTGGGTTGCCACTGGCGAGTGGGTCACCAATCGCGGTCAAGCCTCTACAGCGAGCATCTGGGACGCGGCCACTGGCCGGCTGCTTTTTTCCCTCAAAGGCCACACCGGTGCGGTTTGGTCCGTGGCCTTCTCTCCCGATGGCCGCAGGTTGGTGACCGGCAGCGACGACCGGACCGCCAAAGTGTGGGACCTAACGGAGTCGCCGACGGCCTCGTCCACGTTCACGCCCGCAACCCCCACACTCGAAGGAAAGGAGTCGCGGACGGCCTCGTCCGCGTTCAGGCCGCCACCCCTCACCCTCGAGGGCCAGGAGCCGCGGACGGCCTCGTCCGCGCTCACGCACTCCACCCTCACCCTCCAAGGCCATCACGGCAGGATTTGGTCCGTGGCCTTTTCCCCAAATGGCCAATGGATCGCCACCGGCAGCCTCGACCAGACTGCCAAACTATGGGACGCCGCCACCGGCCGAGAGCTAGCCACCCTTGCGAGCCACAGCGACAAAGTTTGGGCTGTAGCTTTCTCACCGGATAGCCAGCGACTGGTAACTGGCAGCGGGGATACTTTGGCCAAAGTGTGGCAAGTCCCAAGTGGCCGCGAACTGCTTACTCTTCATGGCCATTCGGCGGGTATCGGTGCGGTAACCTTTTCCCCCGACGGCAAACGAATCGCCACCGGCAGCGGAGATCGGACAGTTAAGTTGTGGGACGCTGCCAGTGGCCGGGAAGTGGCAACTCTCAGAGGACACACTTCGCATTTGATTTCAGTCGCCTTTTCGCCCAACGGCAAGTTCCTCCTGAGCGCCAGCGACGATAAGACTGCTAAACTCTGGGAGATGCCCGAGGATCG
>PSRM01000168.1 GCA_003176045.1 Verrucomicrobiota bacterium | reverse complement strand
CGGAACTGGAGGCTAGCCAGAATCAACCCCGCTCTTACCCACGCGTGGGCTGGGCCAGCGCCAGGCCTGCGAAAAGCAAGCGCGAGAAATTCGCGCTGGGTCGGAGATTTGTCAAATGGTTGAGTGAGAAAGTTTTGACGCGCGTTAAAGGGCGCGTTTCGGAGCAAGGTGTTGCTCCAATTGAGGCGATGGGCTAGAATCTGCTCATGAGCGCAATTTCAAGGCCTCCATTGCTCGAAGCCCTTGCCGATAGCGTGGCAGCTTGTTTGGACAAAGCGAGCCTTGAGGCAATCGCGCATCTGGAATTAGATCCCGTCGCTCGGGAGCGGCTGGATGAGCTGGCGGACAAGGCTAATGAGGGCCAGATCACCCCCGAGGAGCGATCCGAGTACCAGAGCTTCATCAGAGTGACTGAGTTTCTTGGCCTGGCGCAGCTGCGCGCCCGTGCGCGGCTTGGACTGCCTCTGGCCTCGTGACTCGCGAGGCGCTACGCCACGCCGTTCGTGAGCGCGCTGGAAAACGGTGCGAGTATTGCCATCTTCCAGATGTGAGGCCGGGAATCCTGCGTTTTCATCTGGAGCATATCCGAGCGCGGCAACACGGCGGCGCAACGGTGATGGCAGCGTTCAGTAGGAGCCGGAGTTTCCGCAATATGAGTACGCTCTGAGTGTGCTCACGATAAACTGGATAAGTCGCTTTCGCGCCCTCGCCTCCGTCCCCTGACCTCTGATCTCAGACCTCAGACCTCTGGCCTCGGGCTCTCTCATTTAATGCTCAAGCCGGTCCCGGAAATACCGTGCGCATGCTCAAACTCCAGTTTGACCCTTAGAACAGTTTGACCCCTTAGAAAACTTGACACCCCTCGACGCTCGGCCCAAAATACTTGTCTAGTAGCCGGGCAAGTTTGATAACCGAGAAAATGAATGGTGCTGTGCTACGGGCTAACCGCGCACGAGCTGTCGGCACCGGGTGCGGCGCGGTGAACAGCAGCTGCGCGCTGATGCCAAATGAAGGACTATTACAAAGTCTTAGGCGTACCCCGAAATGCCAACCAGGTACAGATCAAACAGGCGTACCGGAATCTTATCAAGGTGTGTCACCCTGATGTTAGTGCATCTCCCGAAGCTCCCGACTGGACGCGCCAGTTGAACGAAGCCTATGCAACGCTGTCTTCACCAGATGCAAAAATGTCCTATGACATGGAGCTCAAATTGGCGGAATCTCCAAAAGCGGGGCCGAGCGCGAGGCAAACACAGACGGGTCACTCGAGCTCCTACGCCAGACACCCCCCAAGAGTTGATCCAGATTTTCACTGCGAGCGGTGTGGGCGACTGGATCCGTCGCTCCGAATCGCGGCCATGTGGCGAGTTTATAGTTTTATCAACTACTCAAGGAAGACTCCGAAAGTAGGGATTTTGTGTGGCCGGTGCCGCGTAAAGGAATCCCTTTTCTCAAGTGCAATTAGCATGTTGCTGGGCTGGTGGAGCATTTGGGGATTCTTTTGGACTATCGGTGCCTTGTTCAGCAACGCCCGAGGAGGCTCGCAGCCGAAGGAGAATAACCTGGCTCTGCTAAAGGCGGTTGCTTACCAACTTTATCACTCCGGCCGCCCTCACGAGGCGTACGAGGCTCTACGCGCGGCTTTTGACCTGATGCCCGACCCGGATGTCGCGGACGCCCTGAAGAGCATGCGACCAGATGCGGCGCCGCCCCAGCGAAAGGCATTTTGGGAGAGGTTTCGCAGCTTTGACCTGCACCCGCTCTACTATCACGCCCCGGCGTGCATCCTCGTTTTTGGCCTTTTGATTTTCGGCTTACACGCCCTCGACGCAAACTCAGGTTCCGATTCTTCGAGCACGACGGCGTCTAGCCGCGAAGCCAACAGGTCTCGCTCAGTGCGGACAACGTACGCGGAGCCGGCGCTCGGCTATGTACAGCCTGGGGGCCGCAGCAGACGCCTGGAAGTAGCTCCTGAGCCTATTTTCTCGGAGCCCGAACAGCCATTTCCGAATCCAGGTGCATTGAATTTCTCGTACTCATTCGCCTCCTATAATGGCACTACCGCCCCGCTTAAGGTCACCACTAAACCATCCGACGGCTATTACGTGATGAAGCTTGTTGATTGGGGTTCGGGAGAGTTCGTCGCCAACTACTTCATCAACAGCGGAAGCACGCTGTCGGTTGACGTTCCCCTCGGGTCCTACAAGTTAAAGTTCGCCAGCGGGTCTCGATGGTACGGGCTTAAGCATCTTTTCGGGCCGAGCACGCAGTACAGTTATATTCCCCAGCGAATGGATTTTTATCTCTCGGGCGACTACGCTGAAGGGCACCGCATTGAGTTGATCCCTCAAGTCGGTGGAAACCTCGAAACACGCGACATGAAGCCAGAGGATTGGTAACTTCACGCTAGCCCCCTACGTTTTTCACCCGCTCGGCATGCGGTACGACTGCCCTACTTAGCTCCATACTGGGAATGGTTTGAGCGCTTAAGGGTCGCTCGCCGAGCTGACCTGTTCGTGTCCCACGGGCGAAGAAGTGAAGGTAAGTTGTTGCGGGCCCATTCCGATCCTCCGGGGGCGAGCTATGGCGACGCCTGCTCGCCGCGCTTCCCCAGGATCGAGCGATCGCTGAGGTCCTCGTGCACCTCGCCCGCCGTATTACTCCCCCTGTTGCTGTCGCCGCTACGCTTTGGTTGAAAGAAGGAAATAACGCTGCTATCGTCTAATGGGTGGTTTCGCCGTTATTTACAAACTTGTATTCACGTAATGAAAAACTCACGGTCGCGCAAACTGGAAGACTTTATCTTTGTCGACGAATCCATGATCCACAGGCTCTCCGAGCAGATTCGAGATGGGTTCGCCGAAGTGGACCGAAAGTCGTGGAAGATGTCCGCATCGCTCACCGGCCCCGTATTAGAGACTTCACGAACAACAGAGCGCGTTCCGCTAAAACTTCACGAAAAAATTGAGCTCATCGAAATCTTCCTCGACGTCAAAAAGGACTTGTACTCTGGGCGTCCAGCTACCTTGCCGATTGCAGGTCACGCGAAGACCGGCGAGAATGGAGCGCACCGGCGCTTCATCATTGAAAGCACGGAGGCCACAAAGGTAATTATCCCGATCACAGGCATGACGCCCATAAAAGGGCTTGCGAGTGCATGCATTTGGATCGCGGATCCGGACCCTACGGTCTACGTAAGGGAGCCTTGGGATTGGCGCGGAACATTTCTGTACTTATCCGAGTTGCGTTGGGACAATGGCCCAGCGGGTCAGTTTCTTTCCGGCGTATCAGCCCTCCAGGCAATCGTGAATCTGACTCATGGTTTAGATTTCTTTCACATCATAACGGACGAGTACGAACCCTTTGGACGTGGGAGCGACCTGCACCCGGTGGACAAGCTTAAGAAAATTGGAGGGATTGTGGTGGACAAAAGAAAGGTGAGATCACTGTACCGAATTCGCTATTTCGCCAACGAGCAGACATATAGACATGAAGGAGAGGAGCGGAGGGTGAACGATTTGCTCGGCTATCCGCTCTATATTGCGAGCGAAGCCTGAAGTATGGATGACCCGGTAAATGAGCGCCCGCGTCCTTTCCCGCCCCAATCATGAGGGTGGTAGAGCAACCACGAAAGCTCGCCTTCCTCGCCGTTATCACAGCCGGTCATTTGAGGTGTCGCGCGATGGCGTCAGGCGCGTTAGTTTTTACTGGGCGAGAAGACACGTTGCTTGCACAATGCCGTTATGAATGCAGCGGTATTTGCAAGGATCGCCGAATCTCTTCGCCAGTATCGGAGGGCGGAGTTGAAGGATTTTCAAGCAGAGTTGGGTGGCGATGTGATGGACAAGGTTTATGTTGACCCTCTGCACGGCGATGCGGTTTTAGCCACCGTGCTCTCGACGAATACAACGTTTCTCGTTGGGAGGAAAGGAACCGGCAAGAGCACAGTTTTCGCGAAGGCGCAGTCGGACATTCGCAAGCGCACTGATCTGATCTCGGCTTACATTGACGTTAAGACTATCTACGAACTAGTTAATGCGAGCGCCGCTCCTGCTCATGCAACGGGGGATGCCGACATTTCGGATGAGGTTCTTCGGATACACCTCCTTCGAAAAGCGTTCCTCGGGACCGTGATTGCCGAGGTCATAAAGGAACTCCGCGAAGCCGCGAGGAATCTATCCTTATGGGACCGATGGCGCGGCAAAAAGCGAGATTACCAGGACGTCGGGCAGCGGTTAACGAGTCTCGCGGACAGAGTCCGCGTCGCAAGATTGGACGAGCAGGAGTTGCCCATACTGCGCTTAATTACAAAAAAGACAAAGGACCGCGAGGAGAAGAAGAAAGCACAAAAGGGTGCATCCAAAGGCACTGTAACCGTTGGACTGCAAACCCTCACCGCAAGTTCCGATTCTGGATTCGAGGAGTTCGAGGAAACAATTTTAGACGGCGAAACCTATCGGGAGTATGCGGATGCTGTTCTGCGCTCTTTTCCTTTCGCGGAGATTATAGATGAGATCAAGGATCTCCTTAATGAAGCCGGCATGACTCGCCTTGTGGCGCTTTTCGATGACTTTAGCGAATTAGCCTGGCCCGACCAAAAGCTGTTCGTGGATGTAATTTTGGCCCCACTCAATAATGCGAGTGAGGAGAGGATCAAGTTAAAAATCGCTGGCTATCCCGGTCGGATTTACTATGGCAAGATCGATCCGGGAAAAGTCGATACAATTCAGCTGGACTTCTTCGATCTGTATAAATCGGCAGATATCCAGACAGCGGAGGCTAGTGCGATTGACTACACTCAGCGTCTGCTCGAAGCCCGATTTGCAGCATTCGGCGAGGCCACGAAAGATTACTTCGACCCGGCGGTCCCGCTCACTGATCACATGCGGCAGCTGTTCGAGTGCACATTGAATGTCCCGCGGCTCATCGGTTACGTTTTGCATCATTGTTATCTGGATAGAGTATCAAAGGAACAGGTCATCACGTCGCAGGCGATCCGATTGGCTTCGGAGAAGTATTACGAAACCGTAATTGCTCAATACTTCGATAGGGCTAACAGATTCGCGCTTGAGCCGTTCGAGCAAAAGCTGGATCGGCATAATCAAAAAGCACTGCTCGATCGGCTGATATCGGAGGCACGGGACGTTCGGCGTCGCATTTCCACGGGCGACATCGGCGGCACATACTTCGCAGGGCTCTCAAGCCCACCTGTTAGTCATTTCGCGATCAGCCCGGATTTGGAGAGAATGTTGAGCTCCCTCGAGATGAACTTTCTCGTTACAAAGTATCACGAAATGAGAGACAAGGATGGGGCTGACGTATCAATTTTCGCACTTTGTTACGGGCTTTGTGAAAGCGAGCGTCTGGCGTGGGGTTATCCAAGAGGCCGCCGAGAGGATCGGAGCTATTTTGTACAGCGGTGCTTTAATTATAATGGGATTGTCAAAGGATTTCTGGCGGATACTCGGACTATTCGCTGTGAGGATTGCGGTGCATGTTTTCCTGTAGAGAAGCGCGAAAGCTTCGAGCTTTTCAAGTGGGGTTGTCCTACCTGCAAGGAAGGCACCTGCCGTGTTGTGAGGCTGAGCGATGACTTTTCAGCGGAGATGCAATCTCTGGACAGGGCTATGATGCTGCCAGCCGTAGAACTGGACATCCTCGAAACATTACACCAGGAGGGGCGTGCGATGAAAGCGAGTGAGATATCGGTGCTCATCGACGCCACGTACCAACTGGTGGGCAAACGAACAGGCAAATTGCAACAAATGGGTTTGGTAAAAAAAGCCGATGTGGAGGGAGCTACTAAAAGCAGTATCGCTACGAAAGCCCAGTCTCTGTACTTTTCTCAGCCCGACCTACCTGCTTTCCACCTCTCACCCGCGGAACCTCCGCGAGTCGAGGAACCGAAGCTGCGAGCCGAGGAGAAAGACGACAGGCGAGAGCGGGACGTGCATGCCGAGGGTGCTTGAAACCGCCTGCCAGCGAAGGAGGCACAGGGACGACGAAGCAAATTGGAACATGGCGCTTCCTGTAGAGGTTCAACCCGGAGTTCGGCATCCGGTTCGAGTTTGAACACTCTCCGGCAGAACTGAATTTTTCTTGCCAGAATGATGGAAGGCCATTCTCCTACTCTGACTTGTGGGCGGTCAGAATTAATCTTCAGGTGGTCTCTTGCTGAAACTGCCAGGTGCGTAAGCGGTGCCCTCGGGATTCTGGTATTTGGCAGCCTTCGTTGGGCGGTGCAGATCTAGGCCGGAGATGCCCGACTTTACTGGGCACTGGCGTTCATTCACCGGGCTAAAGCCGCAATGCTAATGAGGGCGCCCTCACTACTATGAAATATCGGGGCTAGGAACGGACTTTCTCCCGAATTTCGTTAACCATTGAGAAGCTCTGCAGCGAACAAGGCCCTGTACTTGGCGATGGTGGGGCCTTCTAAAACACGGCTCCACCAAACAAATTTGTTCTCCAGGATTTCCTGGTAGCGCCGATTGAAATTTTGGACAACGAGGCGAACGGAAAACCCGCTTTCGTTTGCCATCGTCACCTGCTCACTACGCTGCTGCCTGTAGTTCTCCATCTCCCGAGTTATGTCAGCTTCTGTGTTATCGCGCCGTTGCTGCTCCTGCATCTTCATGAAGACGGCCCAGAGGAGTTTATCCCTTTCTTCCCTGTAATCGTTGCTAGCCTTATAGACGGCACTGTGACAGATCAACTCGACGTTCCTTTGAAGGTCCTTGGGCTCACACGTTATAATCAATGTTTTGCCTTCAAAGGCTACTTCAATACCACCTCGGTAATTTTCGAAGAAAAGTTGCCAAAATTCGTTGGGCTCCTCGGTGAGCTCGAATAGGAATCGCGGCAGCCCGTTTTCGGGATTCTCGACACGCGGCTTTTCTCCGACCGGTTCAACTTGCCACAAGAAGGGCATATATGGGGCGATCGTCGAATCCTTGACCTCTAAAAGCTCGGGCGGATGCCTGAAGTCCCACTTGCTGGGATCCAAATCATACATCTTCAGCCGCTCAATGGGATGGGAGAAAGTCATTGGGGTTTTGTTCATAGGGCTAAAATCTTAGCACACGAAAAGGGCGTTGTCCAATGGCTCGATTGTTTTCGCGGGTTGCGTTGGAATGAGTGGCTCACCTCGCTCAAGGGCGTTCCGGTTTCGCTTGTTCTCAAGCTCAGTTCGGCAACGATCCGCCCGGTGCTTCGCCAGGAAGGCGGGGTCGGGGAGGGCTGCGTCCGGGGGGAGAGGGCGCGTGTCGGGTGTCAGGGGGCAGGGGGCAGGGTCGGGTGTCCAAAGTCCAAGGTCCAAAGTCGGGAGAGGGTCGAGCGTCGAGGGGCAGAGGGGACGGGTGTCAAGTGTCAGGGGTCAGAAGTCAGGTGTCAAGTGTCAGGGGTCAGGTGTCAGAGGCGGGAAGAGTAAGATTAAGAGAAAGATTAGGATTAAGATATGTGGAGAAAGGGGGCTCTACTGTTGCTTGAGTCTGATCGAAGTGAGGGCTTGAAGCGGCTGGATTTCGAGGGCATAATTTGGCGCATCGGCATGAAAGCAAAGGCGAGCAGAGAGCATCGGCGGATCGAGTTGGGGCGGCACATCGTTGCAGATTCAAGAATCTGCGGCGGGCAGCCTACGTTCAGGGGCACTCGGATCATGGTGTGGCTGGTCTTGGAGCAGTTGGACGACGGCCTGACTTGGGATGAAATCGTCCGAGAGTGGAGCGGGCGGGTCTCGCTGGACGCCATCTCTGAAGCAATTGCCATCGCCCATCTGGTAGTGAAACACGAGCCGTTCACAGGATTCCATGTTGGTGCTCGACGAAAACCTGCCCGCGGGCCAGCAGAACTTGCTGCGTAAGTGGCGGATTCGTTTCCGCTTCATCGGCCGCGAGCTGGGCACGTCTGGAGGCCAGGACGAGGACTTGATTCGCCTGCTGCATCGCCTGCCGCACCCGACCTTCTTCACGCTGGATCGGGACTTTTGCCGGCAAGATTGGTGCCATCCAAACTATTGTTTAATCTGGCTGGACGTTCGGCGGCAAGAGGCGGCAGAGTTCGTCCGCCGCGTTCTAAGATATCCTGTGCTAAATACGGAGGCGAAGCGAATGGGTGTGGTTGCGCGAGCGCATGCTGATGGGGTGGTGTATTGGCAGGCGCCCAAGGGGACAGCTTTATCGGTCGCATGGCCGGCGAGATGAACGGACCCGATCTCCGCCCCGGCTGTCCTCCTCCGGTTCGACGAGCACGCGGACTCTTGCGCCCAAGGCTTTTGCCACGCGGCGGAGCATGCTCAGGGAGTGCCCTTCGTAAGATGGCGACTCCAGGCGGCTGATCTGCTGCTGGGAGGTTTTCAACTTTCGCGCAAGCTCCTTCTGGGACAGCCCGGCCTTTTCTCGAAGCGCGGCGAGCTGCAATGCAACATCCCAAGCCTCGCCAGCTCTTTCGAAGCGCTCGGCGAAATCCGGGTCCTGTAACTGCTCTTCCAAGTAGATATCGAAGTTAGTTTTCAAGGAACCTGAGAACGGGGCACTGACCGTCCTCTGTCTCATAGAACTCTACAGTAAAATCCATATGTGGGCAACATCAATATTGATGTATCCTGATTCAGCACAAATCATTCATCCTCGTTGTAATAAACTGCTTTCAAAACGCGCCAAGAATGTGCCGGAATTGCTCGGCTTGCATCAAAAAAGTCCTTTGCAAGCAAGGCCTGGTTTGACGCTTAGGCGGCAAGAATTCTGTTCTGACACGGCTCGGTCACCGCTGTGTCACGGGTTTTGTCACGGGTAAACCGCGAAAAAAGTCCGGTAAAATGCGGATTGTCACGGTGTCACGGCTCTAAAGGGGGTAGAGGGGGATGGGCAAGGAGGGTGTCAGGTGTCATGTGTCAGGTGTCAGGTGTCGGGGGTCAGGTATGGTTCAAAGTTCAAAGCCGGAAAAGTGACCGGACTAGTGACCACGGACTAAGGACTACGGACAACCGACCACGGACTACTGACTTCGGACTACGGACCACAGACCAGGGGCAGCAAAAAGAGCGAATAGAAAATAGAAAATAGAAGATAGAAAATAGAAAATGGGCGGGATGAGGGGGCTCGATTGCCGATTTTAGATTTGGGCGGATCGCCTTTTGACACGGTAAGGGATTCCTTCTTCTTTGATATGGAATCCGATTTGTGGCTTTGGCGGCGCAGGTGGTCCGGGCGGGTCGGGCGGCGGGTCAAGGATTTCCATGACGCGTTGCAGGACGTCCACGATGGCTGCTTCATGGATGTTGAGCCGGATCTTCAGCTCTTGCTCCAAGCGAGCCAATTTGGAGGCGAGTTCGCGGCTGTCGAGGAAAGCGGCGCGCATTTTTACGAACGCGCGGACTACGAAGACGCTCATTTGGACGGCCTTGGAGCTGTTTAGGACATTCGCGGCCATTATTGCGCCATGCTCGGTGAAGGCGAAGGGAAGCTTGCGCCGTCCCCCGTGTGCGCCTCTTGAAGTCGCAATTTGCGACTTCAAGACGGATCCGCCGGGCTGGTCTCGGGAAAGCATCTCGAGTTCAGCACACGTGAGCCGAAACAGGAAATCGCCTGGAAAGCGTTCGGCGTTTCGTTTAACCTGCTCGTTCAGGCGCTTAGTAGGAACGCCATAGATAAGCGCGAGGTCCGAGTCCAGAATGACTTTCTGGCCTCGAATCTCCTGGATCAGGGACTCGATCTCAGTCGGTGATGCTCGGACAAGACGCTTCTTCATGGCGTGATCCATTCTCCCACGCAATCCTGGGGCGGGCGAGCTTTGGCGAATTCTTCGAGGTCCAGCTTTTTGAGCAGTTTCTTGGACAGGAGCGGGCACAATTTGCGCCTGGCGCGGCGCTTGGGCTCCAGCTTCCGCCACAGCCGGGCGTCAGCGTTATACTGGTCCACCAAAAACGTGACCACGGACCACAGGACCGGGCAGAGGGCAGAGGGGAGGATTGATGGATTGGTGGATTAATGGTCTGGCAAGATGGGAAATTGCAGAGGTGTCAAGTGTTAGGTGTCAGGTGGCGCCGTCCAATAGCAAATAGGACCCTTGCTTTATATCAAAATTGTGATATTCTACTCTATGTTCAAATTATGCCCAGAACACAGGTCGCGTTTTTCCAGGACGCCAATGGCGAGGCGCCTGTCGTGAATTGGCTTCGCGAACTAATGGAAACCAACGAGAAAGCATGGGCACACTGCCGTGCGCGCATCGAGATGTTGGGGCAATTTGGACACGAACTCAGGCGGCCAGCGGCGGATTATCTGCGCGACGGGATTTACGAATTGCGCGCTAAACAAGGCCATGTTCAGTATCGGATTCTGTATTTCTTCCACCAACGTCAGGTCGCGATATCGCTCATAGCCTGACGAAGGAGGACACGATACCGCCGGTGGAGATAGATTGCGCAATTAAACGGAAAAAGCTATTTGAACTAAATCCGAGCAAACACACTTATGAAACCGAAAGTTGAGTCAAAAAAGACGAGGGATGCCGAGATTATTCTGGATCGGATGGCGGGTCACAGCTCCGAACTGCGTCGGTTAACAGAGGAGGCCAGAGTCAACGCGGCCGTTGCTCAACTCATTTATGACGCCCGGAACAGGGCTGGGCTGTCGCAGGCGGAGTTGGCGGAACGAATCGGCACGAGGCAGTCGGTTATTTCCCGCCTGGAGGACGCTGATTACGAAGGACATTCCCTGGGTATGCTCCAACGCATCGCCGCTGCCCTGGGACAATGTATCGAAATTCGATTCCTGCGGCCAACCAAGGTCGCGCATGCACGCCGCCCGCAGTCTGCAATTCTTCAGTCCGTGAATTGAAGCCAATGCTTCACCGCGCCTTGCAGCCCTTCAATCCGCCAAGTTTGCCCAGCGCCACCGGCGCTGCGTTTTTCTTTTCAATGAACGCCAATTAAACGGACCGGGAATTTAATGCAAAGGCGCAAAGAGGCAAAGACGCAAGGGGAATCGAAGATGGGACGTGGGGATTGGCTGAAGGGTTCGATTAAGTTTGCGATTAGGTTTTCGACTAAGGTGCGGCGCTTGCAGGCTTGGTTTTAAGGATTAGGTTGGAGCTGTATGCCGCGCACAACCAAATGCCTCGCTTTTCCTCTGCTCAGTACTCCAATTCATAAATTCACTCGCATATTCCTGAGAGGGGCGCCTGCCGACTGGAAGTCGGCGATATCCCGACAGGTCGGGAGAAGCCTGCGCTACGGGCAATTGCGAAGTGAATTACTCAGTCTGACTTCATTGTGCCTGGGGATGATGTTCGTTTCTGTGCCTGAGGCGGTTGGGCAGGGGGCGGGGGCGGGGCAGGGGCGAAGGCAACTTCATGGGCATATACCGGCGGAGGTGGCGAAGCTGAAGCCGATGGGGCGCTTGTCGGCGGAGACCAATTTGAACCTGGCCATTGGCTTGCCGCTGCGGGACCCGGCGGGGTTGACGAATTTCCTGCACGAGCTCTATGACCCTTCGAGCACGAATTATCATCATTACCTGACGCCGGAGCAGTTCACGGAACGGTTCGGACCGACGCAGGCGGATTATGACAAGGTGATCGCCTTTGCGAAATCGAACCATTTAACCGTCACGGCGACCCACCCGAACCGCGTGATCCTGGATGTGCGCGGGTCGGTGGCCGACATCGAACGGGCGTTCGGAATTACGCTGCGGCTTTATCGTCATCCAACGGAGCCGCGGCAATTTTTTTCGCCGGATGCCGAGCCCTCTGTGCCCGAAGGAGTGCCGATTCACGACGTCAGCGGACTGGAAAATTTCATGCCGCCCAGGCCGATGAGTTTGCATCGAAAGGGGAACAAGGATCACTCGCCGCTGGATGGGACTGAGGTGCAGAGCTACGCGACCGGGTCGGGGCCGGGCGGGGATTTTCTCGGATACGATTTTCGGGCGGCGTATGCGCCGGGGGTGCTGCTGACGGGAGTGGGCCAGGCCATTGGGCTGTTCGAGTTCGGCCCGTATTTCACGAACGACATTATCCTGTACAAGCAAGCCGCTGGCTTGCCGGCCATTGTGGTGACGAACGTGCTGCTGGACGGGTTTACGGGTGTGCCTGCGCCCGGGACGGATGACGGCGAAGAAGCGTTGGACATTGACATGGCGATGTGCATGGCGCCCGGCGCGACGATCATTGTGTATGAGGGCAACAGCGCTATAGACATCTTCAACCGCATGGCGACAGACAACCAGGCGAAGCAGTTGAGCTGTTCGTTCGGGTTTTATCCGCCGCCCGGTTCAATGGACACCGTCTTCGCTCAGTTCATGGCGCAAGGACAGTCTTTTTTTGTCGCGTCGGGGGATAGCGGGGCGTATTCGACGAATTTGATCTTTGCGCCGGCGGACGACCCGAACATTACGTCAGTAGGCGGGACAAAGCTCACGACGACTGGACCGTTCGGCGCCTGGGTTTCGGAAACGACGTGGGGCGGAAGTGGCGGGGGGATCACACCGCATTACACGATTCCGAGCTATCAGGCCGGGATGGACATGAGCACAAATCATGGTTCGATTACGCAACGGAATTTTCCGGACGTCTCGACGCTGGCCGACACGGTAATTTTTTGGTACTTGAAAAACGGACAGTCGGGAACGGTCGGCGGGACGAGCGCGGCGGCGCCGCTCTGGGCGGGGTTTATGGCGCTGGTGAATCAGCAGGCCGCCGCGAATGGGAGAAGCGCCATCGGCAATCTGAATACGGTCCTCTACGGGATTGGCCGCGGCTCGAACAATTACGCCACCATTTTTCACGACATCACCACGGGCAACAATTTCAACACCGCCAGTCCGACCAATTTCCCGGCGGTGGCCGGTTATGACCTGGCGACGGGCTGGGGCACTCCGAACGGAAGCAACATGATCAATGTGCTGGCCGCGCCGACCGATGCCCTACAGATCATGCCGGGGACTGGGTTCACGATTACGACGCCGTTTGGCGTGCCGTTCGGAGGGACGAACGTGATTTTCTCGCTCACGAACGCTGGGGCAGCCCCCGTCACGTGGTCTCTGGCCAATACCTCGGTATGGCTCACCGCCACGGCAACCACGGGGCTGCTTTCGCCATTGAGTCCGGCCACGAATGTCACTGTGAGCCTGAACACCGCCGCGGCGACCAATTTTGCGTCCGGCACTTACTACGCCACTGTTCTGGTCACCAACACGACCAGCGGCGTGGTGGAGACGCGGCTGTTCACGCTGAATGTCTCGGCGGCGAATTATCCGCTGACATTTACCGGGTTGAACGCCGGGGTCATCGTGCCGACCAACGGCACGGTGCTTTCACCCAAAGCCACGGGCTTCGACATTGCCAACGCCTATGCGTTTTACCAGGCCGGTTTGAGCGGGGGCGGCAAGGGCCTGCCGCAGGGCGGAGTGTTCACCAGTCATCTGGACGGCGCGACCGTGTTCCAGTTCGGCCCGTATGGCGCGACCAACGTCCTGCAAATGGGGGACGGATTCCCGACAACCGGGACGCTCACCCTTGGCAGTTCTCAGTCCTACAATTCGATCGCGGTGCTCGCCAGTTCGGCGAACGGCGGGGGCTCGGGCACACTTGTGCTCAATTTCGCTGATGGCACGCACAGCCAGACCTTCAACTTCAACGACCAGGATTGGTTCAACAACAGTGCCAACGTTGCGCTGCAAGGGTTTGGCCGCCTGAAACTGACGACGTTTAGCTTTGAAGACCCGGGCTCCAGCAATCCCAACCTGTACCAGACCACGATCAACCTAGCCGCGTCGGGTTTGAACCAGCCGCTGGCCTCGATCTCTTTCACGAATCCGCCTGTCGGCGGCAACCAGGACTCGGCCATCTTCGCAATCAGCGGCGCGCTGATGCCGGCGCAGGTGATCATCATCCAGCAGCCGCAATCGGTGACGAACAGCAACCCCTCCGCCGGGGTGACAATTCCGGTCGTGGCGATGGGCGCGCCGCCGCTGACCTATCAATGGTATAACGGAACGCCGGGCAGCGGCACGTTGGTGGCCGGGCAAACGGCGGCCAGCCTCAATTTCACGCCGGTGACCACCAACCAGGCAGGCAATTATTTCGTGGTAATCACCAACGCCTACAACGCCGTCACCAGCACGGTTGCGACCCTCACTGTCCTTACCGCTCCACTCTTTACCCAGCAACCGAACCCGACGAACCTCTTCCTTTTTGCCGGGCAGACCGCGCGCTTCTCCGCCGTTGGAGCGGGCGCGACGCCCCTGACTTACACATGGAGATTCAACGGCACTGCCATCACCGGCGCGACCACCAACGCCTACACCATTACCAGCGTCCAACTCACGAACACAGGCAACTACTCGCTGAGGCTGAGCAACGCCTATGGCATGGCAACGAGCAGCGTGGTTTCGCTGACGGTCACCCCCGCGCCGACGTATCCGTTTGGGCAAGGCGTGCTGGCGGACCATCCGATGGCGTATTGGCGACTGGATGAAACGAACGGGACGATTGCGCACGATTATGTGGGCGGACTCAATGGCTCCTACACGAACGCCCTGCTTGGCCAGGCTGGAGATACGCTGATTGACACGCACAAAGTGGTGCGCTTCGGCAATTCGGGCAATACCAGCATGGCGGGAGGCATCCCGATTGATTTTGCGACCAACGGCAACGCTGAGTTTTCTGTGGAGGCCTGGGCGAACGGGGCGGCGCAGACGACCGATTGCGGGCTGGTCACCAAAGGCACAGGCGCGGGTGGCGAGCAACTGAACCTGGATTGTGGGTCGGGGAGTCACGCATTTCGGTTCTTTGTCCGGGACGCCAGCGGGGGCGTACACCTCGCGAATGGCACCATCGGGCCGAACAGCGCGTGGCACCACCTGGTCGGCGTTTGCGATGAGGCCAACGGCAAGGTGATCCTGTACGTGGACGGGGTCTCGAACGCGAGCGGCACGATCACGGCGGGCAGTGGATTGCTCAGCTCGGCCAACGCGCTGACGATTGGGTCGCGGCAGTCGGGAACGACCACTTACGATGCCCAGTTTGTGGGTTTGATGGAGGAGGTGGCGATTTACAACTACGTGCTGACGCCGGCGCGAATTCAGGCGCATTACGCTGCTGTCACTAATCGGCCCCCGGTATTCTTCGTAAATCCATTTACCGAGCCCGGTGTGAACGCGGGCGCGGCGTATTCGGCCAATATGGCGACCAACGCCTCCGATCCGAACGGCGACACGGTGACGTTTGCCAAAGTCACGGGCCCGGCCTGGCTCACCGTGGCCGGGAATGGCGCGCTTTCGGGCACACCCGCCAATTCCGATGCGGGCACGAACAGTTTTGTTGTCAGCGCGCGCGACCCGGCCGGTCTCTCAAACTCTGCGACCATGTTTATTTACGTGAACGGCGCCCCGTATTTCCTCGCAAATCCGTTCTCCGAGCCGGATGCCAATGCCGGGGTTGCCTACTCGGCAAACATCTCGACGAACGCTTCCGACCCGAATGGCGACCCGCTTACTTTTGCGAAAGTCAGCGGAGCAGCGTGGCTGGCGGTCGCCGGCAACGGAGCGCTTTCCGGTACGCCGTTGTCGGCGGATGTTGGAACGAACAGTTTCACCGTGAACGCAACCGATCCGGGCGGCCTTTCGACCAATGCGACGATGAATATTAACGTGATTGCCGCGCCACCGATCATTGCCGCGGTCTCTTTACAAACGACGAACCTGTTCCTGAGCTGGGCCGGCGGAATCGGACCGTACCAGGTGCAGATGGCAACTAACTTCGGCAACCCGATATGGCAAACGATCGCGGGGCCGTTAGCGACAAACAGCATTTCGTTGACGATAAGTAATGATGCCGGATTTTATCGGGTTGTGGGGCGGTGAGTTTGTAGCAGCCGCTGCGTCGGATGGTCTCCAACACAGTCGGAATGGTTACTGCCACCGAAAGAACTTCAAGGCCAGCGCCGAGCTGACCGTCCCCCATGCGACGAGGATCGCAACCTTAGGCAGTAACGCCATCAGTCCCGCTCCCTCGAGCATGACCCCGCGCAAAGCGTCGTTCAGGGCTGTGAGCGGGAGCGCTTGCACGAAGGGCTGCATGGCAGCCGGGAAGCGTTCGGTCGAGAAAAAGATTCCGGAGAAGATCCACATCGGGACCATCACCAGGTTCATGATGCCCGAGACGCCCTCAATCGTCCGCGGCCGAGCTGCGGCCAGCAATCCCAGGCCGCTGAAGGCGAGCGCACCCACGAACGACAGGGCCGCCAGCAACCACACCGATCCGCGCAGCGGCACGCCCAGCGCAAGGCAGGCAAACAGGAGCAGTGCTCCCGCTTCGGGTATCAGAAAGACCAGTCGCGATGCCAGTTGCGCCCCCAACACATGGCCCCGGCGCACGGGCGCGGCCACGAGCCGCTTCAGCAAGTGGCCATTTCTCGCGACGACCAGAGAGAAACCGATTCCCCACATGCCGGTGCCCATGAGCGTCATTCCCAGCAGACCTGGCACCAGGAAGTCCACGTAGCGTGCGCCAGGCTCCGTCATCGTGATCTCGCCCGGCCTGAACGCGTCCGTTCGCCCGGCCGCCCGCTGGAGCGCTGCATCGACTGCGAGACGAGCTGCGTGGCTCTCAGGCTGAGTGGGGTCGTAGCTGTACGACGGTGGGTCCTCTGCGGACACCAACAGGACGACGTGGCCGCGGGCCAGTTCCTGGCGCGCTTGATGTTCCGGAAGAATGCGCGGGGCCAGATCAGGCCCTGATGCAAGGGCCGCTCGACGCCCTTCGGCTAACGAGCCCGCGACCACTGCCACCGGCAGCCTTGCGGGCGGGCGGCTCCGGAACGCCACGCCGAGAATGGCCGTCAGTATGATCGGAAAGACGAACACCCAAAAGACCGCCTCCGGTTCACGGATCAGTTCGCGCAGCCGGGCCAGCGTCAGCTCCGTGAAGGCGCTGTGAATCTTGTACTGACGAGTCTCAGCCATCTCGCAACCTCCGTCCGGTCAGGGCCATAAACACATCTTCCAGCGTGGCATGGTGGGTCGTGAGATGCGTAGGCTCCGCGCCGGACTCGGTCAGAACCCGCATCAACGCAGGCACCACCAGGTGCACCTCGCGCACCGTCAGCCGCCAGTTCTCGCCGTCGCGGGCTACACCGTCAACGCCAGGCAAGGTCTGGAGAAGGTGGTCTGTCAATGCGGTGGCGGTCTCGCCTAGCGCGAACTCGACAATGTGCTCTGCGCCAAGAGAGGCGATGAGATCACGTGGCTTGCCCAGCGCGATCACCTTGCCATGATCGACGATCGCGACCCGGTCGCAGAGCCGGGCCGCTTCCTCCATGTAATGGGTGGTTAGCAGCACGGTTCGTCCGCGTGCCTTCAACCCTTGCACGATCTCCCAGGTCTGATGCCTGGACTGCGGATCCAGCCCGGTGGTCGGCTCGTCCAGGAAAAGCAGTTCCGGGTCGCCGGTCAGCGCGCACCCGAGAGACAGCCTTTGCTTCTGCCCACCTGACAACGTGCGCACAAGCGCGTCTGCCTTCTCCTCCAGCCCTACAAGAGCCAGATTTTCCGCGACGCTCAGACCGCGCGGATAAAAGCTGCGGAAGAGGGTCACCACCTCGCTCACCCGCAGCTTCTCCGGGAATTTCGTTTCCTGCAATTGGATGCCCAGCCGCGCGCGCAAGGCCAGGCCGTCGCCGCGCCAACCATCGCCCAGCACCTGGACCTCGCCACCGTCCGGGACCCTCAGGCCTTCGAAGATCTCAACGGTAGTGGTCTTGCCCGCGCCATTGGGGCCGAGCATCCCAAAACACTCGCCCCGGCGCACTTCCAGATCGAGACCATCCACGGCCGTGATATCGCCGTATCGTTTCACGAGAGCGCGGCAGAAAACCGCAGGCGCTGTTTCGGATAACGGTGTCATGAGGCGGTCGGCCAAGGAGGAATTGGGAATTGTTGGTTAGAGACCATACCTGGGACCGAGGCTACCTCCCCGGCCCGGATTGTCCAGCACCGGCATTTCTGCTTGTGAAGAAACTCTGTTCTGAGCCGAATGGCGCTTCTCCGTTGCCTTTTCAGCGGAGTAAATAACGGCCTGATTTTTGTGAACCGACTCTACGCATCACGCGCGCTTTTAATAAGGGCTTAATCAATTTCGCTGCCGCTTGCTTGGAAACCCGGATGGCCACCCAGATTTCGCGTGGACTCATGCTGCCTCGCTCGCGCAGCAACTGGAGAATCTGTTCCTGCTTGGGGCGCAGCACGGTTTTTGTCGTTCCTGAAGTGAGGGTGAGCTTTTGGATGCGCAACCAAACCTTCTCCAGCGTCAAGCGGAGCCCTTGGGCGGTGTACTCCAACCAACCTGTCAAACTGCCGCCTTGGGCTCGGACGGCCTGCAAGGCAGCGTAATACCGCGGCCTGTCCTCCCAATAGAACTCATCTACGGAAAAGATGTGGTGAGTGTCGAAGCCCCGCCGATAAAGCTCCCACAAAGCGAGCATGCGGCCGGCGCGACCGTTTCCATCGGCGAACGGGTGGATATCTTCGAACTGGAAGTGAATTATGGCCGACGATACCACCGGTGACCATTTCGGAGCCTCCCTGTTCCACCAATCAAGCAGTTCCCGCATCAGTCCGGAAACCTGTTCCGGTGGCGGCGGAAGATGCCGGCCGACTCGCACCATGATGTTTCGATAGCGGCCCGCCTCTCCTTGATCCATTACGCTCCTGGCAATGATCGCATGCAACCTCAGCACGTGGTCGTGGGTCAACTCTCTCACCTGCGCGTGTTTCTCGACGTATCGAAGCCCCGCAAAATAGTTTAAAACCTCGCGTTGCGACCGGGGGGGCACCGCAGCCAGCGGGCGGCCCTCCTCCAATTCCCGAACCTGCTCCAGGGACAAGGGATTGCCTTCGATAGCGGTTGAACTGTGGGTGTTTCTGATACGGGCATCCTTCTGCAATGCCGGAATCCAGGCTACCTGTATAGTCGCCGTCGCAATCCGCTCCCGGAGGGCGGAAATCGTTTCGATGGTTTGAAGCAACTTCGCGGTTATAGTGAACTGCGGCTCAAATGCCATAGAGCAACAGCTTAGCAAATGGGTCAACCATGGGTCAACTTTTTGGTCAATCCCGCATCCATAAGCCTCTAATATTACAGCTTGCGCTGGCAGTTCTCTCTCACAGTGGAACAGTTCTCTCCGATTTGATCGTTCCACTGCTGATACATGCCCGCGATGACCGCATCGGTCGGTTTGATGTTTTGGAAGGCTGTCTCGAAGCACCGGCGAATTTCGGCTGGGCTTTCGATTCTCCGCCCCGCCGCCAAGATCTTGTAGGCCAGGCACGGCTTGAAGAGGTGATTGAAATGCGAGTAGCCGTAAATGGGGTTGCTTCCCAGGATGAGGCGGGTGATCTCGTGTCCTCCGAGGTTGATAGTAGGCAGGAGCCCGGCGCCTGCAGAGAGCACCGCTTGTGATTGCCGGGGCAGTTCCGGCAGGATTGTAGCAGTGGCCAGGCCCGCGGCGCGCCCGAGGAACTTGCGCCGAGTGCAGCACGTAGCGCTTTCGGGCTGGGACTTAGCGGGCTCCATATAATGCTCCGATCTTACACCTAATTCTCAACGACTTACGATGGATTTCTCATTTTTTGTAATGCCTTAGAAGGTGTAAAAAAATCCAAAAACCTGGTAGCAGCCGAGGTGACGAGTCTCTGAAATTCCTGCACATGGGCAATTTGCAAAAAAATTAGAGCCTCGTCACCTCGGCTGCTACAATTGTGGGCCGATTTGAAATGATGCAGACCATGAAGGGCATGGACAATCTCACAGCTCACAAGGCCGCTGATTACGATGAACACGTGCGGAGAATGATTCCTTTTTATGAGGTGATTCATAACCAGGTAATTCAGTTGGCACAGGCCGTACGGCCGGACGCGAATGTATGGGTGGATACGGGTTGTGGCACGGGTTACTTGGTGGAGCAAGCTATGGCTGCATTTCCCAACACCAAGTTTATCCTGGCTGATCCGTCGGAGGCGATGCTCGAACAGACGAGAAAACGGCTTACTTCAACTCCGCTAGAGCGCCTTACGATTCTGCCCGCAGTGGATAGCACGATGCTTGGTTCTCAGGTTAAACCGGGCAGTGTTGATGTGGTAACGGCCATTCAGTGCCATCATTACCTGCAGCCGGATGGACGGCGGCGAGCGGTCCGGGCTTGTTTCGATCTGTTGACTCCCGGTGGGCTGTTTGTGACTTCCGAAAATATTGCCGCCAGGACCGAGGAAGGGACGAAGATTGGCTTGAAAAGATGGAAGGCCTTTCAAATGACACAAGGCAAGTCAGAAGAGGAGGCCGACAAACACTTGGCCCGTTACGGGACGGAGTTCTTTCCGATTACAGTTGATCAGCACGTGCAGGTGTTCGCTGAAGTCGGCTTTCGGGTTGTGGAACTCTTTTGGTTCTCGGAAATGCAGGCTGGCTTTTATGGGGTGAAGTGAAAGAGCTGGAAAGTTGTGGTTCGAGAATATGGCGCTCTCCAAGTCCAAGTTGATCACCCGAATCTATCACTTCTTCAAGGGACCGAATCCTCTGCATCCGCGAGTGTGGCAAGGTCGGCTCTCGCCGATATCGTTCCGGCGCTTTCAGCTTAGCGATTTCGCCAGTGCGTCGAACTATATGCCCTGAACGAACCGGGCCGATTTCCTGAAGGTGTTAAACAGGATTACGAAATATGCCTGAAGGAAGGCAGAGCATATATTCTCGTCGCGGAGAAAAATGGGCAGATTATTGCGTCCGGGGGCGTGTTTTATACGATCCGCACGAACATCGCAGGGATGTGCTTCGGACTTGTTCATCCCGATTACCAGGGCAAGGGGATCGGAACATCGCTGCTTCTATCCCGGTTGGCCTTGCTAAACCCGGCTGAAGACCCGCAACACGTCGTGATATGCGCCGTCGAGAAATCCATCGAATTTTATTGCCGCTTCGGATTTATTCCTGGCGCGCCGTGGAAGGATAAGCATGGGCAGCAGCATCCATCCGGGCATCTCGTAATCACCGGCGAGGAGATCAAGAAATGTCGCAACCTGCTTGCGAGTCACCATGTTTCATTCCCTGTTGTTGAAGATCAGATTCCATTTCGTGAGCGGTCTTCGGAGGTCGGGTGACCGGCAGCGCGTTTAAGGAGGCACCTCGAAATATCGGAGGGCCAAGCCGCTAAATTAGGTGGCCATGCTTCCGGTTCAGCGGTCGAGGAGATTTTCTTCTTCGCCTGGGCAGTGTTGTTCGGCAAATTAACTCGATATGAACGCAAACATTCCAGAATCAGACTGGCGTCGTTTCAAGGAAGTCCATGCGAAACTTTTGGAACGGTATTGCGACCGAATACTGGAGGAGGTGGCGGCGGCGAGTCGGAACACCAAAGGCACGGCACACGAGCGGTACTTGAAGGTTTACAAATTGATCAAGGAGCGCGACAAGCAATTGGCAAATGCTTTCGATGATTTTCGTCGTTCCACCGCCGTGTTGCAGCTGGGGATTATGCGAAGGATGAAACTGCTCACTGACGAAGAATTAGGTCTGTTTTCCGAGCAGACGCGGATTCATGTTGAAGCGATTGCATCGCTATGATGTCAGTTCTGAACTCAACTTATTGGAGTTGGCACATGGAGAGGGGATCAGGCGGTCGAACCCAACCGCGAACCTTTGGCGGTGGCGAGGGAGCGGCGGAGCTGCTCCAGGAGTTGTTCGGCGCTTCGGGCTTCGTCGGGGGAGACGAGTTTTCGGTAGGTGGTTAGGGCGGTGACGGCCGCGGAGAAATCGTTGGCGATGGCTTCGACGAGGGCGAGGTTGAAATGGACGTTGGGAAACACCGGGTCAATGGCGGCGGCGAATTGATAATGGACGCGGGCGAGGCGAAAATCGTCGAGCTCGAAGTAGAGGTTTCCGAGATTAAAATGGGCTTCGAAATGGCGGGGGTCCTGTTTGAGGGCGGCGGTGAAACTTTCAAATGCGCCGGGGCTGTTGCCTTGTTTGGATTGGAGGATGCCGAGGTTGCAATAGGAGTCGGCGACGCAATCTTCAGCTTGTATGGCTTTGAGGTAGAACTCGGCGGCCCTGGGGTCGTCGCGTTCATCCATCATGAGGGCTTGCTCGAAAGAGCTGAGGCTGGACTCAAGGTTTAGAATGGTGGCTGAGGGTTGGAAGGAGAGGCGGAGTTGGTGCGGGTCGTCGGAGGATTGGCCGCGTTTGCGGACGCGTTTGTAGCCGAACTTGGAGGCTTGAGCGGGGAATTTAATGATCTGCGCCATGCGAGGTCATATTAACAGGAGGTAACAGAGGAAACGGAGGAAAAAAGCAGGAGCGTGGAGGACGTGTGGAGCGTAGAGCGTGGAGCGTTCGTGCTCACGATGGGGTGGTATTAATTAAACAGGAGGTAACGCGGTAACAGAGGCAAAAGCTCTGTTTTCTGCGTTTCCTCCTGCAGGAAACCGCAAAGACATCACCCGGCGGCGGCTTTTTTCTGTTTGACGGGCCTGGCTTCGACGGCGGGCTTCTTTTCGCCCCGGGCTTTTTCCATGGGCTTCTTTTGCGCTTTGGTGCGTTCGATGCTCTCGCGGAGGGCGGTCATGATGTCCACGGCGGGCTTTACGTCCTCGACGACGCTGACGACCTGTTTGCCGGAGATCTTGGCCTCGATCATCTCGCGCATGGCGTCGCGATACCGGTCACTCAGGTCCACTTCGGCAAGGGTTGAGGACATGGATTCAACCAGGCTGAGGGAGAGTTTCAATTCGTTTTTGTTGACTTCGATTCGTTCGATCTGAGGCACCATCTCGATTTTCCGCAGTTCCTTGGGGTTGCGCAATTTGTAAAGGACAATGCCGCCGTCCATGGGCGCGAGCAGGACGACTTCCTCGCGGTCACGCAGGGCGACCTTGCCGATGCCGACTTTGCCGCTGGACTGAAGCGCCGCGCTCAGGAGCGCGTAGGTCTTGGTTGCGACTAAACCGTCCGGCCCGGCGAAATATGGGGAGTCGTAAAGGGTGGGATGGACTTCGCCGGCATCAATGAAGCCCTCGATCTCGATGACTTTGGTGCTCTTGATTTTTATCTTTTCGAGGTCCTCGGGCGCCAGGACGACAAACTTCTCGGGCTCGAATTCGTAGCCTTTGACGATTTCGTCGGAGGCGAGGACTTTGCCGCATTTCTTGCATTTCTTCTCGTAGCCGACGGGGCCGTGATCGTCTTTATGCAGTTGGTTGAGTTTGATGGCTTCCTCGGTGTCAACCGCACTGTAGATGCGGATGGGGATGGTGACGAGGGAGAAACGAATATGGCCTTTCCAGATGGATCTCATATTTTTGTATGTTTAAACTGCGGATGACGCGGATGAGGAATTCTTAACCACGGATGAACCCAGCGCGGCCTAGCCGCAACCAAACAGTTAAATAGGTTAAATGAGTTAAATG
>PSRM01000303.1 GCA_003176045.1 Verrucomicrobiota bacterium | reverse complement strand
ATATTTTTGGACAGAAAAATTTTTAAGGCAGGAAAATTAAGGGCAGGAAGATGAGACAGGAAGATTGAAGACAGAAAAATGGGAACAACAAATATTTATGCTGCTAATTCTTCTGCATTTCCTTGCGATAGGCTTCGATTTCTTCCGGCAAAGCAGGTGCGGGCCAGACGAAATCCTTCCGGTCCCAAAGGATTTGGAGGTTTGTTTTCCCCGGCAACAGACTGGGGTCGCCGCCGTCGTCTTTTCCGTCATCGCCGACAGAATAAAGCGTGAAGCTCCCGTCCTGGTTGAGGTGATATTTTATGGGTTTGCCGTCCAAGTAGTCGGTAGGCACGGAGGAAAGGAACTCAGGCGCGAGCGAATCCAGGGACGCGGGCGATTTGCCGTGGCTGAGGTCGTAGCGTTTTAGAGCAATCGAGGAAATCACAATGGACCGCTCCGTCTCGATTCGCAACGACCTTTTTACGACCCCCGACAATGCTGTCACCGAAATGGGTTCAGGAAACCGCAATCGGTCGTACAGATTTCGATTCGAAGCCTCGGTGTCCCAAACGTCAATTGCATGTCGAGCTGCTCCGAAGGATTTTTGGGCAACCGCCGCCCGAGCAATATCGAGGAGCCACTGCATCCTCTCCAACGCGCGGCAATTGTCCTGGTCAAGCCAGGCGAATCGCCAAACCCGGCAGTAGATCTGTTGTTTAAAAAAGGCTGCTATCTGCTCGCCCCAAGGGAGCTTCCGTACCGCCCGTTCCCACCGCGGACGCTCGCTATCGTCAGGAGGCAAGTATTCCTCTAGTCCAAACAGTGTCTTAAACGTATCTTCGTTTGACCTCCGAAGCACAGGGAATTCGGAATCCATAAACACACGCTCTCCTTCGAGACTGCTTAGCAGAGTTGCGACAATGTTCTGGCCCTCCCACGCCTGCTGAAGCCGGGCCAGGTCTTCTTCATGCCATCCCTCAGCCTGCAGAGCTTCCCAAACCTCTGTCCTTGCTATCGCAGCTATCGCGAGCAAAACGAGCTGGCTGATGATGATTCGATCTTCCGCTACAAGGCGAGCCGTACGGATTTGAGCAACGAGGGGTTCCAGTGCATCATGCAGTTCTCCTTCATTCAAGGCCAGTTGCGCCTCAGCACCGAACCATCTCGCCAGCGACTTGGTTGGTGCCAGGTGGGAAAAGGACATGTTGATCCCCTGCGAAAAGTCCAGGTTATTATCCAACACGGGCATTTGCAGCGCGACGCGAATGCGATCGAGTGTTGCCCGATTCGTGGCGATTTCAGAGGCTAATTGGTCCCAGTCATTGGTTTCCGTGCCTTCGAGCCAGTTGCCTTCTCGGAAACAGACCACCGCCCGGCCTGCGGGAGTTAGCTTCATCGCAGGCGGAGGATACTTCGGTAGAATGGCATCCTCTTGCAATTCCTTGATGGCCGCCATTATTTCGGGTGCGCCGTTTTCGCCCGTGGGCTTTTGAGCATTTATTTCGGCAACGGTCAGCTTCTCTCCTTTGGCAATTAGTTGGCGTTTGTAATGCGCGAGAGAGATTTTGCCACGGAAGTGTTCTTCCAAAAGGAAGAGTAACAGAAGGACCCAGGGCGCGAGCAGGACCAGGAGGATGATTTTCAACCGCCGTTTGACTCGGGGTGGGAGTTTTGCCGTTTCCGCGGGCGCGGTGCTCATCCTGCGCCTAATTGAATCTCAATTAGCGCCCGACACAAGGTCGAAAAGGCCGCAGTAACCAAGATGAATCGCCCTTTCAGGGCTCAACTGCTTTTTGGCCGCGTTACCCAGGGCGGCGCTCGTGCCTCGCTTGCGCTGGGCTGGTATGAACCTGGGCCTTCAGCCCTGGCGAGGTGAAGGACCCCGAATAAGCTTGAAGCTTGGGCGCGCTTTGCGGCGTTAAAATTAACTGCCAGCGCCCAATTCGCTCATCAACCGCTAACCAGGGCCTTCGGCCCGGGCGAGGTCGAGGACTCCCGCGTAAGATTGAGGGGCGTGGGCGGCCTGTGCGACGATAGAATTAAGTCTCCGCTCCCAGTTCGCTCATCAACTTCTTCTCCGCTTCCTCGTTGCTCAAGCCGTGGCGGGCGCGGAGGACGGAGACGCCGACAACCGGGGGATAGGCCTGGTCGGCTTTCATGCGGGGCTCGACGTATTCGATGACTTCGAAGAGGAGCTGATTGGCGGCGGTGTAATCGAGGTTGGTGAGCCGTTGGATGTAGCGAGTGGAGCGGTCAATGAGCTTAAGGTTGCTGGGAACGACCCAGATCATGTAGTTGCCCATCACGCGGCCAAGGCGAACCATGGTGCAGGTGGAGAGCGTGTTAAGGAGGGTTTTGACGGCGATGCGCGTGACGCCGTCGAGGAGGAAGTCGGTGGCGGGAACGGGAACCAGGACTGAGATGCAGGCAGGGTCCCATTTGGACACAAAAGTGGTGATCTCTGGGAGCGATTCTTTGCGGCCAAAATAGATGAGGCCAACCTGGGCTCCGGCGTTTCTGGCGGCTTCCAGTTGGACGCGATGAAACCCTGTTGCTGAGAGGAGAGACGATTTCTCCTCTTCCGAAACGATGGCCACTGCGCAATCGCCTTTGCCTAAGGGACGGTAACGAACACCGTCCAGGCCAACCTTGAAACGCATCAATTCGTTGTAGCTGATCTTGCGCACGATTTCGTTTGTGCGAGGGGCTTTTTCGTCGCCGACCAACTCTCGAACCTCGGCCTCGCTCCACTCGACGCATTTGGGCTGGCGTTTGATGATTCGTTCCCAGGCCTGCGGCGTGCTGGCGGAGGGGACAAAAAGGAAGGCCCAGGATTCGGTGGCGGCAGGATCATCATGCTTGCGGAAAGGAGGTGTGCAGTAGGTGGGCGAGCGCTCGGTGGTGTCGGTGAGCATGTCAATGCCGAAGCGGTCGGCGAAGTAGTTGTTTTTGTGCCCAGAGCGATAGATGGATTCTTCGAGGGCCGTGAGCTTTGCAAGTTGCTCCAGAAGGGGCTGTGATTTGAGGGTGGCATGCAACTCGGTGAGCTTCTCGAGGAATTGTGGAGGGACGGCTTCGGAGTCGAGCCCCGATGGACCGTTCGGTTCGATCTCGCGAATGAGGTCGCGCAGCACCATCTCCAACACAGTCAGCAGGACACAAAGCTGAATGGTTGTGGCCTGCATGCGCGTAGAGCCTGTGATTGCCATGGGACCGGTTGTGAGATTGATCTTTTCGATGCGCGGTTCCTCGATCACCTCGCGGCTGCGTTGGACGTGCCGGCACAGGACGTCATCCGGATTGTTGTACACGAAATAGACCTTCGCCCCGACCTCGACTCCTTTCCAGGCAGTGCCAATAACGAATGAAGTCTCCCCGCCTTCCGTGATCGCGAAGACCACGTCATTGGCTGAGAGGCCGAGATCGTCGATCTGCTTCTTGCCGAAGGCGGTGAAATCTTCGAAGCCTTCGACCGCCTTGATGAGAGCGTAATCGCCGCCGGCCATGACGCTGAAGGCGCGATGCTCGAAATCCTCGGCCACGCGGTTGCCTCCAGTCGCGCCGAAATGGAATTCGGCGCTCCGAGAGCGCTGGCGTTGCCAGAAGTCGCGCCAGATCGAGACCAACTGGATGCTTAGGCGGCCTGTCGAGCCACAGCCGGTGAAGAAGAGCTTGCCGCCAGATTTCAACGAACGCAGGACATGTTCTTTGATGCTGCGAGCTTTACCCGAGGCGACGAACTGGCCATAGGTCCGGACGACATCTGCATCCACGTCGAAGAGCAAACCCAGCGCGGCGGGGAGGTCTTGTTTTGCGGTGTCGCTTAGGTTAGCGGTTATTGGGTGCGAGGATTCGGTGGTGAGTGCGCCGAGTTTGAATTGGTCGCTGATTTTGAGGAAGTCGGTGGATCGCAGTTTGGCAGAGTCGGTCATGGGTAATAGTTATCGGAATTTAAAGCCACGAATGGACACGAATAGACACGAATATTGAGTGGGAGTTCTGTCTGGAACCGAGCCAAAAACTTATGCCTGCTAAATACGGGAAATGATGCGAAGTATGTGTTCCCTTCAGCGTATTTAGCGTGTTTCGCGGGCAATTCTTATTTTCCAGCGGCCATCTTCTTCGCCATGTCGGCCTCGTATTGGGCGTATTGTTTGCCGGAGACTTTGAAGGAGTTGAACATATAGTTCGAATCCTTGTATTCCCAGCCCTGGCCGGCATCGCTGTAATTCAATTTCGAGGTTTCCCCTTGCCAGTACTGCTGGTGGGTGGGGTCGGCGAGGGGAGGATTGATGACTTTCGGGCTGCCTGAGTAGCCGCCGCCGATCAGGTGGCCCGAGAAGGAGCCGATGGAGCCGACGGTGACGCTATGCTCCTTGCCTTCAATGGTCCGAGAAATGGGCACGAAACGAAACTCGCGCGATTTAGCCGCGGCGGGGAACAGGTGGGCGGCCACTTCCTTGAGCGCAGCGCGTTGCTCGTCGGTTGCGTGTTCGTCAATGTACACGTAATCGAAATTCCAACTGCCAAAAGATTCGAACATGCTTTTGCCTTCCGGGCTTTGGACAAACTGAGCCATCGCGAGACCGTCCAGCAGCGTTTTTCCGTAATTGCCGCTCTTGATGAACACGGCCTGCACGCCATCGCACGTCATTCGCGAGGGTTTGGACTTAAACCAGCACGGGCAGGCGGCGCGGCAGGAACAGGCCTCTTCAAGGTCGCCAGTGATTTTCCATGATGTTTTTGGTTCGTCCTTGGCCAAGGCAACCAGGCAGGGCAGTGAAACAATACCGGCAGCGAGCGCGGTCAGAACAGAAGAAGGAAATAGATTTTTCATAGTTCGTAAGTTGTTCGCCTTAAGTATCAGCGATTTACTGGCAAATTACAACCACCACCGCAGCAGAGGTCAGAGGTCAGAGGTCAGAGGTCAGAGGTCAGAGGTCAGAAGACAGAGGTCAGAGGTCAGAAGACAGAGGACAGAGGACAGAAGACAGAGGACGGAAGGACAGAGGGCGGAGGACAGAGGACAGAGGACAGAAGGAGCCTCGTTACCTCGGCTGCTACAGGCCGGGAGCTCTCGACCCCTTCAGCGGGACGGACGCAACGCATGTGTGGTGCGCACCTTGCGAGGATAATTCACTGCGCATCAACTCGACGTTTGCCGCCGTCCATGTCCCGAGGAGCGTTTGCGAATGGCTTTCTATCATCTTAGACAGGACCTTTGCCTCAGAACGCGAGATTTGTTTGATCCTACCGAGCGTGGCGTGTCCGGTGAATTTCTCCTCGGGCTCCGGCGCAGTAAACGGCTGAATGGCAGTGCAGATTGCCTTATGCAAAAGCTCAAGTTCCGACCGATGGTCCTGCACGCCTACCCAAATCACGCGGGGACGCCTTATATCCGGGAAACAGCCCAAGCCGCGCGCAGTTAGTTCGATCGCGGAAAAGTTATTCGAAAGCGTCCGCAACGCGTTTGTGAGCGGATCCACGTTTGCGGCTTCCGTGTTCCCGAGGAATTTCAGCGTCAGGTGCAGTTGATCGCGCGGAAGCCATCGAATGGACGCGCGCGGCAAAGCCTGAGAGATTTCAGATCGCAATTGTTCCATGGCCGATTTCACTTCATCGGGCAGGTGAATGGATATGAAGAGCCGGTATTTTGCCCCATCGCTTTGCACCATGGCTCATGTAGCCCAAAACCTCTCCACAGGACAGGAAAATTGAAGGTCAAGCGGGACCATAATCGGCTATTTGAACCACCGCTGACGTTCAGTTTAACTTTGAACGGTCTGCGCTTAAATACCGTCGATCATCGGCGAGAATGCGAAAGCGGCAGAGGACTGCCGCACTCCAAAACCTTCGGTAATTCGAGGCGCTCACGAAAGCGCGGCAGCGTCTTGGAGTGCGGCAGCCCTCTGCCGCTTTCCCTTAGACGGCCGAGGGCGACCAGAGCTCCACGACGCGCCTCTTTCAATTTTGGACTTTGGACTTTTGGACTGCTAAAGTCCTGATGGGTGAACATCCTCAAAGCCAGGACCTTCTTTGGAAGCCGCTACCTCCTGGCCGTCTTTTCTGGATTCTTACTGGCATGCGCATTTCCGAAAATTTCCATCGCCGGCCTGGCCTGGTTAGCGCCGGGATTGATGCTGGTGTCCGCGGCAGGCCGGACACGGTGGGAACGGTTGAGAATAGGTTATGTGGCGGGCCTCACAAATTATCTGGTATCTCTTTATTGGTTGCTCCTGATTCCGTATCGCTGGCACGGGATACCATTCGGACCGGCCGTCGGGTGGCTGGCTTTGAGCGGCACGCAGGCGCTTTTTCCCGCAGTTTGGGTGTGCGTGAAAAGCGCAAAGTTCAATGTCCAAGGCGAAGTCCAAAGTCCAAAACCGGAAGTCCAAAGTCCAAGGTCCAAAGTCCAAAGTCCAAAACCGCAAGTCCAAAGTCCAAAGTCCAAAGTCCAAAGTCCAACATCGGAAGTCCAGGGCCAGATTCTCGAAAGCGCGGTTGGTGTCAGCCCTACGGTTCGATCGTCCTTTATTGGTTTGCTACAACAACGGCTTGCTACTGCGGCGGGTTCGAAGCCGGCGTCAACCTGGTCGCAACGAACGACGTGGGCGCTTGGAGGAGCGGCCTTATGGGTTGGGCTGGAGATGATCCAGGCGCGTTTTCTCGGAGGATTTCCCTGGAACCTGCTCGGCGACTCCCAATACCAGTTGCTACCTCTCATTCAAATCGCCTCGATTACCGGCGTTTATGGAATTTCATTTCTTCTGGTTTGGTTTTCGCTGTCGCTGGTTTCCACCGGGCAAATGATCCTGCGCCATCCGATGCAGCGCTCGGTTTGGGTAAGCGAGATTTTTTTGCCGCTGATGGTCTGTATCGTCGTGTGCTTGCTTGGGTTCCGACACGTGGCAACTACATTGCCTGAAGAACATAGCCTCCGGGTAACACTCGTGCAGCCGAGCATTCCACAGACTGTGATATGGGACCGGGAGAAGGCTGACGAACGCTTTGTGGATTTGCTCCAATTAACCGAACAGGCCCTTACGAACCAAACGGACCTGCTGATCTGGCCGGAATCAGCGATTCCCCATCCTCTCAAAAATACAAACATGTTCTACAAGGTTGCCGGAGTCGCGCAGCGGCACCGTGTCTGGATGGTTGTTTGCGCGGACGACTATGAATTACGCGCCGAGGGCCTGGACCCGGAAGATGAAAACTCTTACAACTACTTCAACTCCGGATTCCTCATCAGCCCGGAGGGCCGGGTGCTGGACCGTTATCGCAAGCGGAGCCTGGTGATGTTCGGCGAATACATTCCCTTTCAGCGCTGGCTGCCGTTTTTGAAATGGTTCACGCCGATTACGGGCGAGTTTACACCGGGCGATCGGGCCGGACAGTTCCACTTGTCCGAGCCACACCACTGGGAGGCCACTGCATCCATTCTGATTTGTTTCGAGGATACATTTCCGCAACTGGGAAGGACCGGGCCGGATGTAAACCTGCTCGTAAATCTAACGAATGATGGCTGGTTCGATGAGAGCGCCGAGCAATGGCAACATGCCGCCGCCGCAATGTTTCGAGCGGTCGAGAACGGCATCCCGCTGGTGCGTTGCACCAACAACGGCTTGAGTTGCTGGATAGACCCGCAAGGCCGCATTCAGCAGATCTTGTACGATGGCCAGCACACCATCTATGGACCGGGTTTCATGAGTGCGCAGATCCCGCTGCCGGCGCCGGTGGAGCATGGGCGCACCTTTTACAGCCGGCATGGAGATTGGTTTGGCTGGACCTGCGTGGCAGCAGGGATTTGCGTTACTGCGAGAAGATGGCTAGGGCGCAAAAGCACGAGAGCGGCAATTGGATAAGAAAGGCTTTAACGCAAAGACGCAAAGGCGCAAAGACAAAGCAATGCTGAACAAAAAACTTAGAACAGAAAATCTCTTTGTCCTGAAATTTTTCTGTCAGACTTCCGTTATTCCTTGCGTCTTTGCGTCTTTGCGTCTTTGCGTTGGGTTGTTTTCGTCGTCACTTCCCGATGCAAAACTGGCTGAAGATCATGTCCAGCAAGTCCTCGGTTGTGGTCTTGCCAACGATCTCCCCGATCGCATTGACCGCGATGCGCAGGTCCATGGCCACCAACTCAAGCGTCTGATCTGTTCGCAGCGCCTCAAGAGTGCGCTCGGTCGCCGCCCGAGCACGGTTAAGCGCTTCCTGATGCCGGGAGTTGATCATCACTTCCAGCATCTCGGCTTTTACCTCGCCCGACCATATCGCCGCTTTGATTGTGTCTTTTAGTGCTTCGATCCCCTGCCCTGTTAAACAACTCACCGCAACGCCCTCGCCACTTTGTCTTTCACTTTGTCTTTCACTTTGTCCTCTTCGTCGCAACTCCTCAACCTCCACCCTCCTCGGCAAATCGCTTTTATTCAGCACGACAATGCGTTTCCGCCCCCCAAACTCCACCCAATATTCCCGATCCATTTCCGCAAGCGGCTCCGACGCATCCATCACATGGAGAATTAAGTCCGCCTTCTGCAAGCTCTCGCGGCTGCGGCGGATTCCCTCGACCTCGATCTCATCTCTCGCCTCCCGCAGCCCTGCCGTGTCTATGAAAACCACAGGCACCCCTCGGATATTGGCGGTCTCTTCGATCGTATCTCGCGTCGTTCCCGGAATGGCCGACACAATCGCTCGATCATGCCCCAGGAGCTGATTGAGCAGGCTCGACTTGCCTGCGTTAGTACGTCCCACAATGGCCGCCCGCACGCCGCGCCGCAGGATTTGCCCCTCGTTGGCAGTCCGAAGCAGCTGATCCATGAACGCAACGCCTTCTCCTAATCGCCCGATAAGTTGTCCACGCGTGTCTGGGGCGATGTCTTCGTCGGGAAAATCTATGTGCGCCTCGATATGCGCCAGGGTTTGGAGCATTTGATCGCGAAGCTGATTGATGCGCTGCGAGAGTTTGCCCGCCAATTGCTCGTTGGCAGCACGCAGCGCCAGCTCGGTTCGGGAATGGATGAGGTCCGCCACCGCCTCCGCCTGCGCCAGGTCAATCCGTCCATTGAGGAAAGCGCGTCTTGTAAATTCACCTGGCTCGGCCAAGCGCGCGCCGCTCGCGAGCACTGCATCAAGCACAAGTTTGGCAGGCAGCAGCCCGCCGTGGCACGTAATCTCCACGACGTCCTCTCGTGTAAACGTTTGCGGAGCGCGCATAACGGCCAAAAGGACTTCATCTATGTTCTCGCAATGTCGAGCTATGTGACCGAAATGCAGGGTGTGCGTAGGAGCGGCAGAGGGACTGGTTTTGTTCACGGGTTTGAAGCACCGTTCGGCAACCGCAATGGCCTCAGTTCCTGAAATCCGGATCACCGCCAATCCGCCCTCACCTAACGGCGTGGCGATTGCGGCAATGGTGTCCTCTTGCATATCCTAAGAAGAACAGGCCGAATGATTGAGCCACCAAAAAGCTCGCCTGGTCCTGAGAGCCCAGACGAGGGCTCGTTACTTGTAGAGGCCGACGGCGACGCGATTGGAGGTTTTGGAAATCCCTTGTGGCAGGCTGACTCGCCATTGTCGCTCCGTTTGATCCACTCGCAAAATTACGGTCCCCTCACACGGCGGATGGTCGCTCGACTTCGCAATTAATAAAAAGTCGCCGCCCATGTGGGTAATAGGTATAAAGGACCCGTTTACGACTAGTCGCATTTCCACGCGGGCCGAATGGGCGCCATTATTTTGCTCTTCAACCATGAACGAAGGTCTGCTTCCTAAGATCCGTCTCTTTGCTGCTCAGCAGCAACTCGAACTCATCGAGACACTCGGCTCTGGTAAAGACGGTATCGTACTCTCTGCTAAACACAAGATGAAACCGATAGCGGTTGCTGTGAAGGCCTTCCGATGGCAAGAAGCCTATGCCCGCGAAAAGGTTGTTTATGAACGGTTGAAAGGCCTGAGCGTGACAAAAATCGTTGGTTTCAATGTGCCTGAGATGCTTTGGTCAGATGACGCTTTGCAGATAATTGAAACGACGATCGTCGAACGTCCCTTCGTCCTAGACTTCGCCGGGTCTCATCTCGACACACGGCCCGACTTTTCGGAGGAGATCTGGGCGAATTGGGAGGCCGAGAGGCGAGAGCAATTTGAAGATCGCTGGCCCAAAGTTCAGGAAATCCTGGACGCATTTGAAGAAATGGGAATTTATCTGCTGGATGTGTCGCCGGGGAATATAGGATTCGTGGACTGAGCCAGGCTGACGCTGAAGGCGTCTTTCATATCAGCCCAGGCGCGTTTCATCTCTCCTTTTTTGTGGCCAAAAGGAACATAGAAAAGAATAATTTCGATTCCATGGAACGGGTACGGCAAAACCTATGAAGCAGGCCGTTGGCCTGCAACAGAATGAATGGAACTCTCGACCCAGGGCGTCGCTCGTCCCTCGCTCGCCCTGGGCTGATATGAATCAGGCCGTTGGCCTGAACAGCAGATGGCCGGCCTGCCACCAAAGATTGACGCCTAGGCTTTTTCAGCCAACATGAGGCGGTATCTCGCAACAGATGATCACAAAAATTCTGGATGGAACCACCCGGCTCGCACGATGCGTTACTCTGGCCCGACGACTTCCTGGGGTACCGCTTTTCATTAACACCGAGGCTTTAGCCCGGTGTTGGACGAGGACCCTGGACCGGGTCTTTCACATTTCGGAGCGCCGGGTGGGGGCACCCGGCCTACAGGAACGACGCATCGAGCATGTAGGCCGCGCGCCCTCACGCGGCGGTCGGTTGCGATCTGGAGGAAAGAGCGAAAGATCCAGGTTAGCTGATGATTTTTTTCAACTGTTTACACCGGCCAAGGAAAAGCCGTTAAAACGGCTAGGCGCGTGCTTCCGCCTTGCGCACCGGGCTAAAACCACGGTGTTAATGAGATGGCTTCCCGCAATGCATCAGCTTTGCGGGTTGGCGATTCTGCTTTGCCTGCCGCTGTCCGCTCTAAAGGCAGAGACTCACAAATCTACCGACTCTCTCCGCCCTCCATCAGTTCCATTGGTGGCGTGCGATCCTTATTTCAGCATCTGGTCGCCGGCGGATAAATTGAGCGATGCGGATACGGTGCATTGGACGGGGAAGCCGCACCGGCTCACGAGTTTGGTACGAATTGATGGAAAAGGATTCCGACTGATGGGGAAGGAACCGGCCAATGTCCCTGCACTTCCTCAAACAAAGCTGCAAATCCAGCCAACCAGGACGATTTGCACCTTTGAGGGTGAGGGCGTGCGGCTCAGTCTTACATTTATGACAGCGGCCTTGCCCGATGATCTCATGATCTATTCAAGGCCAATCACCTATGTCACTTGGGAGGCCACCGCCACAACTCGGCGGAAGCATGTCGTCGAAGTTTACTTCGATGCCTCAGGCGAAATCGCCGTGAATAACGGAAACCAGGTCGCCACCAATTGGGTCGCACTAGATCGGGCAGTCAAGATGGTAAGCATTGGTTCGGTGGACCAACCTGTTCTGGCGAAGCGTGGAGATGATCTGCGGATTGACTGGGGGCAGCTATGGCTTGCGGTGCCGAGATCGCAGACGGCCATTACGAGCGTCGCTGAAACCGAAGGTAGCTGGCGCGACCGCTTTTGCGCGCAAGGGGTGCCCTGGGCCGTCCTCAAGGCATTGCCGGGGCCAAAACCAGCATCAAGCCTGGTTGCAGAGTCGTGTTTTGGTCTTGGAGAGGCGTCGAGCGAACCAGTTTCTGGCTGGCTTATGCTCGCCTATGACGACGAGTACTCGATCCAGTATTTCAAACACAACCTCCGCCCCTACTGGCGCCGCAATGGTGATGATGCCGCGGCCCTGCTCCAAAAGGCGGCGGCGGAATATGAGACACTTAAGGCACGGTGCGAAAAATTCGATAATGAACTCGTGGCCGCGCTCACAAAAGCGGGCGGGCGGCAATATGCGAATCTATGCGCGCTGGCTTATCGTCAGTGTTACGCGGCGAACAAAGTAGTGGCCGATGCCAATGGCCAGCCCCTTATGTTTCCAAAGGAGAATTTCTCGAATGGTTGCATCGGCACGGTGGATGTGATCTACCCGATGGCGCCGCAGTTCCTGCTTTTCAGCCCTTCGCTCACGAAGGCGATGCTTGTCCCGATTCTAGATTACGCGGCGTCGCCGCGCTGGCGGTGGCCGTTTGCGCCGCATGATCTGGGGACGTACCCGCAAGCTAATGGCCAGGTGTATGGCGGCGGGGAGAGGACCGAACAGAACCAGATGCCGGTGGAAGAAACTGGAAACATGCTGATCCTCCTCGCCGCGCTTGCGCAAGTGGAAGGGAATGCGGATTTCTGCGCAAATTATTGGCCGATTTTGGAAAAATGGACCGACTATCTGAAGGCTAAAGGGTTCGACCCGGAGAATCAGCTTTGCACGGACGATTTTGCAGGGCACCTTGCGCACAACGTCAATCTTTCGGCTAAAGCCATTTGCGGCCTTGGCGCCTACGCCAGGCTCTGCGAAATGCGTGGAGAGAAGGCAAAGGCGGCGGAGTCGTTGGGGATGGCGAAGGGCTTTGCGACTCGATGGGTTAAGGAAGCTGACGACGGCGATCATTTCCGCCTGGCCTTCGACAGAACCGGAAGCTGGAGCCAAAAGTATAACCTGGTCTGGGACCGCATCCTGCGCTTGAATCTGTTCCCTTCGTCAGTCCTCACCAAAGAAATGAAGTTTTATGAGGAGAAGCAGAATACTTATGGCCTGCCGCTGGATGTTCGAAAGGATTATACAAAACTGGACTGGACGCTTTGGACAGCCACGCTCACACAGAAGCGGAGTGATTTTGATGCGTTGCTCGGACCGGTGTACCGGTTTCTGAATGAGACGCCGAATCGCGTGCCGATGACGGATTGGTTTGATACGAAAACTGGCAAGATGGTTGGTTTTCAGGCGCGCTCGGTTGTGGGCGGGGTGTTCCTGCAGATGCTGTACGACAAAGCCGTCTGGAAACATTGGGCGGGGCGGGACCAAACTAAAGCCGCCAACTGGGCGCCGATTCCTACGGCGCCCAAAATAGTTTCAGTGGTTCCGACCTCCGAGAACAAGGGAATTACCTGGCGTTACACGACCGAATCACAGTCGGATGGCTGGTTTAAGCCGGACTTCGACGCTTCGTCATGGAAGGAAGGTCCGGGCGGGTTCGGAAGCAGACGAACGCCAGGCGCAGTGGTTCGGACGCGCTGGACCACGGACGATATTTGGCTCCGGCGTGAGTTCGAGTTTCCTGCGGGTGGCACCTGGAAAGATCTGCGGCTTCGAATCCATCACGACGAAGACGCGGAAGTGTACGTGGACGGAGAGTTAGTGACCAAGGTCTCCGGGTACATCACGGACTACGAAGACATGCCCATAGATGCCAAAACTCGCGCCTTGCTTACTCCCGGAAAGCACATCTTCGCAGTCCACTGCCATCAGACCACCGGTGGACAGTACATTGATGTGGGGTTGGTGGATGTTGAACCCTCCAAGTGATGCTGGACTTGAGATGGGGCAGCGGCTCGGCGGGGCATTTGGAGTGCGCGGACATGTCCGCGCTTTGGATCACCGCGACATGTCGCGGTGTGCGAAAGCGGCGACATGTCGCCGCACTCCAAATGCTTTGCGAGTATAAGGTCATCCTATGAAATTAGGGCTTGGGCTTTACAAGCACATGCTCACGCGCGAGAACTTCCGCTTCGCGCGGCAGGCGGGCGCAACACATATCGTTGCGCACCTTGTGGATTATTTCAAAGGCGGCGCACACAACTCGCGCGATAACCAGCCGACTGGCACCGAACAAGGTTGGGGATTGGCCGGTGATCCGGAGCATTTGTGGACGCTCGAAGAATTGATCGAGTTACGCCGCTCGATCGAAGCGGAAGGGCTGAAACTTGAAGCAATCGAAAACTTTGATCCAGCACATTGGCACGATGTACTGCTGGATGGTCCCAAGCGATGCCAGCAGCTCGAGAACGTGAAAACGATCATCCGGCGGCTTGGTCAGGCGGGCATCCCGATCATGGGCTACAATTTCAGCATCGCAGGTGTCGCCGGCCGAATAACCGGCCCCTTTGCGCGCGGCGGGGCGATGTCAGTTGGAGTGGATGGGCCGTTGGATACTCCTATGCCCAATGGGATGGTTTGGAACATGGTCTATGATCCAAAGGCCCCGTGCGGTAAGGTGCCGGCCATCCGCCAGGATGAGCTGTGGCGCAGGCTGGATTCGTTCTTGAAGGAAGTGCTGCCTGTTGCCGAAGAAGCTGGAGTGAAACTGGCCCTGCACCCTGACGATCCGCCTTTGCCTACAATGCGGGGACAGCCACGCCTCGTCTATCAGCCTCACCTTTACCAGCGTGTCCTGGATCTCAATCCCAGTCGCTGCAATGCGCTGGAGTTTTGCCTGGGCTCAATCGCGGAAATGACCGAAGGCGACATTTATGAAGCGGTCGAACAATACAGCCGCCAGGGAAAGCTGGCTTATGTTCATTTCAGGAATGTCGCCGGCAAGGTGCCGAGTTATCGGGAAACCTTTGTTGATGATGGGGACATTGATATGCCGCGGGTGCTTCGGGTTTTGAAACGCAATGGTTTCGATGGTGTCCTGATTCCCGATCACACACCGCAGATGACATGCGAAGCGCCCTGGCATGCGGGGATGGCATACGCGATGGGATATGTGCGAGGGGCGATGCAGGCGATGGAATGTGAAACGTGAAACGTGAAACGTGAAAAGGGACCGTGGGAGTGGCGGAGCGTTTGGAGTGCGGCAGTCCTCTGGCGCTTTGGATGATTCGGGGGCAAGAGGCAAAGCGCCAGAGGACTGGCGCACTCCAAGACGCTTCGCGACAAATCCCCCCTTTCTTGACATCGGGCAGCGCAGTCGGAGAAAATAGGCTCAATGCAAGTCTCCCGCGCTGACGGCGTATCCGAGCAAAAGCCGACTGCTGCGCCAATATCCGAAGCTCCAGTTCAAACAGTTACCCTCTATCATTGGCTCGTAGTCATTCTGGCCTCGTGCGGGTGGTTGTTTGATTGTTTTGGGCAACGGGTGTTCGTGCTGTCACGGGAGCCTGCGATTCGAGAACTGTTGGGAGTTGGCGCCTCTGACGCATCTGTTGCTAAGTGGATGGGTAGCGCGACGGCGGCGCTGATGATTGGATGGGGTACTGGCGGCATCCTCTTTGGCATGGTCAGCGATCGCTATGGCCGCGTGAAAGCGATGCTGATCACCCTGGTGACATATACGATTTTTTCCGGTCTTGCCGGATTCGCGCGGAGCGTCGGGGAGTTTCTCGTGCTTCGATTCCTCTTTGGTGTTGGAGTAGGAGGAATGTTCGGGGCTGCAACTACACTCATCGCGGAGAGTGTGCCCCGCCGTTTCCGCACCAGCGCACTCGGAGCGATGCAAGCCTTGTCTGCGACAGGGAACATCCTGGCATCGGCCCTGAGCCTTCAAATCATTCCGGGACAGGACAACTTCTGGGGCCATTTCAGCGGGTGGCAGGTGCTTTCGTTTGCGAGCGTTGTTCCTCTTCTGCTGGCTGTGCCAGTGGCGCTCATTCTACGGGAACCGGAGTCATGGCGCAAAGCCAAAGCCACCATGGCTCAAGGAGGCAAAGCAGTGGGCTCCATGGCTGATCTCTTCCGTCATCCGATTTGGAGGAGGAATGCTTTTGTGGGAATCGGCCTCGGTTTAGCCGGGATGGTGGGCTTGTGGGGCATTGGATTTTTTTCACCTGAGTTAATTCGCACGGCTTTTAGAGATCGTCCGCTTCAAACTGAGGAGATCGTCAAACCTGATGAATTGTTTTCGGCGATCGCGGTGCCGGCAAATCCGGCAGTGGCGCGGCTAAAGTCGTTCTTATCACCCGACTTTTTGAACAGCCTAAGTCCACAGTCCACATTCCACAGTCCACAGTCCCCGACCATCGCCGCAGTGGTGGCGGACTTGAATCGGGTGATGCAGCGAGACGATCTATATGATGAGACTGCTTTTTCGGGGATCACCTTGAAGAAGAGCACGACTAACCTCCTGTCGGCTCGGAAAAGCGGCGGTCATGTAAATGTCCGCTGGCTGAACCGCCAACTGCTGGAACAGCTTTTTCCAGGAACGATCCGTGGTCTGCAGCCGACCATTGATCATACGATCAGTTTCGGAACGATGATCCAGGACGCCGGGTCCGTTTTGGGCATGTTGGCATTCACGTTTGTGGCCTCACGCTTCAGTCGGCGGACAGCTTTCCTGGCCGCGTTTATCTTTTGCCTCGGCGCGGTGTCGTACGTGTTCTACTCTTTAAAGACATCTTCAGACGTGTACTGGATGTTGCCGCTGCTAGGCTTTGCCACGCTGTCATGCTTCGCGGGATATTCGATTTATTTCCCGGAGCTTTTTCCTACGCGCCTGCGCGGCACTGGTGTGGGTCTTTGTTATAACACCGTCCGTTACCTGGCCGCAGGCTCGCCTTACCTGTTGGGCTGGCTGAATGCGTACTGGCCGTTCCGCACCGTAGCCGTCGCGATGTCTTCGATTTACCTGGTAGGGATTTTGGCGCTGCTCTGGGCGCCGGAGACCAAAGGCAAGCCGTTGCCCGAGGATTGACGGAGGCTCACCGCCCAGCCTCTCCTTCAAAAGCTCACGCTCGCTGAGAAAGCGATTGTGGGATCTGTCCAACCCGCGTTGAAGACGTAGGTAGCAAAATCAAACCGCTTATAGGTGACTCCCACCAGCAAGCCGCGTTGAATGTCGAGCGGCGTCTGGTAGGCCTTCGTGCGCTGCACGACGATGCCGGCCCGCAGCCATTCCAAAGGTGAATAGGTCAATTCCGACCAGGTGTAAAAGAAGTTCCTGGACGAATCGGCGGCATCGAAAAAGTATTCGCTCTGGCTTGAGAGCGTGAAGGATTTGTAACTGATGGACAGGTTCCAGCCCGGCGCAACCCCGGTGAGATTGCCGAACACGCCGCCCAGCATGGGGGTGGCTTCGAAAACCAGGCTCGTCCCGGTGTGGTAAGCATAGCCCACCCAGAGCGAGCCGGTCTCCAGGGATTCGTAATTGTAGCGCGCTTCGAGGTGAAGCCAATCGTGGTCCGCAGTCACGTTCGGATTGACGTAATCGCGCGAGTGCGGAATCAGATAGCCGTAGAGCGAGAGCGACCCGGACCACGCAGGCTTCGACTCCTCGGGCGGGAGATCGGCAGGAGTATTCGTGCTTTGGCCGCAGGCAGCCAAATGGCTGAGCAAAAGAATGCCCGTGATTGCGATCTGTGCGCATCTTGAAACTGCCACCGCAGCGCAGGCTTCTCCCGACGGGTCGGGATATCGCAGAGCTTCCAGCCTGCGGGGCCAGGACTTTTCACGCGCCGTGGAACTAAGGACGTTGCGCCGACTGGAAGTCGGCGATACAGCAGGTTGGAAACCTGCGCTACAGACGCAGGCACCGGCGTCTGCCTTGATGGCACTATCAAGATGCGCCCTTGCAATCTCACGAGAGCGTTTCATCCGCCAAGCACGATGGTGAGCCCGACCAGCACCCCGCCGACGGCGACCATGATAAATCCCATGGTTCGCGGATGATAACCGCTGCACCGCCCAAAGGCATATCCCGTGAGGAACATTAACACGATCGCGACCGCGTTGGAGACACGTTGCGCTCTCATCGTGTTATGTATCAACAGGAACGGAAGCACTACAGGCAGAGTCGAAATCACGACGAGGAGAAAAACCCCTGTCGCCCCGATATAGTCCCTCCCGGTCAGCCGCGGAGAGCTCGGTGGTTCAGGCAGTGAACTCAGCCGGCGGTGGATCGCTTCTAACTCCTGCGGCCCAACTGCTGATTTAAACGGTGGCGGCAGGGCATCGGCAATAACGCGTTGCGCCTTTTGAGCATCGGCCACGCCTCGGACGCCGCGCAGGACAGCCAGGGATCGGGCCCGTTCAGCCAAACACCCCATCAGGTACATGACAGCATCAATCACTCCCCAGGCCAGGTTGCAACCGAGCGCGGCCAGAAACATGTTCCGGATCTCCTCGCGTCCGGATTCAGCGACGCTAAAGGTACACGTGAAGGTCAGGACCATGATCAGGCCGAACAGCACTTCGGAAATCCGCTCGATCGGCTCGAGGACTCTTTTGCTCGTCCGCTTTTCGTGTCCTGCGGCAGGCGTTGGTGATTGTTGCAGTTCGGAGGTTAACATTTGTTGCGTAAACGTTTTCGCAAGCCAATCAAATTTTTGTCCGATGTAACTTTGAAACCTATTTAACTATTTAACTGTTTTAACTTGTTTAACCCTTTGCTTGCCGCGCCGCCGGGCCGTATTCGTCCGTGGCCATCACAGACCTGCCTTGTGTGCGCGTATCCTCCACCACATCCGCCAGGGACTTAAAGCGGTCGATTCTCCCTACCTTTTCCTCGACACCTTCCACCCGAAGAATGTCGCGAACGGAGGATCGCGCCTCAACCAATCGAAGGGTGATTCCGTGTTTCGCCAGTTCCTCGTGCAAGGTGAGGAACATCCGGGTCCCGGCAAGATCCACAATCGCTGAGGTGGACAGGTCGCACACGACCAGTTTTGGCGGCGGTTGTTCGGCCTGAACGTGGCCGAGCACTTCATCGAAAATGTGCTCCGTATTGAAATAGAGGATGCCGGCTTCCACCCGGAAAGCTACGATGCCTGGCAGCCGCTCATTATCGGCGTGGCGTTCGAGGTCGGAAAACCGGCGCGTGCCCGGTATGCGGCCGAGGAAAGCAACGTGGGGCTGAGAGCCGCGGCGCAGGAGCAGCGCCAGGGAAAGCACCGCCCCCACGAGAACGCCGCGGAGCAGTCCCTGTCCCAGGACACCCAGCAATGCTCCCACTGCGACTATGAACTCGGTCTTGTGATATTGCCAAAGATGGCGCAGTTCGGACACCTTCAACAGGCTGGCGACGGCCATCAGCACCACCGCGGCCAGCACAGGCTGCGGTAAGTTGTGAAGCGCACCAGAGAGGAAGAGCGCGACGACAGCCACGATCGCCGCCGCGACGAGGCCGCTGAGCGGTGTGCGCGCGCCCCCGCCTTCATTCACCAGCGATTGAGACATGCCGCCGCTCACCGGAAAGCCGTGGCCCATACCTGTCGCCAGATTCGCCGCTGCCAGGCCAAGGAATTCCTGGTTCGTGTCCAGCCGGTAGCCATGTTTCTCGGCGAACATCCGGCCAATGGCCACCGTCTCAACGGCCCCGAGCAGAAAAGCCGCCAACGCCAGCGGCACAAGGTCATCCACCTGGTCCCAGTTGACCAGCGGAAGGCCGGGCATGGGAATGCCGCTGGGAACCTTTCCCAGCAGCTTGACCCCGTGACTCGCCAGATCCACTACGGAACCGGTGGCAATTCCGGCGATGACTACCACCAGCGCCACCGGCTTATTTGGCAGCAGCTTCTTGCCCAGCGCCAGGAGCGCCAGGGCGACGAGGCCAAGCGTCAGGGCGGTCGGTTTGGTATCTCCGAGATGCCCAAAGAACGATGCCATCCGATGCCAAAAGCCGCCGCCGTGGCCGCCGGAGAATCCAAACAGCTTGGGCAATTGCGTGCTGGCGAGATAAAGTGCCACTCCTGCTTTGAATCCGATCATCACCGTTTCGGAGATAAATTTGACAACAACCCCTGCGCGAACCAACCAGGCAATGAACGCAATCGCCGCCACGAGCAACGACGTGCAGGCCGCCAACGCCCTGAACCGAGCAGGGTCGCCGCCGGCAATATCTCCCAGGGAGGAGCCGATCAAAAGGGAAAGGGCGGAAGTGACCGTGATCACCGTCTGCCGTGAACTGCAGAAGCACCAAAAAACCAGGCCCGAGAAGAGGCAGGCATAAAGGCCCGCTTCCGGCGGCAACCCGGCCAGTGAGGCATCGCCCAAAGCTGCTGGAAGGAGATAGGCCGCCAGTGTTATGCCCGCCACGAGATCCGGACCCAGCCAGCTTCGCTCGTAACTCCGCAGCCATCGCATCGATGGCAGAAACAATTGCCACTTGGAACTCGGCGCCTGCATTTTGCCCTCACGGCCCATCGCTCATGCGTGCCGGTCTGCCGGAGCGCCGATAACGATGGATTCTTGGGCAAGATTGTATGGCAGGATGGAAAATCGGCCAAGCTAAAATTCAGTCAACAGAAGCAAACAAACACAACGAAGGCGGCTTCTTCGTTTGCTTCTGTCGAGGAAAGGTTTGGGTCACTCCCAGGGTGAAGGGGCGAATCCGCCCCTCCAAATTGGGGCATACTACTCACTATAACCATTGCCGGTCCGTCGTAGCATGGTGCGACTTGGAGAGGAGGAACGGACTACTATGCGTAATTCAACATATCGGAGGCTCTGTACACGACACGCGCTGTGCTTCGTCCTCTCGGCGAGGGCATTTACCTCGACATCGGTTTTGGCGCAGGTGAATTCCTGGATCACACCGGGCAGCGGCAACTGGGACAATGCGTCGTCCTGGTCGCTCGGCGTTTTGCCAAGCAGTTCGCAGTCGCTAATAATCACGAACTCTGTTTGGAAAGCCGTCGCCATCAATTCTTCAACGCCAGTCAATTTCCCCGGTTCCATGACCGTGAACGACCTGACCGTTCGCGGCTCGACCAACACGGAGAATACACTGCTCCTGAACTACTTCGGCACAGTCCTTCCGCTGACCGTGCTCAACGGGCTCACGCTCCAGGACGACGGACGGATTCTAAATCTCAGTTCGGGATTGGTCGTTCAGAGCGGCACGGTCGTTGTCACCAATTCGCAAATGATCCAGGATGGCGGTCTTGTGCGGGCGACCAACACGGAGATGCATCTCAGCTACGCCGAATATGACCTGACGAACGGCGTCTTCGAAGCCGGCACCGTGCGGGTCGGCTGGCCCTTCTCCAGCACTTTCAACCAATTCGGCGGGACGGTCGTAATCACTAATTTGGTTCTCGGGCCCGGCAATCCGGGCGATGTGCCGCCCGGCTCATGTGTCAGCGGATATGCCTTATATGGCGGCAACCTTAGCCTTCCTGGAGGACTCACGCTGCTGGATCCGAACAACACAGTGAACTCGTATTTGCAGGAGGGCGGGACCAACCAAACGACAAAGGTGTACATCGAGCCAGACATTTTCGGAAACAGTCCGTACTTTACGTTGAACGGGGGATTGCTGGCAGATAATGAAGTTAATCTTGTAGGAGACGACTTTGCCGGCGTCACTCTCCAACAGAATGGCGGGACGCATATAGTTTCGAACAGTTTAAATATCTCCGGCGGGGCCGCAAACGGCTATACACCGCTGCAGAGCACCTATCAACTCAATGGCGGAGCGCTATCCGCAAGCAACATCAATCTGAACGGCAATCCGGGACCCGCCGCGTTCACTCAAACCAACGGAATCACGCAAGCAGGGCAGATCAATGCTAACGGCTATTGGTTTACCGCGCCCACCTCGACCTACGTGACTTTGTCGGGCGGCACATTGGCCTGTTCGAATCTCTTTTCGAGCGACGGCGGCTATATCAATCAATCCGGCGGCGTGTTGATCGTCAGCAACCTCCTTAGTTTTGGTGGATACAGGGTCCCGGAAGGTCCTCCCCCAATTTACACACAATACACATTCACCGACGGGACGCTGGTCGCCAGCAACATCAATGTGGGCGGCCAGTGGTTCATCGGCAGCGCCAGCCTGCCGAACCGCATCAGTAATCGGGGCACGTGCAGCCTGGCGCTTATGCTGGTGATCAGCAATGCCGTCGAGCAGCTCGGACGCTTCATCCTTGCCACCAACGCGACGATTGATTTGGCCGGCAATGCCAGCAGGTTGAGCTTCGCCGACTCCAGTGGCCAGACCTGGTCCGGCAGCGCGATCCTTACGATACTCAACTGGAACGGAAATCCACAAGGCGGCGGCGCGGAGCAACTGAAATTCGGAACTGATCAGTCAGGGTTGACACCCGCCCAACTCGCTCAGATGCAGTTCCAACTGGGGTCCCCACCGCAGAGGTATTCCGCCAAAATCCTCAACACCGGCGAAGTGGTTCCCGATCGGGTCCTTGGGGCGAGCGTGGCTTATGCGAAGCAGGGCAACAACCTGGTGCTCACCTGGCCCTCCGGATGGTCTTTGCAAACAGCCACCAATGCCTCAGGTCCTTACTCCGACGTTTCCGGCGCCACCTCGCCCTACACCAATAACATCAGCCTCCATGCACAGCGGTTCTTCCGGCTGAGACAGTGAACTGCGCTCGCAGAACAGAGCCCAAGAGGACGAGGCCGAGCCAGTTCAGCTCAAGGAATGAGTTTCACTTTATAAAACCGTTGAGTTATCGCGGCAGTCGGCGCATCGGTAAAGGCCAGGTTCAACTGGAACGGGCCAGCGGTGGTGAAGGCGGAGGGCAGATTGCTCCAGGGGCCCAGGGGGCTGGGCGAGGTTACAACCTGGTAACTGTGCCCGGGCATGGCGCCCCAGGTCATCGCGGGCTTGCCCGAGGGAGAAGGAAGAGACAAGAGCTTGAAAGCGCCGGTTGGCTCGAGACGATCAAATGTGCCGTCCGAATCGTTGTCGAGCAGGGCAGCGGTCGGGATGGCAAAGAAGCCGTTGGTGCCGATGTCCGGCCCGGGACTTGGAGGGCAGGCGGAGGCGATGGGGCCGCTATTGGTGGTGATGTAGGCGGCGGCGCACAGATAGAGCGTCGGTGGCATGGAACCGAACACCTGCACCAGATCTATTGTACCTGCCATGGAACCGGAATTTGTGATGGATTTTGCGCATGGCAGATTTGCCTGATTCCCGTTTGTGTACCAACTAATGTACGAATTGAGACTCTCAGAGGCGAGGTACGGTTTGGTAGTGGCCACGGCGATGTTGCCTGTCTTGGCCCACGGCGCGGGCGCGCTGGCACTGGACATCAGTTGGTCGGAAACAAAAATGAAATGATCATTGGGACCGTTCGTCCCAGGCGACCAGGTGGCCACGTAAAGGGTTGTTCCGCGAATAGCCCCATAAAGGACCATGCCGTTGGACGCCAGTAGGTAGCCGGGATAAGCAAACGTCCCGTTCACGGTGAAGGGCGGGTAAGTTGTGGACGGTGCGGGCGTGTTGGTGCAAAGCGTCGAACTTGGGGTCGAGAAGCCGACGCTGTTCGATGCCACCAGATAATAACAGTAGGTCGTGTTGGTCGTCAGGCCGGTGTCGGTGTATGCCGTCGAAGATACCAGAGCAATCGGGTTGTTGTTGCGATTGACGATGTAAGCGGTGGCTCCGCTTGCGCCTGACCAGGCCAACGTGAGTTGGTTGGTCTGCGCCGCGGTGACAGCCAGGTTTTGCGGTTGCGCAGGGGGCTGCGGATTCGTGTTGGAGTTGGTGGTTACGGTGAAACGGTAGTCCACGCCAGAGCCGCCGTTATTGTCCCAGGTACCGGAGCCATTATTGAAATCGCAATCGAGTTGGGTCGCGTTGGCAGGCACGCTGGCGGTATATTCCCAACGGTTTGACGCTGAATTGAACGTCATGGCAGGGTCTGGCGATGCGACGGTGCTCCAGTTGTTCCAGCCGAGATGGATGTAAACCGAGCTGGCGCTGGCGATCGGGCCGCCGGTTGGATAATAGAGAATCGTCGCCGGCAAACTCTGAACTGGAGGCGACGGCGAAACACACGCTCTGCCCACGCATCCGGTGGCTGAAACCGTCGAACTGCCACCCTGCCCTGTGCCGATCCAAACGTGTTGAATGGGCGATTTGTAAGTGTTCCCGTGATTGTCCGTCGCGCTCACGTAATAATCGGCGAAGCAGTTGCTGAGGCCAGACACCTTTGCATAGTAGTAGTCCGCTATGTACGAGGGACTTGCACCGGTCACCGGCGCGGCAACGCGGCGGGTCATGTTCGAGACCGCCCACGGTCCCGTTAATGACCCGCCCGCATAGGTCTTGCACTGATCGTTGGTGGGAGGATTATTGCCATTGCCGCGCACATTCAGGCTTACGCTCGCAATCCCGGAGAAATCGTATCCATAAGTCCACACCCAGAAATCTGAGTTGGTCGCCACCACGGTCCGATATCCATATTGCACACCGAAGTTTGTGCCGCCCGGGTTCCACGGATGCCGCTGGGGGGGAAACAGAGTGGGCGGCGTGGTATCGGCGTTGGGATTGCCGGCCAGAATCGAGTCAACGTTTCGGACCGCGTTCGATTGAGCGACGGTCGAGCGTTGGCATAAATCGCCGCTGCATCCGAAGTAAACGAATCCACTGTCCAGACTCGCCAGGTAATAATGCCAGCCTAACTCGACTGCGTTCGGGACCGTGCTGAAACTACCGGGATCACGCACCTGATCAATATTCGGAGTGATGCCGGAAATTTGCTGCGCGGTTTTCACGCGGTTCTCGGTCGCCACCACCACGCGCCAGTTATCGGCTTTATCGCTCACGCCCAGGCTTGGGTCCACGACGTTGGCCCCGCCACTGCCGGCGTAGCTGGGCGGCCAGTGCCAATTGATGAAAATCGGCGACCCAAAATCGCCGGCTGCAAACACCCAACCGCCATCTTCGACATGTACCACGTCGTTCGTGTCGGGCGGGTTTTCGAGCAGGAATTGCTCTACGGTACTTAGCTCAAATCCGGCCCCCGAAGCCTGAGAGGTATAAGTGGGCAGCCATTCCATGTAATATGAGTAACCTCCGCTCCAGGCGTTGTCCCCGTCATGCGCGAAGAGCGCCAGCGCGGGCTTGGATGGATTGTTGCGCGCCTGTAAATCGCTCATCAAACCCACGTTCCAGGAGCCGTAACTGTCGCGCCATCCGAGCGCCTGGTCGGCGGGAACGATCATAATGCGTGAATCCGCGCCGGTGTTCGGATCCACGTAGCGCGTGTAATGAATCTGGAATGAAAAAGGCATGGCCGCAGTGGGCGAGCACCCGCGTTCAATGGAAAGGGTTTTGTAGTTTGAGAGACCTTGGGCGGGGTTCAACTGGTCCGCGAGGTTCGGCAGATCGCAATTCTCCCCACCAGAGCCAACAACCAGCGGAAAATCTGCGCATGAGCGAGCCAGGTGATTGTTTGCCACCACCGACCAAGCAATGCCGACCTTCTTGAGGATCGGAATCATCCTTTCGCTGAAACAGGTCTCGGCCGGAAAATAGCCGCGTGAAACCGCCGGCGTTGTCCCCCAATAGAGCTGCATTTGGCGCTGATGGATGCGCAATTCCATCTCGAGGGTCTCATCGCTCACAAAGGGGGCCAGAGCATGGTGAAAGGTGAAGTTGAGAATGTCCATGCGCGGCTTGCCCCCGGCGGTCGTCCAGCTCCGCGCCTGCTGATTGTAAGAATTCCAGGACGGGGTGTAGCCGTACTGATTGGCCTGGCCGAGGCTTCGGATATTCTCCATCAACGCCCCGGAGTAATTCAATTGGGCGCCTGCGCTCGCGTAGCCGAACATGTTGTTGATCGCGTCATGCGGTCGCGATTGGTATGCTGCGATACGATCATCAACATCAAAGATTTGGCTGAGGGTATCGGATGGAGGATGGGCCCTTGGACCGTTCTGTTGTTGAATAGTGTCCCAAGCGGCCTCGTAATGGTCCGTGCCCCAAACGCGCCGGTCCGGCCAGTAGATAGGCTGGTGCAGATGCCACAGCCAACTGGTGTGCACTCCCGTCCCCGCGTGCGCCAGAGCCGCTATAAACAGAGCCGTCCCGCTGAGCGGGATCAGGGAGCGCCGAAGGCTTCTTAATTTTAATCTTTCTCTTAATCTTAATCCCGATGTTCGGCAGACACAGCGCCGTGAATTCGCGCAACGATCAGCGGCGTGAGGAAGTCCGGAGGGAGACGGAGACATTCGGTATATTTATAGCATTTAGGATAACGGCCTGCCGCCGCATATTTGTGCGGTGGGAGGAGAGACTACAAGACTACTGACCACTGACTACTGACTACTGACCGGGAGACAAGAATTGGTGGAAATTCGTGCTATTCGTGTCTTGCGTGTCTCCGAGTAGAAAATCCGTGTCATCCGCGTCATCCGCGGTTACCCTTTTCCACTCTTGAACACGGCCATCATCGGTCTCGGATACGTCGGTCTGCCGCTGGCGCTGCAATTCGCTCGCAATGGCGTGAAGGTGCTGGGGCTTGATGTTGACACCGCGAAGGTCGAGGCGCTCAATGCAGGCAAGAGCTACATTCGGCACATTCCTGCGTCATCCATCGTCGAAGCCTTGCGCTCGGGGGCATTCTCTGCTTCAACCGATTTCTCACGGATTGGCGAGGTTACTGCAATCATCATTTGTGTCCCGACTCCGTTGAACAAGAACCGCGAGCCCGATTTGTCGTGTGTTCTGGAGACGGGCAAAACGATTGCTAAATACCTGCAAAAGGGCGCGCTCGTGGTGCTCGAATCCACCACGTATCCGGGCACAACCGACGAAGACCTGCGCGCAGTGCTCGAACAGGGCTCGGGCCTGAAAGCAGGCACGGATTTTCACCTCGCGTTCTCCCCTGAGCGCGAAGACCCTGGCAATCCGGACAGTAAAGTGACTGCTATCCCAAAGGTTGTCGGGGGCTACACGCCTGCCTGTCTTGCGCGCGCCACGGAGCTTTATAGCAAAGCCGTCAAAACGCTTGTGCCGGTTTCATCTTGCCGCGCGGCGGAAGCGACGAAGCTGCTGGAGAATATTTTCCGCAGCGTGAACATCGCGCTGGTGAATGAACTCAAGGTCGTTTATGAGGCCATGGGCATCGATATCTGGGAGGTCATCGCGGCCGCGCGCACGAAACCGTTCGGCTTTATGCCCTTTTATCCCGGCCCTGGCCTTGGCGGACATTGCATTCCGATAGACCCTTTTTACCTGACCTGGAAAGCGCGCGAATACGGACAAAACACACGGTTCATCGAACTCGCGGGCGAGATCAACACGGCCATGCCGGGGCACGTAATCGAGCGCGTGACCGCCGCCTTGAACGAGCGCCGCAAAGCGCTTAAAGGCAGCTCGATCCTGGTCCTGGGCATCGCGTATAAGCCCAATGTGGACGATGACCGCGAATCGCCGAGCTACGTTCTAATGAATTTGCTGGCCGAGCGCGGGGCGAAGGTTTCCTATTATGATCCGTTTGTTCCGGTCATTCGGCCCACCCGCGAGCACGCGCATTGGGCCGGACAACGCTCGATCGAATGGTCGCGCCCTACGATCAGCTCCTTCGATTGCGCCTTGATTGCAACGAACCACAGCGGCGTCAATTACATCGAGTTGGCCCAATGGTGCGACTGCATTGTGGACACGCGCAATGCCATGCATGGCATCGAAGCGAGGCCAGGACAGGTTTGGAAGGCGTGACTCAAACACCAAGCGTGAAACACCAAACACCAGAGACACTTCAAACTCCAAACTTCAAACTTCAAGAAGCACCAAGCTTCAAACTTCACCTAGCGCTTATAGGTCGTCCGCTCTGCCACCCAGGTGATGTCGTCGTTTTGGTTGGCGGGCATGACGGGAACGGGAAAATCGGCGGAAGTCCTTTTTACAGGCCTGACCGTGCTGTTGTTGAGCCATTTTTTGATTTCTGAATGGCCGTCGCAGAACGAAAAGCCGCAGGCGCGGCTATGATAAGACGCCGGCAGATCGCTCCAGTAGCCCCGTTCTGCAGGATTCGCCGCGTTGCAGAAAACGAACCAACCATCGTTAATGCTGTCGGGATGCTCGTCCAGGAAGACGTAATAATTCGCTGGAGTCCGCATATCGCTTAGCTTGAGGAACTGCCACCAGCCCGGCCCGGTATCGGCTCCCAGGCCATTGTCCCCCACAAAAGCGTTCATCGAGTAGCTTCTGACCCGCGGTCCGGCCGGGCACGGTTCCGTATCAGCGGGACATTTGTAAATCCCCAGGTTCTTTAGTGTGTAGGGACCCAGCGCAGCGTTGCGGAGGAGGTTTTGATCCGTGTTCTGCGTGGATCCGGTCCAGTTCAGAACATCCCCGACCCAGTTTGCCAGATCGGTTATAGCGGTGGGTTTATTCAGAATGAGCCGGTCGTTGCTGTCCCCGGCGTATATAATCCAGGCCAGGGCTAGTTGTTTGGAATTATTCAGGCAACTGATGCCCTGGGCTTTCTGTTTGGCCCGCGCCAGGGCGGGCAGCAGCATCGCCGCCAGGATCGCGATAATGGCGATAACCACCAGCAATTCGATCAGAGTGAAGGCGCGGGCAGCACTAGTGCGGAAAGCGCAGGGCACGAAGCAATATATCATGGCTGGTGATCCGCATGTCAAGGGGCGTTCCGGCGTGGCCTTGGCCGTGGTTTGATCTCTTCCCCCGGATTTGAATTTACTTTTAGCCCTGAATCCGCCAGGTTTGCAGCCGCATCGAGAATGCAAACCGCAAGCGAGATCAGCCCAAAGGTGGAACCGTGGACGCCAGATTCCTGGCAAAGGAGACCGGCGGCGCAACAGCCGGTTTATCCAGACGCCAAAGCGCTGGAATCGTCCTTAAAGCACCTTTCTAGGTTGCCCCCGCTGGTAACCAGCTACGAGATCGAGAACCTCAAACAGCAGTTGGCCGGCGCGGTTCGCGGCGAACGTTTTCTACTCCAGGGAGGCGATTGCTCGGAGAGTTTTGCCGACTGCGAATCCTCGGCCATCGCCAGCAAACTCAAAATCCTGCTGCAAATGAGCCTGGTGCTCGTCCAAGGAGGAAAGAAACGGGTGATCCGCCTGGGCCGTTTTGCGGGACAGTATGCCAAACCGCGCTCGGCTGATACCGAGACGCAACGCGGCGTGACCCTGCCCTGCTACCGTGGGGACATGATTAATCGCGCCGGGTTCAGCGAGGCCGAACGGAGGCCTGATCCCGAATTGCTGCTGCGCGCTTATGAGCGCTCAGGACTGACCATCAATTTCATCCGCTCTTTGATCGAAGGCGGCTTTGCCGACCTGCACCATCCGGAATACTGGGAGTTGAATTTCGTGGCCAACTCGCCCCATGCGGCGGAATACACGCGCATGGTCGAGAGCATCGGCGAATCTTTGCGCTTCATGGAAACGCTGACCGGCAGCGTGCTGGCCGACATCAACCGGGTTGATTTCTTCACCAGCCACGAAGGACTGCACCTGCACTACGAGCAGGCCCAAACACGGCAAGTCCCGAGGCACCTGGGCTGGTATAATCTCTCTACGCACTTCCCGTGGATCGGCGAGCGCACGCGCGCGCTGGACGGCGCGCACATCGAGTACTTCCGCGGCATCACCAATCCAATCGGTGTGAAGATTGGCCCGGGGCTCACACCCGACGAAGCCCTGGCACTGGCCGAGCGGCTCAATCCAAAGAATGAAGCTGGCCGCCTCACGCTCATCCATCGTTTCGGCGCAGGCCGCGTCGAGCAATGCCTTCCGTCAATAGCCGAAACTCTCCAGGAGCAGGGTAAGCAGATCCTCTGGTGCTGCGACCCCATGCACGGAAACACTGAGACGACCAAATCAGGCATCAAGACCCGCCGGTTCGAGAACATCCTTTCTGAGCTGGAGAAGTCTTACCGAATCCTGAAGGAATGTGGCACTCACCTCGGCGGAGTGCACTTCGAACTGACCGGCGACAACGTGACCGAGTGCATCGGCGGCGCCAGCGGCGTCACCGAGGCCGATCTCACCCGAGACTACCGCTCCCAACTCGACCCGCGGCTCAACTACGAGCAGGCCATGGAGATGGCGCTGCTGCTGGCGCGCTTGATGGCACAGAATTCGTAGTTACTGCAAAACTCCACCCAGGCTCTGCCACCCATACCACGTGCCTCCGGAAAACCAGGCGTGCCAGAGGGCGTTATCCGTGCCGCGGCAGAAGACATCCAGGCGGCCGGGAGCCCAGGAACTGACGCCGGGGTCGGATGTGGCGGTGCCGCCGATATCGTCGAAGCCGCTCCAACCGGTGCCGCTAATGAAATATTTATGATAAATATGGTTTTGGCCGCCACGAACCATCACGTCAATCCGGCCTGATCCCCACGCAACAGCCGCGGGACCTGAGGTCAACACTCCGCCCAGGCTCTGCCAACCATACCACGTCCCATTGATATAATAGTTATGCCACAGGGCGTTGTCTGTTCCGCGGTAAAAAACATCGAGACGACCTGCGCCCCAGGAACAAATGCCTGGCTGGCCGACCGCGTTGCCGCCAATGTTTTCGAACCCGCCGCTGGGTTGCCACGCCGAACCATCCCACCATTTGTGGTAGATGTTGTTTTGGCCGCCACGCACGACGACATCGATCCGGCCAGAGCCCCACGAGACTGCCGCGGGTGACGAAGTCAGGACGCCGCCAATGTTCTCCCAGTGCGGATTCGGATACCAGCCGGTGCCGTCCCACCATTTGTGCCGAAGCGTGTAATCGGTCGCCGCGCAAAATGCATCCAGGCGGTTGACTCCGGTGGCCGAGAGTCCCGGGCCATAAATCGAGATGCCGCCGATCTTCTCGAACCCGCCGCTGGGCTGCCAGGCAGAGCCGTCCCAATACTTATGATAGATTGCGTCTCCACCGCCGCGGACCATGACATCAATCCGATTCGGTCCCCACGAAACGGCCGCCGGGCCGGGCGCAAAAGAACTGCTGCCATTGCCATTTATTACCAGCGTTGAAACAAGCGAAGCCGAGTCGCCGTTGAAAACATCCACGTCGCACCCGCCGCCCACGCCGCAGACCGAACCAGCATCGCTGTACTGCCAGGCGACCCAGTCCGACCAGAGATCGCACCCGCCACACGTGCTCCAGGGCGTCCCGCTCTGCGAGCTTTCTCCGTTGTAATCGGCTATCCATGGGAGCCACTCCGACACACTGCCGTCGAAATTGCAGGCGCTGCACGCGCTGGTGTAAAGCATCGGTTTGACGGTGACTCCTTTGCCGCTGGCGTCGCTTTTGATGGCATTATTGAATTGGTTCGCCCAATCCGAGTAACTGCTTGCGCCCACGTGGCCGTTGAACACTTCGAAATCGAGCACGGGCATGAGGCTCTTGCCATCGTTTTGTATGTCGCCGTTAATGACGCCCCAGAAGTGGCTGGCCTCGGAACCGGGGCTATTGGCCTCAGGGTGAGCAAAGTGATAGGCGCCAACATAGACGCCATTGGCTTTGGCGTTGTTTATGTTGTAGCGATAGTCTCCATCGTTGATGGAGACGCCTTCGGTGGCTTTGGCCCACGCAAAGGTCCAGCCGCAGCTTTTGATGCTGCCCCAGTTTGGTGTGCCCTGGTAGGAGGAAACGTCCAGGCCGAGCGGGCGTGCCGAGGCACTCGAGGCCAATGAGACGGCGAGCAGGATGGCGGGGATGATTGGAGTGTTCATTTGAGTGTTTGGGTTGAGTAGTTAAGGGTGTTCCCTTGAGTTGCGGTTCTTCTGTGTGCAGAAAACCGAGAGCGCCGGTGGAACAATGGCCGGGCATTTTCAAGGGATGCTGGAGCAGAATCTCGCGCCGAAGGTCCGAGGAGTCTATGGGGTGTTCACCCCATAAGTCACTGACATTAAGCGTTTCACTGCGCCGTCAGTGTCGAGGAAGTGGTGATGCTGGCCGCTCTCTCATCCCTCAGCGGGACGGCTCTGTTCGAGCAGCGGAGAGTTGCTGGGGCGGCGTTTTGGCCCGGGCATGTTCGCTGTAGCTGATCAAAGCCGCGCCGATCATGATGAAGACCACGCCTGCCCAGCGGACAGGTGACACATGTTCGTGCAGGAAAGCCATGGCGGCCAGAGTGGCGAATACGAAACTGAGCGCAGTCAGTGGCCAGAGAAAACTGATGTCACTTTTGGACATGAGAATCAGCAGGCAGGCGAAGAACAAAGCCTCGAAGAAAATGCCAAGCAGTACTTGGGAATTTGTTGCTCCGGCCTTGATGATTCGAGCAACCTCGGACGCAGTCACGGATTTCACTTCGCCGATGTTTGAAATTCCTTTTTTAAGCAGCACTATGCCGGTGCTCTCGAATATCAGGCCGATGAATAGAATGACGAGGAGTTTGACCATGGCGCGGAAATAGTTAATGAGTTAAATGGGCTAAATGAGTTAAATGAGTTAAAAGCTTACGCGCATCGAGGGTTGGCGAGTGGGGTTCCGACTAAGTTTGCGATTAAGTCTGCGATTAAGTTTATGACAAAGGTTGCGCGTAAATGCCATCTCTCAGCTCCCATTTCCCATCTTCCATCACAGTTCCTGGTAACGGATGAGTTTTATGCCGAGTTGCTCGATCAGGGCCCGGACGCGGGGGCTGATCAGGGCATCGAATTCGTTTCTAAACTGGTCGAGCGAAGGATGCGAGTAAAGCTCCGAATCACCGTCCGGCAGATGAGGCAACAACTTCAGAATGTAGGCCTCGTCCACGCGCGAGTTTTGCAACAGTCCGAACACGGCGCGAGTGTGCCGGATGCCACGGCGATCCAGTGCCGGTCTGGCGCGCGCCGCAAGGCAACAAAAAACTGAAGCGTGCAGCGCCCGGTAACCCCAATAGCCGGAAACCAATTTAGCATTGAGCCAGAAGGGGTCGTAGGTAAGCCGAACGCGTTTGATACCGAACTCATCAGCCAGATCCATCAAAATCTGTAGAATGGTTGGGTGCAGGTGCAGGTGTAAATGACCATTCACGTGGTCCAGTGCCAATCCGGTGGCTCGAAATTTTTCGAGCTGGGCGCGAACTTCGCTCCTTAGTTGCTCGCGCAAACCGCGACTGAAGAAATAGCGAAAGCCCGCCCCTGCGGGATTGTGCGTGAATTCGCCTTCGGGAGTGACCAGGCCAGGAATTTTAGCGCGTGGCAATGCGGAATGGCCGCAGAGCAAGGTGATGTGCAACCCCACGCCGAGGCGCGGATGTTCTCGCGCCAAAGTCACGGCTTGCTCAAACGCCGGTTCGTTGACCATCAGGCTGGCAGTCGTCAGGATGCCTTCACGATGAGCCCGGATGACCGCTTCGTTGATGGAAACCGAGCGGCCGAAATCGTCGGCATTTACGATTAAACGGCGTGTCATTTGTTAACAGGGGCTAACAGAGGGAACAGAGTTGTTCATCTCCGTTTTCTCTGTTTCCTCCTGTTCAAAGGCTAAATGCCGTAGTTCGGCGCCATGGCGCCGGAAGCGAAGCGCCAGGCGGCGCGCAGGACCAGGAGCAGTTTTTGGCTCTTGCTCAGGCGTGTGAGTTTTGGGCCAAAAACATCGAACCGCCGGCGCTCCAGCTTTTTGAGCAAGCGCCAATAGACCGACGCCATCAACTCCGCTGAAGCCATATTACGCCGCTCCGACGCAGGAAGGGTCTCTCGTGCCAACCGATAGAAATGCCGCGCCCGGTCAGCCACGCTGCCGGCCACCTCAATGAACGGGGGGGAGTATTCAAGGCGCAGGATCGCTTCGGGCGACGTGCCAAACCGCCTGAGTTGGCTCAATGGCAGATAAACGCGGCCGCGCTCGGCGTCCGCTCGCACATCGCGCAATATGTTGGTAAGCTGAAGGGCCTTGCCCAGATAAACGGCGTAATCGCAGCAAGCCGGATCACGGTAACCAAAGATTTCGATGCTGAGCAAGCCGACCACCGAAGCAACCCGGTAGCAATACAGTTCGAGTCGCTCGTAATCTTCGTAGCGATTAATTTCGAGATCCATCTCAACGCCTTGCAACAGCGCATCGAAATGCTCAAAGGGCAGCTTGTAGCGTTGAATGACAGGCTGCAGCTCGCGGTTAACTGGGAATAAAGGCGTCTCGGCGGCGCAGGCCCTGCGCAGATCAGCCCTCCATTCGGAAAGCTCCTTGCGCCGCAGGTCCATAGGCGCGGATTCGTCATCGGCTATATCGTCCACCTTGCGGCAGAACGCGTAGAGAGCGGACATCCCTTCGCGTTTGGCCCTGGGCAACAGCCAAAAAGTGGCGGCCAGGTTGGAGGCGCTTTTGCGCGCTATCGCGAGGCTCTCTTGCATCCGTTTTCAGAACGGCGAGTCGGGAGGAGCCTGAGTTCGGATGCGCGGCAAACCCCCGGTTTGGGCCAGGGTAGGATTCAATGGTCTCTCGCGGCGGCGGCGGCGGCGCCGTCCATGGTGATGTTGCTCGGACGAAGCCGGTGGACCGTTACTGGCTTGAGCCCCAGCCAGCGCAATGATCTGCGCCCCGGAGGCGCTCTGGGCCGCCGATTGCGAGGCGGCTGTGGAAACGACCGTTGCGACCGGAGAGTGCGAGCGATGCCGGCGAGAGCGCCGCCGGCGCAGGCGAAAGCGTTTTCGGAAGAAAATCGCCCAAATAAAAACCAGTGCCGTTAACGTGAGGAAAGCCAGGCACATGATGATGCCCTCCCGCAAGTTGGGGTTAAGCTTTTGCCAGGAGACCACCGTCTCTGCACCCTCAGGCGTATCAAAGATGGAAGCGAGCATAAATCAACAGGGTCGGGGGTCGAGGGTCGAGGGTCGAGGTAGGAAATGCGCGCTTGCAGCGCTCTCGCCACTTTGCCATTCGTGTCTATTCGTGTTCATTCGTGGTTTAATAATCAATCAGGTTTCGAAACAGTCGTGGCAGTGTCATCATCGGGCTGGCCGGCGCGGGCAATGTTGAGCCGCTCCATGCGGTAGCGCAGTGCGTGACGGCTCATTTTGAGCTGCTCGGCGGTCTTGCTCAAATTGAAATGATGCTGCTCCAGAAGGTTCAGGATCAGTTCGCGCTCGAAATTAGCGGTCATTTCGTCGAGCGATTCCGTTCCGATGGCTTTGCCAGGCACTGATCTGCGCAATTGCGCTTCGAGTTGGAAGTCCGGCAAGCTCTCGGGCTGGATTTCTGCGGTGGTCTCGAGAATGAGAGCGCGCTCGATCACGTTGCGCAACTCGCGGACATTGCCCGGCCAATGGTGGGTGAGCAGTTTCTGTCGCGCAGCGCGGCTGAGGGAGCGCACCTTCCTGTTCATGGACGCGCTAAATCCCTGGAGAAAATGCTCGGCCAGTAACAGAACATCGTCTCCGCGGTCACGGAGCGGCGGCAGCCGAAACTGGACGACGTTGAGCCGGTGGAAGAGATCTTCGCGGAAATGATCCTCGGCGATGGCCTGGATGATATCGCGGTTTGTGGCGGCGATGAGGCGCACGTTGACGCGCAGTTCCTGGGTGCCGCCAACGCGCGTAAAGGTGCCGTCTTCGAGAAAACGCAGTAGTTTTGCCTGGAGGGGGCGGCTCATATCGGCGATCTCGTCCAGGAAGATTGTTCCGCAGTCAGCTTCCTCGACGCGGCCCGGCTTTTGTTTCAAAGCGCCGGTGAACGCGCCTTTTTCGTGACCGAACAGTTCGCTCTCGAGCAACGCTTCTGGAATAGCGGCGCAATTGATGCGCACATAGTTGGCGCGGCTGCGCTGGCTAAGGCTGTGCAAAGCGCCGGCCACCAGTTCCTTGCCGGTTCCGCTCTCGCCCAGGATCAGAACGCGGGCGTCCGTGGGTGAAACCGTCTGGATCAGGCGGCGCAAGTCGCACATCTGCGGAGAATCGCCCACCATGTGTTCCAGCCGATAGGTCTCGATGGTGCGGGCGCGCAGATTGGCGTTCTCCTGGAGCAGCCGGTAGCGTTCGGAGCAGCGGGCGACTGCGTGCAGGAGTTCTTCGGGTGCGAACGGTTTGGCCAGATAATCTACGGCCCCGGCTTTGATGGCTTCGACTGCCAGCTTCGGCGTCGCATAAGCCGTGATCATCAGCATGGGCATCTCGGGCCATTGCGCCCGGACCTTGCTGAGGAATTCGTAACCGCTCATTCCACCCAGGCGCGCGTCGGTAATGACCATCAGAAACTCTTCCTGGCCGAGCAGCGATAGCGCCTCCTCGGCCGATTCGACCGCCCGCACTGGATGCCCCTCATCTGCCAGCACCGTCTTGAGCGACAAGCGCATATTCTTCTCGTCATCTACGACGAGGACGGGGGGCAAGGGGGCGCTCATACGAAAATCGGCAACTGGCAAAATCCGGAGCCAGAAAACCATATACCGCTGCGGCAAACACCAAACACCAAACACCAAACACCAAATAAGCTCCAAACACCAAACATCAAACGCCCCATGCGCCTCTTGGTGCTTGGAGCTTGGTGTTTCTCTGGTGTTTGGTGTTTGGTGTTTGGTGTTTGCGCCATATTCGTTCGGGCCATTACAGGCTATTCAGCCACTTTCATAAGAGTCTTCGCCGGGAATACTAGCGTAAAGCGCGCCCCTTTTCCAAGCTCGGAATCTACCTGAACGGTGCCTCCGTACAATTCCACATTGGTTTTGACCGTTGCCAGGCCCAGGCCGGTTCCTTTGTCCTTGGTGGTGTAGTAGGCCTCGAAGATTCGACCTTTTTTTTCCGGCGGAATACCGGGGCCATCGTCCTCGATCGAAACCTCGATCGAATAGTCATCACGGCAGTGGGCTTTGACGACAATGTTACCGGCGCTGCCATTGAACGCTTCCCGTGCGTTTTGCAGGACGTTCGTAAAGGTGTCGAACAAATGGCGCCGCTGCATAACTAAGGTCGGCAGCGGCGGCTGGTAATCGCGCAGGACACGCACTTTGAAACCGGCGGCTGGTGGCAATACATTGCGAATGGCGCGATCCAATTCCTCGAGCACGTCCAGCCTTTCGACGCGCCCCTCGCTCAATTGCGCGTAGCCCATGATTTGGGTAATGATGCGGTCGGAGTGTTCGACTTCCTCCTGGATGATGCGGATTTGCTCGTCCATCGCCCTGCCCTGTTTCAGAGCGCGTTGGAGGGAGTAGGCGGCATTGTTGATGATGGCCAGAGGGTTTTTGATTTGATGCGTGAACTCGGCAGCCAGGCGGCCTGCGGCGTGCAATTGGCCCTCGCGCATGGCGAATTCACGCGCTTCTTCAACCGCCCGGCGCTGACGCTCCAGCAGCACCTGGACGCCGTAACAACAAATGGTCATCAGCACCAGCAGCAGCAAGCGCAGGAACAATGGTTCGGTGGGGTTGTTCAGCGGGGAAAGCAATTGTTCCGCAGCCGTTGCCTCCTCCGGCGGAAGCGTTTTGGCAATCGAAGCAGCGATGGAAACATCAATTGCCCCGGCCACTACGTAGCAGGCGCTCAATCCCAGGTTGAGCAGCAGTTGCGAACTGGCTCGCGGCACGCTTACAGCCGTCCTCATGATCAAACCCAGAAAGAGCCAGTACACTGGGCTATCGTAACCGCGCGTGACCACCGTCAGCGCCCCCAGAAAAATGCCGTCAATCAGGCCGCTGGCGAACGCAATCCATTGCACCAACGACACACGCAGCCGTTTCCTGGCCAGCAGCAGCGCCGCTATTATGATATTCAGCGCGATATACAACCAGAGCAGGTGCTGGATGCGCTCGACCGCGATATCCAGCGCATCCGACACTTTCACGAACCACGCGTGTCTGGAATAGAACGAATGTAGCAGCATCAGGATGCCGGCGGCCCGGAGCGGCAACACGATATCCAGCTCCATGATGGTGATGCGCTTTAGCAATTGCGGGGGATCGGGTGCGGGGATGCGCAGCAACTCGATGATCTGCCCCGGCAAGCGCAGCAGCCAGGCACCCAGCCTGGCCAGCCGTCCCGGTTTGATTGAGACAGAGGAATTCATCGCAACTTCGCCAACGATTATAGCAGAAAACACCCGCCCGACAAAGCTTTAGCGCGGCCACGCTTGGGTTTGGGTGCATCTTGATACCGCCACCGTGCAGGAGCGCGGCATTTATGCCGCTTCACCGTCCTTAGCGAGATGAGTGGGCTTGCAAACCCGGGCGCTTCAGTGCACTCGGGGCGTGAAGCGGCATAAATGCCGCGCTCCGCCCACACAGCGGCCTCTGCCGACCAGGGTAGTAGCAAGATGCGCACGTTGGGCTTATCGGGCATCGATGGACCCATTGAACTTGGTGTTGCCGCGAGTTCCAATTCACCGCAACAACTCCATGGCCCGCGCCGCCACCTTTTCGACCGGCCACAGCCGGCCCAGACCGTCGTACCCGCACGAAAGCAGGCCTTCCTCGGGGCCGATAAATTCTGCTCCGCGCGATTTGAGCAAGGCGGCGTTCTGCTGCGTGGCCGGGTGCAGCCACATTTTGCCGTTCATGGCAGGGGCAATCAGGATTTTTGCGCGGGGATTCAGCGCCAGGGCGACGCAGCTTAGCGCATCGTCGGCCAGGCCCAGAGCCAGCTTGGCGATAGTCTGGGCCGTTGCCGGGGCGATCAGGAGCAGATCGGCCTCGTCAGCCAGGCGAATGTGGGCCGGTTTCCAACCCTCCTCCTCATCATAAAGATCCGTCATCACGGGATTTCGTGAGAGCGTCTTGAATGGCAACGGCGTGATAAAGCGCTGCGCGTCCGCTGTCAGGATGACGCGTACCTGACAATCCTGTTTGACCAGCAGACTGGCCAGATCCACCGCGCGGTAGGCGGCGATCGAGCCGGTAACGCCGAGAACAACATTTTTGCTAACGCTCATCTTAGCGGGCGCTTTGTCTTTCACTTTGTCTTTCACTTTGTCTTCCGATTCGCCGACTCGGCTCCGTCGGCCAGGACCGCGACAATACTTTCGACGAAGTGAAGGACGAAGTGGAGGACGAAGTGGGCGCAGGCGATCCGAACCTATGTAACCATGTCACCATGTAACCTATTTAACCCTTTTCCAATTCACGTTTCACGTTTCACGTTTCAGTCGTCACGTTTCAGGCGCTTGCGCGCGGGCCACTCGCAATTTTTCGGCCGCAACGATTGCCTGCATCCGGCGCAAATCCTCATTGATCGTATCGCTGATCACCAGGTAATCGAAATGCCGCCATTGGGCGATTTCCCGGCGCGCGACACTGAGCCGCTTCTGGATGGCTGCTTCACTATCGGTGCCGCGCCGGCGCAATCGCTGCTCCAGAATTTCCAGCGACCGAGGAGTGAGAAAAACCGAGACCAGCGCGCGTTTGAGTTCCGAATCCTGTTGGGCACGCTCCCGGATAGTGGCGGCTCCCTGGACATCGACGTTGAGCAAGACGTCTTTGCCCTGGCGAAGTTTGCCCAGCACCTCGGATTTCAATGTGCCGTAGCTATGGCCGTAAACGATGGCGTGTTCGAGAAAGTTGCCCGCCTGCAGTCGTTTGAGAAACGACGCGGCCGTTAGAAAGTAATAATCCACTCCGTCAACTTCGCCCGGCCTGGGCTCCCGGGTCGTGCAGGTCACCACGCGGGTCATATCGGGCCGAGCGGCAAGCAATTGGTGGACCACGGTCGTCTTGCCGCCGCCTGACGGCGCCGAGATGAGGATCAGAACTGGATTTGTAAGCGGCAGCGGTTCACGGCGCTGAGGCTGCTGTTCGGCTTTGGCACTGGAAGGGCGAGCGGCCCTGGGAGCGTGGTGGCCGGTCCGGCCCGGACCATCCTGGCCGCGAGGTTTGTGAGCCGCCGAGCGGGACCGCCGACGGCCCTTTGACTTGGTTTGCTGCATGGCCATCAATCACATTTGTAGCAGCCGATCCCGCACAGCGGGAGAGGCTCTGATCGTCTTCTGTTCTCTGTCCTCTGTTCTCTGTCCTCTGAACGGAGCCTCGTTACCTCGGCTGCTACTTATCATTCCACATTTTGCGCCTGTTCGCGGAATTTTTCCAGCTCGGCCTTAATCGTCACCACCTCGCGCGAGATTAGACTATCGTTTGCTTTTGAGCCAATCGTGTTGACCTCGCGGTTCATTTCCTGGGCGAGAAAATCCAGCATCCGGCCCACAGGCTCGCGCGTGCTTTGACATTCATCGAATTGCTTGAAATGGCTTTCGAGCCGGGTCAGCTCTTCCGTAATGTCTGATCGGTCCGCAAAGTACACCACTTCTTTGAGCAATCGCTCGTCTTCGATGCCCGCCGCTTCGATGCCGGCGGTTTTGGCCCGTTCGATGAGCTGCTGCCGGTAACGCTCAGCGACACTCGGAGCGTGTTTCTTAATTTTGGAGACCGCGCGGCGCATGATTTTGATTCGATGCAAAAGGTCCTGATGCAGATGGGACCCTTCCCGTTCACGCATGCGCACCATGCCTGCCAGCGCCTTCCTGAGCGCCCGTTCGACCGACGGCCAGAAATCTTCTTCCACGGCAAGTTCCTGGTCTGTCTGGAACACGCCGGGCGCGCGCGCCAGGTGATCCAGCGTAACGGGCCCGGGCAAATGAAGTTGCTTAGCCAGCTTCACCAGTTCCCGTGCGTAAGCTTTCGCAAGCGGCACATTGAGGTGCATTCGCGCGGCAAGCTTGCTGGCCCCGGCGTGCAGAGTCACGCGCACCGTCATCCGGCCTCGGGCGATGAAGTGATGAATCAGGTCACGAATCTGCGCTTCGAGCATCTCCATTTCGCGCGGCAGGTTGACCGAGATTTCGGCCTGCTTGCGGTTAACGGAACTAAGCTCGACGGTGATTTTGAAACCATTCTGCGCCGCGTCCCCCCGCCCGTAGCCCGTCATTGATTTCATTCCGCAGGAGGCTATCGGAAAGATTCAAAGTGCAAAGTGCAAAGTTCGTAGTCGGTAGTCAGTGGTCAGTGGTCAGTAGTCCAAAGTCCAAAGTCCAAAGTCCAAAGTCCAAAGTCCAAAGTCCAAAGTCAGTGGTCAGTCGTCAGTGGTCAGTTGACGGCCTACGCACGGGCTATGCCGCTTTTGACGGGCTTTTGGGCTTGGGCGGTAGTGGCGTTGCGTGAGCGGCGGTACACTTTGCGGCCCACAACGAGGAGGAACACGGCTACAAATATCGCGGCTGCGACAGGCACAAGAATCGCCAAGGTTGAGGTCACGACTGCGCCAACCAGTTCGAGGGTTGAAATCAATGGATTGGCCAGGCCGCCGGTTCCGACAAGCGACAGTCCGCGAGTGCCAACGGTTGTGCCCTGAACTAAACCCGCCGCGCCGCCGCCGGCAATAATTGCCAAAGACCAGCGCAGAAGCGGGCTCATATCGGTGACGATCGAGGCGGTTGCGACCGTGCCCGCGACGATGGCAGCAGGGCTGGCGATGGTGTCGAGCAAGTGGTCAAGCCAGGGGATGTAATAGCCGGCGATCTCGAGAGCGGTCGCGACGGAGAAGGCCACCAGGGCCGGATAAGAGCCGATCCATTCGAATCCATGCGCCAAGTGGAGATGGCCGGAGAGCGAGGCGATGCTCATGATGAGCAACGGAACGAACACCCTGAATCCACAAGCGGCGCTTAAACCGATGCCTATAATGATGCTTGTGATGGTTTCCATTTCTTCATGAATTCAGATTAAGATCAGGAGAAACCTCGTGGCGCGTGGCAAGGATTAAGATTAAGAGAAAGATTATGATTAAGACTAAAGAGCGCTAGCCTCCAACGACTTATTTAACCTATTTAACTTATTTAACTCATTTAACTCATTTAACTCATTTAACCCTTCTAGCGTCGTTGGTAAGTCCCCATCAGCTTCCCCTCGGCCAGCACATGCCCTTCCATGGCGCGTTCGACTTCTTTTTTGCTGGAGCCGGGCTTCAGGCCAAGTTCTTTATCGATGGCGTACAGTTTGAAAAAGTAGCGGTGGGGTTTGCCGCGCGGCGGCGCGGGGCCACCGTAGCCCAAGTGGCCGAAATCGTTTACACCCTGCTTGGCGCCGCCTTGCACAAATTGGCTCTTGCCAATGTTTTCGGGCAGCTCAGAAATGGTCGGAGGCAGGTCAAAAAGTACCCAGTGAACCCAGGTGCCAACTGGCGCATCAGGATCATCGGCAATCAGGGCGAAGCCTTTCGTGTTTGCTGGGGCGCCGCTCCATTTTAGCGCCGGGGAAACATTTGCACCGTCCCCCGTGTGCTTGGCCGGGATCTTCTGCCCTTCCGTGAAAGCTGTGCTGGTCAATTCCATAGGTTCCTTTGCTGGTTTCTGGGCTGCGGCAGCGCTGGCTGCCATCAGGCCCAGCGCCACTGTTTTTAGTAGATTCGTCAAGTACCGGCGCCGAATGCTTGTCCCAGAGGGACTTTTGACAATAGCCCAACGCTTTAGCGTTGGGATCGGCGGTTTCTGTTTCCCGAGTCCCGAAGGGACGACCGAGAAAATCTGCGTGGCAAAGTCGGTCAGCCGTCCCTTCGGGACTTTTGCACTCGGGCGGCCAAACCCAACACTCAAGTGTTGGGCTATTCTCGGGATGTCCCTCCGGGACAAGAATTTAGCTGAACTCGCGAAAGGCATCCGGCGTCTTTCAATCCCCGTAGCGAGCCTCCAATAAACGGAATAGCTCCTTAGAAATCTCACGACACCGGAACCTACCGTGCGGGCCAAATCGGAGCAATTAGGAAATGGCCCACCCATTTGAAAACCACGTAGCAGCCGAGGTAAGCAGCCCCTGACTTCCTTCTGACCTCTATCCTCTGTCCTCTGTCCTCTGTTCTCTCTGTTTGCTCCTGTAATTCTTATTCCCCTCCTGTCACCACCGGATTATGCCAACCACCGGGTGGCGCCACTCGCTCAGCCTCGTCTGGGCCCCAACTCTTCGGCTCATATTCGTGTACTGGTGTGCCGGCTTTGAGCGCCGGATCAACGATGCGCCAGGCTTCTTCCACATAATCCTCTCTGGCGAATAGCGTGGCGTCGCCCGCCATGGCATCCCCCAGGACTCGTTCGTAGGCGTCCATCTCAGCCGCACACGGATGACGGCCAGCCAGGAGTTCGGACAGTATGGACTGTGACTCCTGCACGGGCGAAGTCACGTTGAGGCCGAACCCCAGGACGACGTCCGGGCTGATCCGCAATCGGACGTAGTTCGATTCCAGGTGATAATGCTTATACATCGTGGGCGGTTGGCGCAGCCGGATCAGAATTTCGGTGCAGGTCACAGCGAGTGACTTCCCGGCCCGGATGTAAAACGGCACGCCGCGCCAGCGCCACGAATCAATGTGCAGCTTTAGCGCGGCAAAGGTTTCCACCTTCGAATCGGGCGCAACGCCCGGTTCGGCGCGATACCCTTTGAACTGGCCGCGCACGAGGTTCTTTGGATCGAGTGGATTTATGGCCTTGAGCACCTTCACTTTCTCATCGCGGATGGATTCGCTGTCCGTGCGGATGGGCGGCTCCATCGCCAGGTTCGCCATCACCTGGAAAAGGTGGTTTTGCACCACGTCCCGCACGGCGCCGACCTGCTCGTAGAACGCGCCCCGCCCCTGCACGCCAAAGTCTTCGGCCATGGTAATCTGCACGCTCTCGATGTGGGTGCGGTTCCAGAATGGCTCGAGCAAGCTGTTCCCAAAGCGAAAGAACAACATGCTGTGGACCGGCTGTTTTCCGAGGTAATGATCAATGCGAAAAATCCTCTTTTCATCGAAGGTTTGGAGCAGGATGCCGTTGAGGGCGCGCGCCGATTCCAGGTCCCGGCCAAACGGCTTTTCAATGATGACCCTCGCGTCGCGCGTCTCCTCGCTCTCGGAAAGATGTTGGACGACCGTCCCGAACGCCGCGGGCGGAATCGCCAGATAGTATGCCGGGCGCTGTGCCGAGCCGATCTCGCGGCAGAGTTTCTGAAAGGTGGCCGCGTCGTTGTAATCACCATCCACATACCGCAGCAGCCCGCGCAGCTTCTCAAACGCCGCCGGATCAAGCCCACCATGCTTTTCCACACTGTCCTTTGCGCGGACGCAAAGCTGATCGAGTGTCCAGCCCTGCCTGGCTACACCGATCACCGGCACGTTCAGCGTCCCGCGTTTCACCATCGCCTGCAGCGCCGGAAAGATTTTCTTGTACGCGAGGTCCCCCGTCGCTCCAAAGAATACCAGCGTGTCAGAGTGCGTAAAATGGTTGTCCTTCATAAGCTTCTTCGAATCAAAGATGCACGATGCGAAGTCCAGGGCAACTCAATTAGCTCCTATGAACGCAACCCGGAGGGTTGGCAGAAGGTAGCCGGGGGTCGCACCGCTCAGGCCCGAGCGGTGCGACCCCCGGATAGTCGAACAGAAACCGATCGCACCCGGGAGGGGTGCCAGAGCCATCCTCTCCAAACAGCCCCAAAAGTCTCGAGATCGTAAATTTTTAAATTTTTGCTCCAATCATTTGACAATTCTCCAACCCTGCGCGATTGTCCTAAGCCTGCCTTTCGCAGGCCTGGCGCTGGCCCAGCCCACGCGTGGGTAAGAGCGGGGTTGATTCTGGCTAGCCTCCAGTTCCG
>PSRM01000115.1 GCA_003176045.1 Verrucomicrobiota bacterium | reverse complement strand
GGACATTGAAGCGGCATAAATGCCGCGCTCCTGCAAGGTGGCAGTATCAAGATGCACCCCTTTCGACAGAAAACGCAAATCTTGACCGGGATGGTCTGTCCATGGTGTCATATTGGCCGTTTAATTGGGTATGACCGCTCCCACTATGCCGCGTTCTTCAAGCCTGGAAAGGGAAGGCACTGCCGTGCCGTTGCTCAGCGGCAGGACCGCACGCGTACTCTTCATCGTGATTTGGGTCTTCTTAGTGGCGTATCAGGGCCTTTATCTGTTGAGCCTGGGTAATGGCCTGGACTACCCGAGCAACCCGCACGCAGAAGCTGACGTTTTGCGCGCAAGCGAGGGCTATTTAAAGCAAGGAATGGATGCGCATCACCTCCTGCCGAGGATCCTTTATGGCCACCGATTTCCCCATGATGGCGGGGTTAAGTTACTACTCGACAGTCAGGACCGCGTGTTCGAGAAGAACCGCCTGGATTTTCCACCAGAGATGGGCGATCGCAACCAGTGGATCTATACGCATTATCCACCCGGCGCTGACCTTTTGATCGGCGGGTTGGCAAAAGTGATCGGGCTGGATCCCATCTGGCGGCTGCGGCTATTTCCAGTTGCCTTTGGATTGCTGAGCCTGGCTATTCTTTTTCGCACCATCACGCGGATTTGCGGTATTGAACGAGGGGCCCTGTTTGCAGTGGCGGTAGCGACACTGCCAATGATTTCGGCTTGGATGCCCACTATATCGCTCGAAGGTTGCACAATGGGACTGGCGCTGATTCAAGCAAGCGTTGTCATCAGGGCATTATGGGAAAAGCCTAAAGTGGGATGGGCTCCCCTCCTGGGTTTGTTCCTCATTGGATTCGTTCAAGGGGCACTGACCTATGATTACCTTTTTGTAGTTACGTTTCTGGCGTTGCCGTGGTGGCTGCTGCGTCGCGCGGAGGGAGCGAATGTGAGCGCGCGCAGCTTGTTCTGGATGGTAGCGCTGCCGGGGGCAGGCTTTGTTCTGGCGCACGTGGTTCATGTGTTGATCATCGCCGATGAGCTTCATGGACTGCGCCCCGCGCTGGCCGAACTTCAACGAATTGGCGCCGAGCGCGGCGGCCTGGAAAGCAAGTTTGGGTGGTTCAAATACGCCGCAAAGGCCATCTACTACTACATCCGGTCTCTTTTCAAACCCACCCTCACCGGCTACGCTCCATGGTTTATGCTGGCGCTGGTAGTGTCCGGCCTGGTCGCGCTCTTTGCTGATGTCGAGTTGAAGCTCCGTTCACGTCGCGGCCGCGGGGATTGGCGCCTAGCCCTGCGCTGGCCGGGTGCGGGAAGCGTGCTGCCGGCCCTGGCCGCTATGGTTGGAGTTTGCGGCCTCTGGCTGTTCATCATGCCGCAGCACACGGCAGGAAACTTCTTCCTTACGGTGATGCACTTCGTGTGTTGTTATGTTTTTATGGCTTTCATCATTGTGCGCTCGCTGTGCGTCAGAGCTGCCGCGTGATGCGCCCGATTTGGCCAACCGCGAATGAACGCGAATGAACGCGAAATGATGAGCGCGTTGGAATGTACGAACGTTGCGGCGGACAAGAAAATCCAATGCCGCTAGCTTTTCAGTCCCCTAATCCCGTAGGGATGACAGAAAATAGCCCAGCGTTTCAACGCTGGGATAAGCGTTGGACGTGGAATAAGTCCCGTAGGGACGGCAGAACCGGTTTTTCTGCCGTCCCTATGGGACTCACCGTGTCAGGCCCGTCTTACCCAGCGTTGAAACGCTGGGCTATTGTCTGCCGTCCCTCGGGGACTATTCAGACTGAGCGCCGTCAAGTCCTGGCATTGGATAAGAATGTCCGCGCTTCGGCGGCGGATTAGCCTCAAGCACGATGAAAATCGCCTTTGTAACCACAGACAATCGCGACCAAGTCAGGAATTACAGCGCGCCCGATCCGATATTCGGTCCCGCTCCTTCCAGTTTGCTCCAGGGTTTTGCCATGCTCCCGGAAGCCGAAGTGCATGTCATTACCTGCACACGCCAGCCGGTGCGAGCTCCCGACAAGGTCGGGCCCAATCTTTTCTTTCATTCGTTGCAGGTCCCGAGAATTGGCTGGATGCGCACCTTTTTTCAGGGCTGCATCCGGGCCGTTCGCCGAAAGCTGCAGGAAATTCAACCGGCCATCGCCCACGGCCAGGGGACCGAAGGGCATTATAGCCTTTCAGCGGTGTTTTCGGGCTATCCGAATGTCTGCACGATCCACGGCATCATGCGCCTGATTACCCGCGTTGAAAAAACTCCGATGTTTTCCTATAACTGGCTGGCCGCGCGCCTGGAGACGCTGGCACTCCGACGCACTGACGGCGTCATCTGCCTGAGCCGCCACACCCAACGGGCAATTGCGGACGCGACGCGAAGGACCTGGGTCTTGCCCAACGCGGTAGATGCCTCATTTCTGGAGGTGGATGCCGCTTTGAATGGAGCGGCTACGCCGCGAGTGCTGTGCGTCGGGCGAGTCTGCCCGCTCAAGAACCAAAACGCATTGATTGCTTCGCTTGATCCTTTGGCCCGAAAACGAAATTTCCAACTGCAATTCCTCGGCATCGCATCGAGGGACGAACCCTACGGCGCCGAATTCTTCCGCCTGATTGACGAGCGCTCCTGGTGCGCTTATGGCGGCCAGGCTAGTCATGAAGAACTCCGGGGCCATTTGCGCAACGCATCACTGCTGGTGCTGGCATCGCTGGAAGAGAACTGTCCGATGGTGGTCCTTGAAGCCATGGCCGCCGGTGTGCCGGTGGTGGCCGGCAGAATCGGGGGAGTGCCGGACCTGATCGAGGAAGGCAGCACGGGCCTTTTTTTCGATCCGCAAAACAAAGCCAGCATCGCAGACGCAGTGGAAAGAGCCCTCGCCGACTCCGCCGCCGCCGCCAAAATGGCTAAATTAGCCAAGGCCAGGGCCCTCGAAAGATTTCATCCTAAGGTCGTGGCCCAGAGGCACTTGGAGATTTATCAAGAGGTGATCGGCGGCGGCTAGAGCAAGTTCAACAAAAGAATAGTCGCAAAAGAACGCAGAGAACGCATAGAACAACCTCTTTCTGTGCGTTCTCTGCGTTCCTTCGCGGCTAATGATTTTAAAAAAAGCTCTAGGCTTTGGTGATTTTCTCCAGCAATCCAGTCGTAGATTTGCCCGCAACAAAAGGAATTATAACGATCTTCGCATTGGCCGCCTGCACCACACCTCGCTCCTCCGCATCAAGCGTTTCCACGGTATAGTCGCCCCCTTTGACGTAGATATCCGGTTGCGCGGCGGACAGGAAGCGCGTCGCTCGGCGCTCCGTAAAAATGCAGACGCCATCCACGCTTTCAAGTGCGGCCAGGACGACAGCTCGGTCCGATTCCGCATTAAGCGGCCTGCCCGGTCCTTTTAATTGCCGCACTGCCGCGTCGCCGTTGAGCCCGATAAGAAGGGCATCGCCCTGGTTGCGCGCCGTTTCCAGGTAAGTGACATGCCCTACGTGCAACAGATCGAAGCATCCGTTAGTTACGACCAGTCGCTTGCCCTGCTTGCGCATGGCCGCCCTCCATTCCGGCAGGAGGTCCCAGGAAATGATCTTCTCCCGAAAATTCATCGGCATATCTTGCTTCTAAAAGCTATGGCTGTCGAGTGTCGAGCGGTTAGACGAGTATTTGACCGGACGGCGCCGGGTGAGGGCACCCGGCCTACAGGAGCGGCGTTTTGGGCCTGTAAGCCGCGTGCCCTCGCGCGGCGATCTGTTGCGATTTACAGTAAAATCTAAAATTGCGGCTCAGGAGGTTTAGACCGCCCAACTCCTGGGCAAAGCGGCCAGAAGCAGGACAGTCATTTCAGAGCCTGGGCTAGACATTCGGGTTATTTCAGTCCCGGAGGGACGACTGCCAATAGCCCAGCCCCTAATGCTTTCTGGGCTGGGCGGGAGTGATTGAACGGTATGAGTCTCGTAGATACGACAGAAATCTGGGTAACTCTATCGTCCCTACGGGACTGAAAAAGCCTGTCCGTCTGCTGGTACAAAACTGGCTCCGTTTCTCTCGCGAGTGTTGTCTATGCAGCGCAGAAGTAGTGACGTACAAGGATGCCCCAGGGTATTGAGCCGCTCCCTTAATGTACTCATAACATTGTTGTCGGCGTGGCTGGTACCTTCCGCGGCTTTCGCAATTTCCGGAACCAATTACTACGTTGACCCGATCAAAGGTAACGATTTCAATCCCGGCACGCTTGCCTCTCCGTTCCTGACAGTGGAGCACGCGCTGAATTGGACCGTGATTCAACCGGGCGACACGGTTTATCTCCGAGGCGGCGTCTATCGGCCTGTGCTTGGAGAGCGCCTGTCCCTGAACATGCCACGCACGAATATTTATGGTGTAGCGCTGTGGGCCATGCCGGGCGCCGCTCGCAAACCGATCACCGTCTGCGCTTACCCGGGCGAGCACCCACTCCTCAAAGGTTCTCTCGTGGCCACGAATTGGCAGGTGGTGAACGACCCGGAATTTAGTGCTCTCGGTTTTCCGCCAGAAGGGGCCGGCCACATCTATGAACGGACAAGCTGGATGTGCGACACCAACGGCAAACTGCTGCTTGGCGAGGGGAAATGGTCCTACAAATCCTATCCCCAGCAAGTCTTCGTGAGCGATTCCGAAACGAACGACGGCGTATCGCTGCGCCAGATCTCCTGGCCGTCCAGTTTCCAAACCACCGAACCGCGTGACCCTCTCCCATTTGCCAAGGACGGTGGGTCACCGCCGCCCGGTAATAGCCTGCTATACCAGGGAATTGACGGCTACCCTTCGAACATGGTTGCAGGTTCTTTCTATTACCTGGAGGCCACCAACACCGGCCCGGACATCTCCACCATCTACATCTGGTTGCCCGATGGCAGTGATCCAAACACACAGGTCGTCGAGGTGAGCGTTGCCACTCAAATCTTTAATGGCGGTGACTACACGGTGATCAAGAACCTTGCCTTCCGCCATTGCAACTCGCTGTCCACCGCCGCCGGCGGCAGTGCCGTCCAGGTTGGAACCGGCGGAACGATCCAAAACTGTGACATTCAGTGGTGCGATTTTACTGCCGTAACCATGGGCCAGGGTTCGACTATTAAGAGAACCACTATCCGTCACGTCGGGATGCTGGGAATCGGCTTGTCTTCCGGATCAACTGTTGATTCGTGCGTTTTTTCCGATTGCAACAACCGGTCTTTTGACATTTATTGGGAGGCAGGCGTTATCAAGATCCCCACTTCCACTCGCATCACGATTCAAAATTCCGAATTCAGCGACAATAACGCCCCATCTATCTGGTTTGATCATTGCCTGGACACCAACTCGCCGCCCTCGGTCGTGCGCAATAATTTTGTTCATAACAATGGTGGCCCGCCGAGGATCGAATGGCTTGACAACACACACACCACTCTCCGGACAAACAGAACCTGTCCTACCATCACATTCGAAGCGAGCCGAAATGTGTGGGTTTACAATAACCTCGTGCTGAGCAACCACACCTACTCCTTCGCCTGCCCAGGCGGCCAGGATTGCAAGATTTTCAACAACGTCATCGCACACCATGACTGCGACTGCATCGGTGACGGCCATGATCGCGGGGTCAATGTCATCATGCAGGATTCCTGGGGCTACCCGCCGCAAAACAACAAAATCATCGGGAACACCTTCTTCAACAATATTCTCGGTGTGGAATTGATGTTAAACCCCGCCTCCATGCAGCCTGCCAACCACAACAAGTGCGATTCCAACCACTATTTCACTTCGCTCACTAACTCTCCTATCGGCTTTTATGATATAAACAACCCGATGAATCTGGCCGGCTGGAAGAGCTTTTCCGGATTCGACCTCCACAGCTCTTTACGGGACCCCTGCTCCAGTCAGCCATCCGCGGTCACTGCCGCTCTGCGCCATTTCCAAACCACCGCCAACCGCCGCGGCTACGATCCGAATAGTTGGAAGTAGCGCAGGTTTCCAACCTGCTGTATCGCCGATTTCCAATCGGCGGAACGTCCGTATCACCCGGCGTGTGGGACGATGAAGCGTCCGCAGGCTGAAAGCACTGCGATATAGCAGGTTGGAAACCTGTGCTACGAGGAAGGCCAAATCCGCCTTGCATCGGTGTGGCTCCGTCGGCTTAATAAAGGCTGGAAGATGGTATCCTCGGCGACTCATCTGGCACCTCTAATTAACACCGCGGCTTTAGCCCGGTGTAAAATGCCCGCTGGCTTGGCAAACTGTTTCAACAGTTTGCCGCTTTCGCGGTCAAATCCTCGGTATCGCCCGATGTGAAAATCTCCGTTGTCACCCCTTGTTTCAACAGCCGCGCGACTTTGGGTGAGGCAATCGAAAGCGTGCGCTCGCAGGACTATCCGCACTGGGAACACATCGTCGTGGACGGTGGCTCGACCGACGGCACACTGGATTTGATCAAAAGCTTCCCGCACTTGATCTCGACCTCCGAAAAAGACCAGGGTCACTACGATGCCATGAACAAAGGCATAGCTCGCGCCTCGGGTGAGGTGGTGGTGATTTTGAATTCCGATGACTCATTCCGCCCGGGCGCATTGCGTGCAGCCGCCGCAGCGTTCGCAGACCATCCAGGCTGGGATGCGCTTTTTGCCGACGTGGTTTTCGTAGATGAACGCGGGCGCAAAATCTTCCAGAGACAGGAAGCCACGTACGATTACAACGTGCTGCTCTATGGCCTGGACTATATATGTCATCAGACACTTTTCGTGCGCAAAGCCGTTTATGAGCGCCTGGGCCTCTATCGGTTCCGCGAATTTTCGAATTCGGCCGATTATGAATTCAAACTGCGCCTGGGGCGCCAGGGCTGCCGGGTCGGCCATGTGCCTGCTCTGTTCGTCAATTATCGCTACCATCCCGCTGGCCAATCCGCCGACCGTCGTATCATCCGCAACATGCTCGAACAAACTGCCATCATCCGCCGTGAATACGGCAACCCAGGCGGCTGGCGCGGAAAAATGCTAACCTTCGTCTATAAAGCCAAACGCCAGCTCCAAAAGCTTCTGATCCGCGGAAAGTGCGATCTGGTGCCCGGCACCTGGCGTCTGCGAACTCATTTGCGGGACAAGTCCGACTTCTCCTCCAATGCGGGATTGGATAAACTGACACCCTGAATGATTGGACCTCGACCGGCCTCTTCGCGGCCGATTACCATCTGGCTCGTCTTCTGCGCGTTCTGTAGCTGCACGGGCTGGATTCTGTCCGTCCTACACTGCTTAAACAGGACCGGGTACGCAGTGGCGTTCGTCATCGCCGCGCTCGCGGGAGTAACCTGGCTCGCGCTTTGTAGGGGACGACGTAAGGAGTTCCCGAACGGCGCACGCGCATCGAACGCGCGAACCCAAGTTTGCAACGAAATCGGCCGGCGACTCTCCCTCTCCCCCGCCGAGGGGGAGAGGGCCGGGGTGAGGGGGCCAGTGGCCTCTGGCGCTCCTGAGGAGGAGTCCCATTCTGGCGCCCAATCGTCCCCAGGGACTCCTCCCCAGGAACGGCTCTCCCGGGAAAGACCCCTCACCCCGGCCCTCTCCCCTTCCGAAGGGGAG
>PSRM01000306.1 GCA_003176045.1 Verrucomicrobiota bacterium | reverse complement strand
GCGACACGCAACTCACTCCGATGATGGCGCAGTATCGGCGCATCAAGAGCGAGTTGCCCAAAGACGCCCTGCTGTTGTTCCGCCTGGGAGACTTCTATGAAATGTTTTTCGAGGACGCACAGATCGGCGCGCAACTGCTGAATGTGGCCTTGACCCGGCGCGGCACGGTGCCGATGTGCGGCATTCCTTTCCATGCCGCAAATTCGTACATCGGCCGCCTGTTGCGGGCCGGACGCAAGGTGGCCATCTGCGATCAAATGGAGGAAGCACGGCCCGGGCAACTGGTGAAACGGCAGGTGACGCAGATTCTTAGCCCCGGCACGCATTTTGATGAACGATTACTGGCGGCCGAGCGCAATAATTTCCTGGGTGCAGTGTTTGCAGTCGGCAAAACCTTCGGCCTGGCCTTCGCGGATTTAACAACAGGCGACTTTTTGACCACGGAGGTAGAAGGAGAAGTTGAGGCAATGGCGGAACTACAGCGGCTGCGGCCCGCGGAGGTCATTTACCCTGGTGAGGCCGAGGCAGTGCGGGACTGGTTGAGGGGCAGCAACAGGAGCGCGGACAGCTTGTCCGCGCGACCGGCAGGAGGGCACGGACCTGGGGAACTACAAACCCAGGTTACTCACGCGGGCAAGATGGACCGACCCGGTCAGGGCAACGCGCTCCCAGGGGGGTGGATCCTCAACGGTTACGAGGATTGGGTGTTCGGGCCGGAGACAGCCGTGTTCACTGTGCGCGAACATTTCAAAGTGGCAGCGCTGGATGGTTTTGGTTTGAAAGAGCATTTGGCAGCTACCGGCGCTGCGGGCGGGGTGCTGCATTATCTGACCCAACACTTGCGGCGCGACGGCGCCAACCTCACCCGGCTGTCATTTTATCAGCGCAGCGACTTCCTGGCGCTGGATCACACGACTTTGCGCCACCTGGAGATTCTCGAACCGCTGCCGCACGATGCGCCGCGCACTGCCTGTCTTTATGGCGCGCTCAATCGCACGGTCACACCGATGGGTGCGAGGCGCTTGCGCAACTGGCTTTCGCAGCCGCTGGCGAGCATGGAACCGATTCGCCGCCGGCAGGAGGTAGTACAGGCATTTGTTTCAGATGCCTCGAGCCTGGAAAGTTTTCGTACACAACTCACGCAAGTGCGAGATCTGGAACGGACGCTCGGAAGGCTGAGCGCGGGAACAGGGAACGGGCGCGATCTGCAAGCGCTGCGGCTGGCGCTGGAACAGGTTCCGGCGCTGAAACAGACCCTCAAAGCCCTGGTCCAAAGTCCATCCGCCTCCGCTAAAGCTATGGCGGACAAGAAGTCCAAAGTCCAAAGTCGGGAAGACAACGGGCAATTGCCGCAATTAAGCGATCAGAGCTTCGAGCGTGATGGCCAGTCGTGTCACGACCAAGCGGACCACAATGCTCAATCGCTCTTAGCACAACTGGAATCGCAACTGACGGATTTGCCTGAGTTGGTGGAGTTGATCTCGAAGGCGATCGTTGATGAACCGCCTTTGGCGCTGAAGGAAGGCGGGTTGATCCGCGACGGGTTTGATGCCGCACTCGACGAATTGCGCGTATTGATGCGCGGGGGCAAGGATTGGATTGCCAAGTTGCAGCAGGACGAAATCGCGCGCACTGGCATCCAGTCGCTCAAAGTGCGGTTCAATTCTGTTTTTGGCTATTACATCGAGGTAACCAAGGCCAACCTCGATAAAGTGCCGGCGGAGTATGTTCGCAAGCAGACCATCGCCGGCGGCGAGCGGTTCATCACCCCGGAACTTAAGGCCATGGAGAGCAAAATCCTCGGCGCGGAGGAACGCAGTCTGAAGCTGGAGTATGACCTGTTCCAGCGTGTGCGCGAGGAGGTGCTTGGCAAATTGGCGCAGATTCAGGATACCGCCGGTGCCTTGGCCCAACTGGACGTGTTGGCCTCGTTTGCCGAAACCGCGCGGCTGTACAGCTATTGCTGTCCTCAGGTGGCGGACGAAGGTTTGCTCAGCATTCGGGATGGCCGTCATCCAGTCCTGGAACAGAGCGTCAGCGATGAACGCTTCGTGCCCAATGACGCGCAATTCGGCAGTGAAACGCAGATTGCTCTGATCACCGGCCCGAATATGGCTGGCAAAAGCACCTATATTCGCCAGGTCGCGCTACTCACATTGCTGGCGCACACAGGTTCGTTTGTGCCTGCGGCCGAGGCGCGGATTGATCTTGTGGACCGCATCTTTACGCGCATCGGCGCGAGTGACGACCTGGCCCGCGGGCAATCCACCTTCATGGTCGAGATGTGCGAAACGGCCAATCTCCTGAACAACGCCACGCCGCGCAGCTTGATTATTCTCGATGAGATTGGTCGTGGGACCAGCACTTTCGATGGGTTGAGCCTTGCCTGGGCAATTGTCGAGCACCTCCATAACCAGGTCGGAGCAAAAACCCTCTTCGCCACCCATTATCACGAGCTTTCGGAACTCGCCGCCCGTCTGCCGCGCCTCAAAAACTACAATGTCGCCGTCCGCGAATGGCGCGACCAAATCGTCTTCCTGCGCAAAATCGTCGAAGGCGGCACCGACAAAAGCTATGGCATCCAGGTGGCTCGACTCGCAGGAGTGCCCCGGCCCGTGCTGGATCGCGCCAAAGAGATTTTGCGGAACCTTGAAGATTCGGAACTCACTCCCGAAGGAACGGTCCGCAATTCTTCGCGCCGTCAACAAGACCGGGACCGACTCAAGGCCCTTGCCCCGGCGCCGCAGATGGATTTGTTTGGGTGAGAGGAAGGAGGCGGTGAAAGGGAGATCCTTCAAAGAAATCACTGCCATGCGCTCTTTCGGATTGCTCTTCATCGGTCTAATGGGGTATGCGGTAGCTTCCATCGGCTGTGCTTCGTATCAGCGGAGCATTATCTATCAACCACCGCACTTTGCTGCAGAACGGGTGCAGAATTCGGCTCGGGCTGCCGGGTTCGAGCGCTGGTCTAATACGCTCGGCCAGCCAATCGGCATCAAACGCCCATCGCTCACGCAACCGGCCAGGGGGTGCGTTTTGATCACGTATGGGAACGCCAGTTGGAGTGTAGGCTGCGCTCGTTATGCTGACGACCTCCAGCAAATCGCCGCTCTGGACGTATTCGTTCTGGAATATCCCGGCTACGCCGACCGGGCGGGATCGCCAAGCCAGAAAAACATTCTCCAAGCCGCCAATGAGGCGTTGCAAACTCTGGGCACGAACGGACCCGTTTATCTCATAGGCGAATCGCTTGGCAGCGCGGTGGCAACATATCTGGCAGGAACTCAACCCGACCGCGTTAGCGGCGTGATTTTGCTGTCGCCCTTCAATCGCCTGACCAGTTTGGCCCGGTACCACATGCCGATGCTACCGGCGGGTCTTATCCTGGTTGACCGGTACGCTCCGCAGGATTACCTGCGCGATTACCACGGAGCCGTAGGCATCATGGTGGACGGACGGGACGAGGTAGTGCCTGAGAAATTCGGGCAGCGGCTTTATGACAGCTATAGTGGACCGAAAAAACTATGGCGTTTTCCCGAGGGCAGCCACATCTCGATCATGAAACCACCATTAAAATTCTGGAGCGAGGTTTTGGATTTCTGGCAGAACAACCACCTAGCCTCGCAGCCCTCCTGAGAGTCTGGGAATGTCCAAGCCGCTGGTTCACCTTTGACCTCGCTCGTGCCAAAGGCTAGATTTGCATACAATATGGAACTCGCTTTGCCACTCGATCAGATGTCAACTGAGGAGAAACTGCGCGCCTTGGAGATGATCTGGGCCGACCTGAGCCAGCACGAGGACGAGATTGAATCCCCCTCATGGCATGGAGATGTTCTTAAAGAACGGGAGGAACGGGTTGCAAGTGGGAAGGAATCTTTCGTGCCTTGGGAAGAGGCGAAAGCCCAACTCCGTAAGCGGCGGCGATGACAATCCATATATTGCCTTCGGCCACGGAGGACTTGGCTGCCGGGGCTGATTTTTACCTGGAGAAAGGCGAGGGACTCGATGCCTACTTCCTGGAATCCCTCTTTTCGGATATTGATTCCCTGAAGCTGTACGCTGGGATTCACCGGAAGGTTTATGGTCTGCATCGCTGTTTATCCAAGCGGTTCCCTTATTTCATCTACTACGCGAAAACGGGAACGGATGTTTTTGTGAAAGCGGTTCTCGATTGTCGCCGCGATCCGGACTGGATAAAGCAAAGACTTAGAGCGATTCCCGGCGCAGAGTAGAACTCAATCAGCCTGCCAACTTCCGGACCCGCGGACAAGTAATGTCTTATAAAACGGATAACAATTGCCATAACGTCCGAAATATCGGATATTAAGTCCTGATGTTAACGGCGAATTCCATGCCATTGCCCGCCAGGCAAGCGCTACGCAAACTGGGTCGCGATCTGTCCGTGGCCCGGCGCAAGCGCGGCATCTCGACGGCGGACATGGCGAGCCGGCTGTTTGTCAGCCGCGACACGTTATGGCGACTGGAGCGCGGCGATCCTACGGTTTCTGTGGGGACGCTTGCGACTGCGGCTTTCATTCTCCAGTTGCATGACCGGCTTGCCAACCTGGTCGCCCCAGCCAGTGACGAGCTTGCCCTTCACCTGGACGAACAGCGCCTGCCTCAGCGCATCCGGAGCCCCCGGCGATGAGTTGGGAAGTCCATCTGGAATGGCAAGGGAAGACTTGCCTGGTGGGCCGGTTGCACACTTCTGAACGCAGCCCGACTGTTTCGTTTGAGTATGCAACGGAATGGCTGGCCGGGGCCGATGCCTTCGCGATTGATCCCACATCGCTCCCACTTCAAGCCGGTCCGCTGCACAGTCCGGTGCTGTTTGGCGGCATCCAGGACTGCGGTCCGGACCGCTGGGGTCGGGTCCTTATCGAACGCGCTGTGCGTAAAGGGGTGCTTGATCGGAAACCATTTAGCGATTTCGATTACGTGCTCGCGCTGGATGATGCGACGCGGCTAGGTGCTCTGCGTTTCCGCCGCGATGCTGCCGGCCCTTTTCTGGCGGTCACCAGCGGAAGACTTCCGCCTCTAATTCGGCTGCGGGCGCTGCTACACTCTTCAGATGCCATCCATTCCGAAACCGACACCGCAGCCGACCTGCGCTTCCTGCTCGGGGCTGGCTCACCGCTTGGTGGAGCCAGGCCCAAGGCGGCGATCAGTTTGCCCGATGGCCGGCTGGCTCTAGCGAAATTTCCCAAGCCGGACGATATACGCGATATTGCCGCCGGCGAAATTCTGGCCCTTACGCTTGCCGCGCAGGCAGGGATCCGCATTGTGGAGCACCAGTTGGTCTCGGTGGGTGGACGCAGCGTTTCCGTTATTGCTCGCTTCGACCGCGCCGATGGTTGCCGCATCCCCTTCCTGTCTGCTGCCAGCATATTGGGGCTCGTTCGAGGCGAAGCCGGCGCTTACACAATGCTGGCCGATGCCATCCGCCAGTTCGGGTATGATGTCCAGGGCGACCTGCAGGAACTGTGGCGTCGGCTAATTTTTTCACTGCTCGCCAGCAACTATGATGACCACATGCGCAATCACGGTTTTCTCATGCGCAAGCCTGGCCAATGGGCGCTCTCGCCGGCATACGACATCAATCCCACCCCGGAAATAGATCGTGTCCATCTCTGGAAAACTCCTATTAGCGAGGAAACGGAAAAACCCACTATCGCCGAAGTACTGGAGGTTGCGAGGCGATTCGGCCTGGATGCTTCTGCCGCAAGGAGCATCCTGCGCGAGGTGTTTAACGCGGTTTCCGGATGGCGTCAGGCGGGCCGCAAGCTTCGGCTGAAGGCAGCGACCCTTACTGCCTATGCCAGCGCCTTTGAACATGAACTGACGGACGAAGCTCGGCGTCTCCTTGCATCGTAATCAGAGCGCAAATTCTTTGTCGGATTTGCTTCCCCGCGGTTGTTTAATAGATGAGATGCAGACACAAACCGACGTCCAACTCCTTCGCGCCTACGCCGAACGCGGCCAGGAAGCGGCGTTTTGCGAGATCGTCGCGCGGTACACCGACCTGGTTTATTCGGCGGCGCGGCGGCAGGTCGAATCGCGACCTCGCTCGGGACGTGGCCCAAAGTGTTTTCACCGATCTCGCCCGCAAGGCGCGTCCGCTGGCGGCCAAACTGACGGAAGCCAGTTCGCTGGTGGGCTGGCTTTACCGCAGCACTCGCTTTGCAGCCCTCAACCAGGTGCGCGAAGGCAGCCGCCGGCTCGCGCGCGAAAGGCAGGCCATGGAACAACTGATCACCAACTCTGAATCGGAGGCGGGCTGGGAACGCGTGCGTCCCCTGCTCGACGAAGCGATGGCGGATCTGAGCGACAACGACCGCGAGGCCGTTTTGCTGCGCTACTTTAAAAACCACAGGAACCTGCAGAAAAGACCACGGACCACAGACCGCGGACCGGGGGATTCCCCTCCGAGGCCCTGCCCCGTTTCTGGTGGCGGTTACGGCTGAGCGATGAGGCTGTAACTATGCGGCGCGCTTTTAACGCAAAGACGCAAAGATGCAGAGGCGCAACCAAAATTCACAAAGGCTTAACCGCGGATTACGCAGATTACGCGGATAACAAGAGTGAATTAGGTTGTTGCTGCGACCAGCCCGTTTTGTCGCCTGCAGGTTTTGCGTCTTTGCGTCTTTTGCGTTAATTCGGGTAGTTACTCGAATTCATCCTTGACTAAAGAAGCCCTTTTTGGATAAAGTGGGCGTAATTGCCACAAGAAGAACGCCTAAAGTCATGATTTTGCCTTTGTCCCCTTTTGCCAACTTTTTACGCGTTACCAGGTAGAGCACAACCATGATCGAGACAATTGGATCGCTGACTACCTGCAGGGGACGACGTAAGGAGTCTTCTCTGCAAGTGAGCCGCCGGGAAGGGACTCCTGACGCCGTCCCCTACATGGGGAGCCCTCATCTGCTCCTGCACACGCATTGGGACCGTGAACCCTAGTTTCGCAGACACGCGGCCGAGGATTCTCCCTCTCCCCTTCGGAAGGGGAGAGGGCAGGGGTGAGGGGTTCTTCCCAGGACGGTTCCTGGGGCGCGCCACATCCGCGATAGCAGTGCTCAAAGTTCGGTGACAAAGTTAATGACATCGCTTAAAGCACGCGCTTCCAAACACCGCGCGCCTGTGCTGTCCATTTTTCGGCGGCGAATCCCTTCATTGCCCCGGGTGGGAATTCGCGTCGCCGTTCTGGCCCTGCTCTTGCTCCCGCCCGCTGCCGCGCTGGCAGATTCGTACAGCATCTCCGCCAGCGGCGACAACGGGTGCGGCTTTTGGGGCAACGGGTTTTCTCAGAGCTCAAACCATCCGGTCTCTGATACCCAGAGTTTCGACGGCGGCGATATATTCGTCAGTTACGACGCGGCGGCCTTTCCGGGAGTGGCCATGATCAACACGGTGGTCATTAATCACAAATCCGGGAGCCTGTGCTCGGCAAACAATGGCGGGGCAAGATTCACGCTTACAAATGTCGTCATTTCCGGCCCGCCGGGGCCGACCTCGGTCAATTTCAGCTTTTCCATCGGTCTTACGCTCGACAGCCTGAACCCGACTTACAGCGCGTGCAGCGTCAACGCAAGCTGCGGGGCTGCTTCCACCTCTGCCACCATCAACCGGTCCGACAATCAGAGTGGCGTCTATTCATACCAGTCCAGCACTGCGACCATCAGCCTGGATGCCGCGACCGGGCGGTCGCTCCCAATGACTCTGGACGTCGCGGTGAACACTCGCGTTGTGGCCTGCAACGACTGCGCTCCTACCGCTAACCACAACACTTGCAATGCGCTGGCCGCCTTGCCCTGCCTCCCATTCAATCTGCCCGCTGGCTATACCGTAAATTTCTCGGCTTCCAGCGCCGGCGGCCTGCCGCGCATTACTGGTTTTTCGCCAACCAACGGCCCGGTCGGCACGGTTGTCACTATTACCGGCTGCAATCTACTGGCGGTTACCAATGTCGCCTTCAACGGCACCTCATCCACTTCCTTCAACGTTGATTCCGACACTCAAATCACCGCCACAGTTCCTGCGGGCGCGACGACGGGCCGCATCACTGCCACCGCGCCACAGGGGGCGACGATCAGCCCGGGCATTTTCTCGGTCCAATACCCGCCAACCATCACCACCCCGCCCCAGGACCAAACAGTCACCGCCGGCCATAGCGCAACCTTCACTGTAGTCGCCACCGGCACGGGCACGCTCACCTATTCCTGGCGCAAAGACGGCCAAACCCTTACCGATGGAAACACCATCTCCGGCGCCACCACCGCCACGCTGACCCTCTCCGGCGTCCAACTCAGCGATGCCGGCGCGTACAGCGTGGTGGTGCATGGCGACGGTGACACCACCAGCAGCGCCGCGACTCTCACTGTCACCATGGCACCCTGCGCCGTTCGGCCCGCGGGCCTGGTGGCCTGGTGGCGCGGCGAAGGCAATGCCGCCGATTCCATCGGTGGCCACAATGGGACATTGCGCAACGGCGCCGCCTTCGCCTCGGGCCTCGCCGGCCAGGCCTTCGCGCTGGATGGATTCGATGACTACGTGGACTTTGGCGCTCCCTCGGACCTGCTCTTCCGGAACAACTCGTTCTCGGTGGAAAGTTGGGTCAATTTTACCAATGCGGCCAACCTCAGCGATGACGAAGGCATCGTTAGCCGCTATGGAAATGGAAGCGCAGTCTGGCTACTCGGACGCTTCCGCAACGGCGTTATATGGTTTGCGCTGGACAGCAATGGCTTCTGGTCGCCGGAACGCTCGGTTGCTTCGCCCCAGGTCCTTTCCATCAAGCAATGGCATCACCTGGCAGGTGTCTATGATCATTCCTCGGGCGACCTCAAGCTTTACGTGGACGGGCAGTTGAATGCGACTGCCAGCGGGGCGCCCTTCACCACTACCGACACGACCGGCGGCACACTCTCGATCGGCACATGGTATAACTATAACGGCTGCTGCGGCAGCCCCGCCATGGCCGGCCTGGCTGATGAGGTGGCCCTCTACAATCGCGCCCTGACGGCGGCGGAAGTCCAGGGAATCTACGATGCCGGCGCTTCGGGCAAATGCGGCCCGCCGATGATCCTGACGCAGCCGCAGAATGTGACGCGCTTTGTTGGCCAAAGCGCCACCTTCAGTGTCGTGGCTTCCGGCGATGCGCCGCTGACCTACAACTGGCAAAAGGTCGGCGGCGCCTCGAGTCTTGGTACCGCCTCAAGTCTCACTCTGAACAATCTGCAACTGGCGAATGCCGGGACTTATTTCGTCACCGTCGCCAACAGCTTCGGCAGCGCCGTCAGCCAACCGGCTACCCTGACCGTCCTTCCCTGTCCGCCGATCACGCTGTCACCGGCGACTTTGCCCGATGCCGGTCTCTCACGTTATAGCCAGACCATTTCGGCCAGCGGCGGCACGGCGTTCTACAGCTTTGCGATCACGAGCGGTTCGTTGCCGGACCGGCTAACGCTTTCCACGGTCGGCACTTTGAGCGGCACACCGACGGCCCTCAGCACAAACATTTTTACGATCACTGCCACCGATACCAACGGCTGCACTGGAAGCGCGACTTACACTCTGGCCGTCTCGATGGGCGCTGTGGCAGTGGTACCTGCCGCGCCATCGGTGGTTGTTGGCGGCTCGGTCGCCTTCACGCTGGCCAACGCATTTCCGCCAGTCACCTTTTCACTGACCGTCAATCGTTCCGGCGGCAGCATCGTCTCTTCCTCCGGCGCTTACACTGCCGGTCCGAACCCCAATACGGCCGACACCGTCCGGGCCGTGGACGCCAACGGCAACGAGGCCACGACCACCGTGACCGTCCTGCCGCCCGAACCGGGCTTGCGCCTGGATTGGTTTACGGTGGACGGCGGCGGTGGCACCAGCAGTGATGGCGAACAAATCCTCAGCGGAACCATCGGGCAGCCGGATGCAGGCGGCCCATTCACGAACTCCGATTTCCGGCTCACAGGCGGTTTTTGGGCAGCCGCAAATTATTCCGGTCTGCCGTTGCTGCTGGTCCTGAACCCGGCGGACCTGGCTGTGACCGTGGGCGGCTCGGCCAACGTGACCGTCAGCAACGCCGCCGGGCCCGCGACATTCTCCCTCGTGTCCAACAATTCGGGCGGCGGCTTTGACCCGGGCAGCGGCCAATACACCGCAGGCGACATCGCGAATGTGACCGACACCATCCGTGTGGTGGATGCCAACGGCCAAACCGCGCTGCTCATCGTAACCGTCCGGGGCGATGCCGCCCAGCGCGCGGCCTGGTTCACGATCGCCGGCGGCGGCGGCTCCAGCAGCCACGACGAGCTGATGCTCAGCGGGACCATTGGCCAGGCCGCTCCCGGAGGACCTCTGCTGAATACGGACCTGTCCCTCCTCAGCGGCTTTTGGTCGGCGGCAATGGTCGTGGAAACACCCGGCGCACCCTTCCTGACCATCACGCCCGGCCCTCAACCCTCGACCCTCTACGTTATCTGGCCCTCGCCCTCGACCGGCTTTGTTTTGCAGCAGAGCGAAGACTTCATCACCTGGACCACCCCGTCCGAAATCACGCAGGACAACGGCAGCCTCAAATTCATCACCGTCAACGCCAATTCCGCCCGTCGCTTTTTCAGGTTAGTACGACCATGAAAGAACAACGTAAAGAGCCTGCAAGAGCCGTTGCAGTTCAGGACTCATTGAAGACGGCGCGCAGGATTTCGTCGCGGCGTTCCTGGCTCAGGTTGCCGTGCCAGAGTGAGCGCGCGTCCTTGAGGTCCTGGAGGGTCATTTTCACCAGCTCTGCCGTTTCGCGGTCGGGGAAATCCGGGTGGGCCGTTGCCGACGCAAGCCAGCGCCCAACCTGCTCCAATTCGTCCAGCAGTCGTGTGTGTTGCGTCAACCTTTCAGGCCGGGGTTCTTCGACCAGAAATTCGTCCTACCAATCGCTTAGCCGCCGGCAGACATCGTACCAATCCTCAACTTGCGCTTTGAGCAATCGCTGTGCGCGGCTGGAAATGCCGCCTGCCAGAACGCCTGTTTCGCCGACGGAAGTGGTCGTCGTTGTCATACATCTCATTATCCTCCTTGGATTCCCCGCTGGCAAGCGAGACCAAGGCTCGGCCGGATTGGCCAGATTGGCCATTCCCCCAAATCCCGGTGCCCGGCATCCGCGTAATCGGTGTTCACCCCTATCAGATTCCTTCGCGTCGTTCCGTCTCTGCGTTAAAAACCCTTTTCCGACCATCTCGTTTTGACTTAACCGCCGATTATCAAATCTTTATGAAAAACTCAACCAATCAAACCACCCATTCAGTCCCGCAGGGACGACAGACAATAGCCCAGCGTTTCAACGCTGGGTACGCACGCTCGAAGGGCACGAGTCCCGGGGGGACGGCAGAGAAAGTGGTTCTGTCGTCCCTAACGGGACTTATTCTACGTCGGACCACGATCCCAGCGTTGAAACGCTGGGCTATTTTCTTTCATCCCTACGGGATTAAGAGATCAAATGTCAGTGGTATCGGACACGAACGTCCGCACCCCGCCCATGCAACCCATGTAACCCATGTAACCCATTTAACTTATTTAACCTATTTAACCCTTTTAACGTTGCTCCCGCTTTCCACCGCGCTGGGCCAAACAACAACCTTCACCTACCAGGGCCGCCTCACCGACACCGCCGGCATCGCCATCAACGCCACCTACGACCTGCGCTTCAAGCTTTTCGACGGCGCCACCAGCCCCACCCAAATCGGCAACTCGATCACCAACTTCAATGTCCCCATCACCAACGGCCTCTTCACCGTCAGCCTCGATTTCGGCGCAACGGTATTCCCCGGCGACGACCGCTGGCTCGAAATCGCCACGCGCACCAACATCACCAGCCCGTTCCGCACCCTCAGTCCGCGCCAGCAACTGACCTCCGCCCCTTACGCCATCCGCTCCGCCAACGCCGCCACCGCCGCCTCCGTCGCCGCCGGCGCGATCAACAGTGCCGCCCTCGCCGATGGCTCAGTCACGCTCAACAAACTGGCGCCCGAAGTGAGCTCGCAACTGGGCGGTTCTGCCACCGCCTGGCAACTCAATGGCAACTCCGGCACGGCACCAGGAACGCAGTTTTTGGGAACAACGGATAATCAGGCGCTGGAGATAAAGGTGAACGGCTCCCGCGCTCTTCGCGTTCAGCCATCGCCTGTCGACTTCATTTTTGGTCAATATTATACGAACACAGTAAGCCTGATCGGCGGCTCCGCTGTGAATAGCGTGGCAAGCGGACAGGTCGGCGCCACCATTGGGGGCGGTGGACAGGCCGAAAGTGACTTCGCTATTGCAGCGCCAAATGTCGTCTCGGAACATTACGGCACTATCGGGGGTGGTCTAGGCAACACGGTTGCGGGCTATGGTGGGACAATTGCCGGAGGAGACGGAAATTCCATGACCGAAGGGTCTTACGCCACAATTTCAGGGGGCGCGGCCAACTTAATCGGCGGAAATTACTCGAGCATCGCAGGAGGCGAAGCCAACCATATTGAATCCGGGGCGAATCTAAACTCCTACTCTAGCATCGGAGGCGGGTACGCCAACTTGATTTGGCTGGAACGAGGCTCCATTGACGTTTTTGGCGGGCATGGGTTCTGCACTATTTCAGGGGGGAACCAAAACACCATCTCCACAAACGCTGACTATTGCACCATCGGCGGTGGCTTCGTCAACTCAATAGATCCGAACAGCTCTGGCAGCAGTATCGGCGGCGGCTCTGACAATCGGATTACAGCCGGCGTGGCGGGCGGGACGATTCCTGGCGGGACGTTAAACTCGGTGGGCGCGGATTATGCATTGGCAGCAGGCTATCGCGCCCAGGCCAACCACCAAGGGGCATTTGTCTGGGCGGATTCGCAAAACGCGAACTTTGCCTCAACCGCAGCCAATCAGTTCCTCATCCGTGCCGCCGGCGGCGTGGGCATAAACGAACCGCACCCGGATAATGCCGCGTTAGACGTACTGCAGGTGAGCAACCGCGTGGCCACGTTCAACCGGACCGGCAACGATGGCGTCCTCGTCTCTTTCCAGCGTGACGGTTTTAACGTTGGCGACATTACGGTTTCGGGCGCCGTCGTCAGCTACAACGCCTTCACCGGCTCGCATTATGCCTGGACCAAAGAGTCGATCGAATACGGCATGCTGGTCTCGATGACCGGCAAGAACCGGCGCTACGGCGGCCAGGCGCAAGCCGAAGTCATCTACGGGGTTGAATTGACGCGCACCGCCAACGACTCTCGCTGCCTGGGCAGCTACCTCGGCTTGCAGGAACCCCATCACCCGGCCAACGATGTGAACCCGCACCAGATCATGGCCGCCGGCAACGGCGAGATGTGGGTGGTGGACGCCGGCGGCGGCGATATTCATCCCGGCGCCTATCTCATCTCCTCAGCCGTGGCCGGTTGCGCTATGAAAGACGATCCGGCACGTTTCCCAATTGGCTACGTCATCGCCCGCGCCGCCGACGTGGCGGCCTGGTCCGACGTCAAAGCCGGGCCGGACGGCGTGAAGCGGGCGAAAATCAGCGTCCTCTACGAAAGCTTCGAGCGCCACAGCCCTGCAGCGGAAATGGCCGGAGAATTGAAACAGAAAGAAGCCCAAATAACAGAATTGAAACAACGCCTCGAGCGCCTGGAAAAGCTGTTCCTGCGAGGGCAACAGGCGGCCGCGGCTCCTTAGCTAACTATTCAGGAGACGGAACGCTAATAATCGCTCATAAAACGCTGATAAAGCGAATGACGGCGAACCAGTTGACCGACGAGCAATCACCAGTTAGTGACTTCTACCTTGGTCAAGTAGCCACGTAAGAGCCCTCCGTTTTCATTAGCGTTAGATTAGCGCACATTAGCGTTCCCATTGAATAGGCCAGCGACCTTTGGTCAGCGGTGCGCTGTTGCGGTTTTGTTGCATCCGTGTTGCGGGCTTTGTTGCGGGTAAAGACCCTCAAATTCAACTGGAAAACGCCATTTGTTGCGGTGTTGCGGGTTTTTTACCCCTGGACACATACAAGACCTCTTAAAAGGGCAGCATGCTCCCGCGAAACTGTTCTCTCCTGTTAAAATTTTTCTGTCAGCTTTGCGTCTTTGCGTCTTTGCGCCTTTGCGTTACGCTGTTTCCCTTTCACGGCTTGATTGGCTTATTTGTGCGCGCTTGCGCGGTTGCCTTTCCCGTGGAACACTACCCGGTCTTATCGGCTAGCCTGATAACCGATACCCATAGCCTATAACCAATGAATGACATCGCGCCGCAATTGAAGCAGTTCGAGCGGTTTGAACGGGAACGCAAACAACCCGCCTGGGTTTTTCCCCTCCGCAAAGCCGGTATCTCGCGCTTTGCCGAGTTGGGTTTTCCGACGCTACAAAACGAAGATTGGCGGTTTACGAATGTTGCCCCCATTGCCAGGCTGCCCTTTAAGCCGGCATTTGAAGAGTCGCGGAACGGTTTGACGGCGGAGAAAGTTTCGGCCTTCACGCTGGCTGGGCTCGATGCAACCAGGTTGGTGTTTGTGAATGGGCATTACGCGCCAGACCTTTCCCAAGGAGGAGGGGCGGGGATCGAGCCGCCTGCGCTGGGCTCCGGCGCGCCAAGGGGTCGGGGGTCGGGGAAAGGAGTCGTAGTGACCAGTCTCGCGGCGGCTTTAAATTCCATGCCCGAGTTGGTGGAAAAGTATTTGGGACGACAGACCGGTGCCGACGCGAATGCGTTTACCGCACTGAACACGGCATTTTTCCAGGATGGCGCGTTCATCCACGTTCCAAAAGGCCAGGCGCTGGAGAAACCGGTGCATCTTCTATTCATCTCTGTCGCCCATGAACCCGGCGTAACGGTGCATCCACGCAATATCATCATCGCCGAAGAAGGCGCTCGTGGGACTGTTCTGGAAAGCTACGTAAGCACGGCACAGGCGCCATACTTCACAAACGCGGTCACTGAACTGATTCTGGGCGAAGGCGCGGCAGTTGAGCATTGCAAGTTCCAGGACGAGAGCGCGAGCGCGTTTCATATTGCGTCCATCCACGCCCAGTTAGGGCGCAGTTGCGACCTCATCTCCCATTCACTGGCCATGGGCGCGCGGCTCTCCCGCAACAATATCCGCACCAGCCTGGCCGGCGAAGGTGTCGAGTGCGTTCTCAACGGACTCTATCTTACCGGCGGCGAGCAGTTGGCCGATCATCACATGATTGTGGAACACGCCCAACCCCACTGCAACAGCCACGAGTATTACAATGGAATTCTGGACGGGCGCTCGAAGGGCGTTTTTCACGGGCGCATTCTCGTCCGGCCCGCCGCGCAGAAAACCGATGCCAAACAGACCAATAAAAACCTGCTGCTTTCCGAAGAGGCGACGGTAGATACGAAGCCGCAACTGGAGATTTATGCCGATGACGTGAAATGCACGCACGGCGCCACGGTCGGGCAGTTGAACGAGGAGTCTATCTTTTACCTGCGTTCGCGAGGCATCGGCGAGCAGACCGCGCGGCGAATGGTGATCCATGCGTTCGCGGGCGAGATCATCCAGCGCATCCGCCATGCGCCCACGCGGGAGGAATTGGATAAGCTGGTGTGGGAGAGATTGGAAGCGAATCCGCATTTGATGGAGAAGGCATGAAACACCAAACACCAAACACCAAACACCAGAGAAACACCAAGCTCCAAACACCAAGGTGCCTCGTTGCGCGTTTGCAGCTTGGTGTTTGGTGTTTGGTGTTTGGTGTTTGCGTCAGCCATGTTTGACGACCTTAACGATCTCTATCAGCAGGTGATTCTGGACCATTGCAAACGGCCGCGGAATTTCCATGAGCTGCCTGCGGCTACCTGCTCAGCGCAGGGACATAATCCGTTGTGCGGCGATCAATTGAAACTTTTCCTGGTCATGGATGGGCAGACCATAAAAGACATCAGCTTTCTGGGTTCCGGTTGCTGCATCTCCAAAGCCTCAGCTTCTTTGCTGACCGAAAGCGTTCGGGGCAAAACCGGAACGGAAGCGCAGAAGATGTTCGAAACGGTGCATCAGATGGTCACCACTGGGCAGGCCAACGATGAGTTGGGAAAGTTGGCGGTTTTCGCGGGGGTGCACAGATTCCCGGCGCGCGTCAAATGCGCCATCCTCGCCTGGCACGCGTTGATCGCGGCATTGAAAGGCGAGGGAGAAAAGCCCGTCACAACCGAGACCGACGAGATGTAACCGCGTAGCGGCGGTTGACTACTCATACTTGTAGGGGACGACGTGAGAATTTCCCTGACTTTTCTGCGCATTGAATTCCCGAACGTACCTTTGCAGGACAACCGGCCGGCGATTCTCCCTCTCCCCTTCGGAAGGGGAGAGGGTCGGGGTGAGGGGTCTTTCCCACAAGAGCCGTTCTTGGGGAGAAGTGCATGCTCGGCCTATGCTTTAACGAAGGGACTCCTTACGTCGTCCCCTACAATGCACCCGGCAAGGGCTTGGCTTTTGCAAAACTCTTCTCATTTGGAGTTTTTGTTAGGGAAGCTATATTTTAGAGAGCTATGAACAGCAACGACCCGGTCATCTTAAAACGCGATGTCGAGGCGGCCATTATTCCGGTGGGCTCCAAGGTCACCTTGCAGCAAGGCGAGCAGGCCTATATCACGCAATCCCTCGGCGGCAGCTATACCGTCATCGTGAACGGAAACATGTTCCGCATCGAGGGCAAAGACGCTGATGCATTGGGCCTGCAGGCAGAGACAAAAAGGACCTCCACCGGCAGCACGGTATCACAGGAAGAACTCGAGAAAGAGGTTTGGAACCAGTTGCGTTCCTGCTATGACCCGGAGATTCCGGTGAACATTGTAGATTTGGGATTGATTTATGACTGCCATCTGAGCCCGCTGAAGGGAGGAAGTGGGAGTGCTGCTGGGCTTGCGCCTGAGCCAGTCCAGGGTACTGGGGCCGTTGCTTCAGGTGGAGGGGCTCAAGGGACGTTTCCTGACCAGCCTTCGCCAAACTCCGGCGCAAACAACCTGCTGCAGCCTGGCTCCGGCGCGGCAAGCGCTCGCGGCTCTGATGGGGCGGAAACAAGCTATCGCATTGACGTCAAGATGACGCTAACAGCGCCAGGCTGCGGGATGGGCCCCATGCTGGCGCAGGATGTGCAAAACCGGTTACTGGGGCTGGAAGGCGTGGATGACGTCTCGGTGGAATTGGTATGGGACCCGCCGTGGAACCAGGCGATGATGACTGAGGCGGCGAAGCTGCAGTTGGGACTGTTGTGAAAAACGAGTGATCTGACCGGTCAGACCGGTCAGACCAGCCTGACGAAAAATGATTAGTGAAACTCTCGTACAAAAGGGCCAGGAACCAAAAATGGACTGGTCAACCCTTCGCGCCGATTTCCCGATCCTTGACCAGCACGTCCATGGTCAGCCCCTGATCTATTTCGACAATGCCGCCACGACCCAAAAACCGCGCACGGTGCTCGAAGCATTGCGGCGCTATTACGAGCACGACAACGCGAACGTGCACCGCGGCATCCACGAGCTGAGCAATCGGGCCACCGCGGCGTTCGAGGCTGCCCGCGCCCGAGCCGCCCAGTTCATTAATGCCCGGAGTTCGGAAGAGATCGTCTTCACGCGTGGCACCACCGAGAGCATCAATCTGGTGGCGCAGACCTGGGGCAACAAACACCTTAAGCCCGGTGACAAAATCCTGCTCACCGAAATGGAGCACCACAGCAACATCGTTCCCTGGCAGCTTGCCGCTGAGCGCACGGGCGCTCAGCTCCTTTATTTGCCGATCACGGGCGACGCAGGTCTCCTCGATCTGAATCGCCTGGACGAATGGCTAACGCGCGAGGTGAAGTTGTTTGCGATGACGCACATTTCGAATTCACTGGGCACAATCAATCCTGTGGCCGACCTGTGCGCCCGAGCGCGCAAACTGGGAATCACCACCCTGGTGGACGCCGCGCAAAGCGCCGGCCATCGGCCGGTGGATGTGCAGGAAATCGGCTGCGACTTTCTCGCTTTCTCCGGCCACAAGATGTGCGGACCCACAGGCATAGGCGTTCTTTATGGCCGGCACGAAGTACTTGAGAGTTTGCCTCCCTATCAGGGCGGCGGTGAAATGATTTTGAGCGTGGATTTTCATCAGAGCACCTGGAAACACGCCCCCCACAAATTCGAGGCGGGCACACCCGACATTTCCGGCGCCGTCGGTCTGCACGCCGCCATGGATTATCTGGACGGCATCGGCCGCCCCAAAATTGCCGAGCACGATCAGGAAATGGGCGCTTACGCTTATGCGAAATTGGCCCGGTTCAAAAACGGCATCCGGCTATTCGGACCGCACATCGGGCGGGCCGGATTGGTGAGTTTCCTCTTGAATGATGTGCATGCGCATGATTTCGTGACCGTCGCCGACCAGCGCGGTGTGGCGTTGCGCGGAGGGCATCACTGTAATCAGCCTCTCATGCGCCGGCTGGGAGTCGAGTCCACGGCCCGTGCCAGCTTCTATTTCTATAATACGCACGAGGAGATTGACCGGTTTGTGGAGGTCGTAGGGGAGATAGAGAAATTTTTTGCGCAGGTATGAACAGCACTGCGGCACGATCCTCGTCCGACCGGTCGGACCGGTCTGACCAAAGCGCCGCCCTCGCTGGCTCCTCCACCATGCGCGAGGTGCTAGAGGCCTACCCAGGCGCCCAGCGAGCCTTGTTCCGCAAGTATCACATCGGCGGCTGCAGCAGTTGCGCTTTTTCGCCCGAGGAAACTTTGGCGCAAGTTTGCGCCCGCAACGGCGATCTCGATGTCGCCGAGGTCCTCGAACATATAAAGAGCAGCCACGAGCAGGATGCGAAAATCCTGATCGAGCCGGCCGGTTTGGCTGCCTTACTCAAGGAGGATAGGTCCGTGCGTCTGGTGGATGTGCGTTCGCGTGAGGAATTTGAGGCGGTGCATCTGGAAAGCTCCGTTCTGCTCTCGCAAACGGTCATGCGCGAGATCCTGGCCGAGGGGACAAATACTCGCCCGCTAGTGATTCTGGATCACCAGGGCCGGCAAGGGTTGGACGCCGCCGCCTATTTCCTGGGTCACGGTTTGCAAAATGTAAGGTGTCTGCGCGGGGGACTTGATGCCTGGGCCAGGGAAGTGGATCCGACAATGCGCAGATACAAGGTCGGGTGAAAAAGAGTTAAAAGAGTTAAATGGGTTAAATAAGTTAAATGAGAAGCTTCCATGAGTGAAAGTCTTGAAAAACGCATCTCGGAGGCCATGCGTAATCCGCAGAATCTTGGCGAGTTGCCGGATGCGGACGCTGTTGGCACTGTGGGAAACTCCGATTGCGGCGAGATGCTTCGAATGTGGGTCAAATTCAAGCAGGAGGGGGACAAGAAGGTAATAGACCGTGCCACGTTTCAGTCGTTCGGATGTGAGACTGCCATTGCGGTGGCGAGCCTGGCCACTGAATTGATTCGCGGCAAAACGCCCCAGGAAGCCCTAGCGCTGAAGACGGAAGAGTTGGCGGGCGAACTTGGCCCTCTGCCCCCCATGAAAATCCATTGCGCCCAATTGGTCGAAGGCGCCCTGCGGTCCGCTCTGGAACCAGGCTCTGAATCCAGGGGCGGGGACGGCCTCGTCCCCGCGCCTGACGAGGCCCGCAAATCCGCAGCCGCACCTGGGGGCTCCAGCTTATTGGACAAATTCAATCCTCCTACCAAAGGCGGCATGAAGATTACGTTCCTGGATAAGGACGAGCCGACTCACTGAATTTTTCTTCGTAACGAGCCCTTTCCGTATCTCGCGTGCCTGCTCCGATCTAAACCGAAAGCGGTCCCGATCATTATCGGGACACTCCAAACGCTTCGCGACCTACGAGGCTGCATGAAACTCGCGCAGCGTTTGGAGTGCGCGGCATCCCCGCGCTTGTTTTCGTTACGCCAGACTGCCTTGAATCGGGACAGAATCCTGGCAAAGAAGGGCTTCTGATCAGTACACAAACGTCAAAGTCCAACCATTCCCCGTGCAACCCACCGCCGTTTTAACGTTTTAACCTTTTAACGTTTTAACGATGCCGCTAAATGGCACCGAGACTGCTGGATTCTTCGCGAATTTGTTCTCCGTTCTACGGAAAACATCATGGTCCGGCCCCCGACAATCGTTCGTGGTGCCGGGAAACCACGCAAAACGGTCCCCCGTGGGGGAGCGTGAGTCCTGTCGTAAATTCCGCGTGTCTCGACGGCTCCTGCTTCCCTGACGGGGGACGACTGTTTTTGGAGTGCGGCGGTCCCGCTCGGCGCGCTCGGCGGGACCGCTTTCCAACACCGCGACATGTCGCGGTGTTCCAAAGCGCGGATATGTCAGATATGTCCGCGCACTCCAAAGCTAAACCGGCAACGAGATGGTCACCGTCGTTCCTTTGCCCGGTTGCGATTTGATTTCCACCGAACCTCGATGAGTTTCAACGACTCTGGCAACAATTGCCAGGCCGAGGCCGGTGCCTTTCCTTTTTGTGCTTCGCAGAACCGAAGCGAACGCTCGAGTCCGCTGCTCTTCGGTCATGCCGCTACCTGTATCCTCGAATTCAACAATGAGGTGAGAAGGCCGCCCGCTAGTGGCGCCGGGCGCTCCGGCACGAGAGGAGATCGTGAGAATGCCGCCTCCAGGCATGGACTCGGCCGCATTAAGGATGAGGTTCAGAAAAGCCTGCTCCAACTGCCCCGCCTCACCCAGGACTGGCGGCAGACCAGGCGCCAATTTCCGTTCCAATTGGATACTGCTGTTCTTGAGCTTGTGCCTGACCAGCAGAGCCAGTTCATCTACCAGTTCGTTTAAATTGACCGGCGCCAATTGCGGCTCGGTCGTGCGGGCGAAATCCAGGATTTGCTCCACGATTTTATTGAGGTGCTCGATTTTCTCGTCAATTATCCTTGCGTCCTTGGACCGCGGATCGCCCTCGGAAAACTTCAGGTTCAGCGAGTGATAGAGCATCTTCATCACGGTAAGCGGGTTGCGGATCTCATGGGCGACTTCCGCAGCAAGCAGTCCCAGGGCTGAGAGTTTTTCGTTTTGGCGCAGCAGCTCTTCCACATCCACAACCCGCTCGTAGAGCCGCGCTTTTTGGATCGCGATGGCCGACAATTCCGCCAGCGCCGACAAGATTCGGATTTCCTCATTGGAGAACAGATACGTGTGGCCAGTATAGACGCTCAGGGTGCCGATGGCCTCGCCGTCGAACAGCAATGGCACGCTCAGCAGGCTCATCAAGCCTTCGCGCCGGGCAATGTCCACATTTTGGTAACGAGTGGACAGTTGAACGTTTTCAATCTGCAAAGGCTTTTTGCGGCGGACAACGATTCCCAGCAGACTTTCCTCGATGCTCAGCCGCGGTTTTGCAACGTAAGACGGACCGGCGCCGAAGCTTGCTTTGAGATCCAGCCACTCCCGGCTTTCATCCAGCAGCATCAAGGAACCAACTTTGGCCTGCATCAGCACGCAGGCTTCTCGGATGATCGCGTTTAGCGCGTCATCGAGGTTCAAAGTGGAGTTGATCGCCTGGCTGACACTGACCAGGGATTCGAACAGCCGGGCTTTGAGCCGGAATTGTTCGTGCAACCAGGTGTGATGAATCACCCGAGCAGCCTGGACTGCCAAAGCTTCGAGCAATTCCTGGTCTTCAGCCGTGAACGCTTGCGGCCGGTCAGCATCCACGTTGATCACGCCTCGCACTTCACCCGCCACCTGGAGCGGCACGGCCAGTTCCGACTTGACCTCCCGCCGGACCATCACGTAACGCGGATCGGCGCTCACATCGTCAACCCGAGCGGCCCGCCCGGTAAGGGCAACCGAGCCGGTAATGCCTTCACCGATGCGCAACTTGAGTTGCGCAGCACTGTCCGGTAATCCCACCGAAGCGTGGATTTCCAGCAATGTGGTGTTGGGATTGATCAGGACGACCGACCCACTGGAGGCGCGCATGAGCCGAACCGTTTCATTCAGAATCAGGCGCAACGCTTCCTGGGGGTCCAAAGTCGAGTGAAGCACTTCTCCGGCTTGATGCAACAGATTCAACCGTTCATACCGCGCCTGTAATTGGGCAGAGTCACTCATTAGCTCCACTCATTTAACTCTTCTCGCTCACCGCGCCCTGCCCGTCATAATCAGTCCGGCCAGCCCAAACGCCCCATTCGGCAGCCAACCGGCCAGCCAGGGTTGGAGCATGCCGGCCGCGCCCGCGAAAAGCGCAAGTTGCTGGGCGACCCAAAAGATGAGCAGGATCGAAACGCTGCTGGCCACCCCCACATAGACATTGCGGCGCCCGGAGACTGCGCCGAACGGAATCGCGATCAGCACTGCCACCAGGCAGGTCCAGGGTCCGGCGAGACGGCCATGGAGTTTCGTGTAAAGCCAGTTGGAGTCGTGGCGCTCCAGTTTAGGATGCAACCGCAAATAACTGAAAATATCTTTAATCGGGATTTCGGACTCCCTGGCCAGGTGCTTGGACATTTTCTCCCCGATCCGGATGGAGCTCTCGATCTGCTCTGGCGTCTCGGAAATTTGCGGCATCACCATCATGTTGGTCTTGAGCACCGGGACCACAGGAAAAGCATTGGACGCCAGCGTCTCTTTTTGTTCGAGGACATTGTAAAACGTCCAGCGGCCATTCGACCATATGGCCCGGTCTGCTTCGAGGTGTAACCAGGTATTGTCCTCCCGGGTCCACAAGACAACAATATTTCGCAGTTGAGTTGCCGTTTCATTGACCACTCCGATTCGCCAGGCCCGATGCCATTGACGCCGATCGCCCCAGCTTTCAAACGAAAGATTATGCCTCTCTTCCTGCGTCTGTTTGCCAGTCCGCCTGGCCGCATGCCGAGCGCAGATTTGATCGAGTACATCGTCGCTATTTGGAGACCAGATTTCGTTCACCGCCAGCAAGGCCAGGCTGGCCAGGATTCCAATAGCACAATAGGGCAGTGACAAACGCCAAAGACTGATGCCCGCAGCACGGATCGCTGTCAGTTCCTGGTGCCGCGCATGGTTGCTCAACGAGTATAGGAGCGCCAGCAACAACGCAAGCGGCAGCATCCAGCCCAGCCACTCGCCTGCGTAGGTCAGGTAATACTCGATGAGTTCGCTTCCTCGAAGTCCTTTGCTCTTGAAATCGCCGACTCTCCGGAACAAATCCGCCGTAATCAGCAGGATTTCCAGACCGCACAGGCAATACGCCAGCGGTACAAGCCATTCGCGCAACAAATATCGGTCCAGCAGCCGCATCGCCGCGCAGGGTAGCAGGGGAACAGGTCGAGGGTCGAGGGCGTACAAATGAACTTTGTCGTTAACTTTGTTGCAAACTTAGTCGAAACCCGCGGATTCTACCTTGTTTCAGGCGCATTCTCCGGCAAACGTGCCTGAGTCATCGCCTGAGCGCAATCGGCAGGGCCAAAATCCCAAAATCATGCTTGTGGAATAAAGCTCAAAACCGGACTATTTTGGTAAATGGCGCTAACGATTGAACAACGCGTGGAGAAGTTGGAAAAAGCATTTGCTCAAATGGCCTCCACTAAAAGCGCGCGAAAGCCACATAAAAAAGCCTGGCAAAGTACCTTTGGTCTGTCACAAAACGACCCTGGCTTCGGAGAAATGGCGCGCTTTGGCCGAGACTATCGAAAGCGCTTAAAGCTCCAGGACAACGGTGCTGGTTCTTGATACAGACCAGCCAAGAGTTCGGCCTCACCTATTGGTGGCGTTGTCAGTCTTGGCCCGCACTTGACGCCTTCCCCGGACAAACCATCAACCAAATCCACCCCACCATAAAGCATGTCCCACCGATCGGCGTAATCGCCCCGAGCCAGTGCGCGTTCGTCACCGCAAGGACGTACAAGGAACCCGAGAAAAACCAAATCCCGAGCAAAAAGCCGAGCCAAGGCGCCAGTCGCAACGGCCGGCTGCCTCCCAGGATAAACAACATCACCGCGTGAATGGCGTGGTAAAACACTGCTTTCTCCCAAATCGTCGTCGTCCCATTCGACATCAGCAAAGGTTTCCAACTATGCGCGCCGAAAGCTCCGAGCGCGATCGCCAACGCGCCCATGCCTGCGCCGATTCGAAGAGCTATGCCGGACCGATTCATTTTGGAATCCGATTTACCGCATCCAAAATGTCCTTCGCCGGAATGATCACACCCGCGAAATTCTCACCCTGCTGCCCCGCCCCGGTACGGCTCCTGGCAGTGCGAAGAGTGAAGATGCCGAGGACCTTTCCGTCCAGGGTAAGGGCCGGCGAGCCAAGAGTGGCGGTCGTAAGGTTTGAATCGGGGATATAGAAAAGGCGCGGCTCGCGCACGATACCGGATATACGCTCGACCGACGCGGAGTAAGCCCGCCCCACGACTGGGCTAAGGCGGTTGAGGGCGATCACCGGATCGAGTATGTCGGCGCTCGCCGATTGGCTCAGGTCCAGGCAGGTCACAGGCGTCGCCGGCTTTGCTTTGGGTCGAACGAACGCCAGGCCCAGGTCCTTGTCGCGTTGGACCACTTCCGCTGCCGCGTCCTCGGCTCCGTCCATCGTGATTCGGATGTCGGAGACTTCGAACTCAAGCTTCATGCGTGGGTCCTGGGGCGCGCTTTGGCGCAGTTCATCAGCATCAATTTGGGCCAGTGGCACCACTGTTAGGCCCCCCTGGCTCACCAGGGTGCCGGTAATCATCTGTCGCACTTCATTGGTTTGCGCGCCGAGCCCGGTAACGGAGCGCCGCGTTGTGACGGTTAGCCCTACTTTGGCCACGGCATGTTGATACTTAGTGAACACTACCCGCCCCTTTTCCCCCAACTCGTCGCCGGCGCATGGCCACAACAGGCCAAAGGACAAAACCGCCTCAATCATGAGAAATCTGCTTAATTTCACCATAGGTTAAATGTAGCAGGCGCTAATGCGAGGTAAAGCCGAGCGAGCACGCGATCCCGGGTGTTTTCTGTTGCGCGTGAAACGGAAACAGCTTGTAGGGGACGACGTAAGGAGTCCTCTCTTGGGAGCCTAACATCACAAAGGGACTCCTCACGTCGTCCCCTACAAATGACAAACGAAAGAACAAAAAATCTGCTTTTTCGCGGGGACTGATGTATTCTGTTTCCGAATTACCTCATTTTCTTATGCGTCCAAATCCTTAATACGAACAGGATGATATGAACAAAACCCGAATCACACGCCGCCATTTCTTCCAGGCCAGCGCCACCTTTGCCGGCGCAGCTCTTCTTCCCTCTACGAGTCTATTCGCGTCCACCAAACAAAAGCGCACTGCCGGAGACCAAGTGACACTCGGCAAAACCGGAATTAAGTTGAGCCGCCTGGGCATCGGAACCGGCAGCGACAGCGGCAGAATTCAGCGCGAACTGGGCCACGAGGGATTTAACCGGCTCATCCGTTACGCCTACGATCAAGGCATCACGTACATTGACACCGCTGAAAACTACCACACCCACGAGTATATCCGCGACGCCATCAAAGGATTGCCGCGCGAAAAACTCTTTATCCAAACCAAGATGCCCGGCTCACCCGAAAAACCCCTTGAGGTGCTGGACCGTTACCGACGGGAGTTGGGTGTGGATTACCTCGACACGGTGCTTTCGCATTACGCTACGACCCACAACTGGGACGATGAGCGCCGGCGCGTCCTGGATGCCCTCGACGAAGCGAAGGAGAAACAGATCATTCGCGCCAAAGGCGTCTCATGCCATGGCCTTCCCGCCCTGACTCGCGCCACCGAACTCAAATGGGTGGACGTCCATCTCGTGCGCCTCAATCCACAAGGCCGACACATTGACGGCCCTACCTTCAATTGGAACGCCAAGGGCAACGAATCCACGCTGCCCGATGTCGAAAAAGAGGTCAAAGCCATGCGCGCCCAGGGCCGCGGCATCATCGGCATGAAAATCATCGGCAACGGCGACTTCAAAAACCCCGAGGACCGCGAAAAATCAATCCGCTACGCCATGCACAGCGGCCTGGCCGACGCCGTCGTCATCGGCTTCGCCAGCACCGCCCAAATTGACGAAGCCATCGAGCGCATCAATCGCGCGCTGGCGGAGAGTTGATTCCGGTAGCGGCCTCCTTGCTACTTAACTGGCTGACTTCCGATAGCGCCTTGATCTGCCGCATGGTTGGGCAAATGCCATTCTTCCGGTAGAGTTCCATAATGGCCATCAATTCGGGAGGGTTGATTCGCCGCGTATCTTCTGGCAAGTTCTCGAAAATGAGTTCGATGGCGCTACCTATGAAGGATCATCCTCAGAGAAAAGCGCCTGATGTGCCACAACCCGAATCCAATGAGCAAGGAGACTGCAGATCGAATTCTGCGGGAGGTCTTTCCTGAACCGTGCGAACATTGATCAAACACGCTCTAGCAGCCACCGAACCAACGGAAAGCCTCACTGTCAAAGGCTGGGTCCGTACGCGGCGGGACTCGAAAGGGTTTTCTTTTTTGGAGCTGAATGACGGCTCCTGCCTGGCGAATTTGCAGGTGGTGGTGGATGCGGGCACGCCGGGGTCCGAGCACCTGCCGCACCTCACTACCGGAGCCTCAGTGACGGTGGATGGGAATCTGGTCCCTTCGCCCGCGGCGGGGCAGAAATGGGAACTGCGTGCCACACGAATCGAATTGATCGGCCAGGCGGAAGCCAATTATCCGCTGCAAAAGAAGGGGCATACACCGGAATTCCTGCGCACCATCGCGCATTTGCGCCCGCGCTCGAACTTGTTCGGAGCGGTGTTCCGCACTCGGAGCCGGCTGGCGCTGGCGGTGCACCAGTTTTTTCAGGACCGGGATTTCGTGTATGTTCATACGCCGATCATCACGGGCAGCGATTGCGAGGGGGCGGGCGAGATGTTTCGGGTGACCGCGCTCAAAGGAAACATTGACGATAAACCGCAGACGGACTTTTTCGGCCGGCCGACTTACCTGACGGTGAGCGGCCAGCTTGAGGGCGAGACCTTCGCCTGCGCGTTGTCGAACATTTATACTTTTGGCCCGACTTTCCGGGCCGAAAACTCAAATACAGCGCGACACGCGGCCGAGTTCTGGATGATTGAGCCGGAGATGGCTTTTTGTGATCTGGAAGGAGACATGGCGCTGGGAGAAGAATTCATCAAAGCCATGGCGCGGTTTGCGCTGGAGAAGTGCGCGGAGGATCTCGGGTTATTCAACAAATTCGTGGACAAAGGGCTCAACGAGCGGTTGAAGTTCGTGGTTGAACGCCCGTTCGTGCGGGTGCCTTATACCGAGGCCATCGAGATTCTGACGAAAGCCGGCAAAAAGTTTGAGTTTCCAGTCGAATATGGATTGAACCTTCAATCCGAACACGAGCGGTTCCTGACCGAGGAACATTTCAAATCGCCGGTTACGGTGTTCAATTACCCCCGCGAGATAAAGCCGTTCTACATGAGGCTGAACGATGATGGCAAAACAGTGACGGCCATGGATGTGCTGGTGCCGGGGATTGGGGAAGTGATCGGCGGCGCGCAACGCGAAGAGCGGTTGGACCAGCTACAGGAAAACATGAAATATCACAAACTCAAGCCGGAGGACTATTGGTGGTATCTGGATTTACGGCGTTACGGCACGGTGCCGCACGCTGGTTTTGGGTTGGGATTCGAGCGGTTGTTGATGTTTTTGACCGGGGTACAGAATATCCGGGATGTGATACCGTTTGCGCGGACACCGGGGAACGCGGAATTCTGAAACGTGAAACGTGAAACGTGAAAACCGAGAGCGGCGCCACTGGGTCTTTTCACGTTTTACGTTTCACGTTTCACGCTTGTTTTTTCGAAGACTTGCAAAAGACCGGCACCAGTGCGTTATACCACTGCCGTCAGTGTCGCCTGGGGCAAGGCTTTCTCAACCATGCCTTTGGAAATTGCGTAGCGGGTCAGGCCGGCGACGTCATGGATGTTAAGCTTGTTCATGACCTGCTGGCGGTGCTTCTCAACGGTTTTGATGCTGATGGTGAGTTCGCCGGCGATCTGCTTGTTCGAAAATCCTTCAGCGATCAGTTGCAGGACCTCGGCTTCGCGCGAGGTCAGGTCACTGCCTGATTTCCGGATGGGTTGGCCGCGGCTGAAGGCTTCGCGGCATTGGTCGCGCAGACGTTTGGCAATCGCGGGACTGAAGAACGCGTTGCCGCGATAAACTTCGCGGATGGCCTTTACCAGGTCGGTAGCCGCGGTTTGTTTGACGAGGTATCCGACGGCCCCCGCCTGCATCATTTGTTCCACACATTCATCATCCCCGTATGAGGTCAGTACTAGAACCTTGGCGGTCGGAACGATCTTGAGAATCTGACGCGTGGCCTCCAGCCCGTTGAGCAGCGGCATGGCCACGTCCATCACCACCACATCCGGCGCTGTCTTACGGGTGAACGCCACGGCCTGCCTTCCATTTTCTGCCTCACCGACAACATCAACATCTTCTTCGCATTGGAGCAACGCGCGCAATCCTTGACGAACCACTGTGTGATCGTCCACGAGCAAAACGGAAATTTTTCTCATAATCAGTCAATCATTTTAACTACCGGATTCGCCCCAATTTCGCCTTGAAATTGCCCGCTGGGTATAGGGTGAACGACCCAAAGCATTTTTTCAAGTAAAAAGGCAGGACAAGCGTCGCGCCGGGCGCATCTCGGAAGTACCACCATCTGGAGTGCGCCGGCAGAGCGTAGCGGCGACGGCGCTTTGGCTCTCTCCAACGCGCCAGCCGAAGCCAAAGCGGTGCCGCGCTCCGCTTGCCACCGCACTCCATGTAGGGCCATTGCGATACGTTTGGTGGTACTGGCGAGATGCGGCCCATATGGCCGGGTGCAGGAGCGCGGCATTTATGCCGCTTCACCGTCCGTAGCGCGATGAGCGGGACTGATAACTCGGGCGCATCAGCGCGTTCGGGGCGTGAAGCGGCATAAATGCCGCGCTCCTGGCCGCGCTCCGGCCCGCCTTCACTTAGAGGATATGAGAGCACAAAACCCCATGGCACCGGCTCGCTCTAAAGGTGTAAACGATAAACTGTTGTATGAGTGCTGTTGCGCGCGGGCGTTTAGGCTCGATAATTCAGGCAGGGGTCGTTGCCTTCGCGGCCCTGCTGGCAATCAGGGCAGTAGGCCAGGCGCGGCTGGAGTTTTCATTCCACGGCGCCACTTGGACCACAAACAGCCAGGGCAAAATCATCTCGCGCCCATCCAACAACAAAACGTGGCTGCAAGACTTCGCCTCTCAAAACGGCCTATCCACCAACGGCCTGGGCCTGGCATATCATCTCAACGGGAGCGTTGCCGGTGATCAGATCGAGGTCATCAATGCAACCACCGGCGACGTAATCACCGCGCTGTACGGCCTCTACAAGACCACCAGCGATGGAAGAACGTTTCTGACGAACAACAATGGCACGCAGCTACGGGCCATCACGTTCGTGTATGGCAACCAGCTTTCACATTCGGTGGGGAGCGTGTTGTTAAATGAAAAATACTTTCTGGATGAAAACGGCAACACCAACCGCACGGTTTTCCAGGGTCAGATGCATTTTATCCTGATCGGAACCAATAGCCAGCCAATGACCATTTATTCGGGAACGTTTGTGACGGGCAAGCTGCTGCCGGGAAGCACGTTTTAAAGGTAAATCCGAAATCCGAAGCTCGAAAACCGAAATTATTTACCCGCGAAAGAACGCCAAGAGCGCAAAGAAAAAAGTTTTCTCTGCGTTCTCTGCGTTCTATTGCGGCGATTTGAGGTTTGAAGTTTGGATTTTGGTGTTTCTCTGGTGTTTGGAGCTTGGTGTTTGGTGTTTGTCCCCGCGTTTCCTCTTGCCGATTTTGCTGCGGCTCACTAGTGTCGGCCTCGTGCCAGTGCGTTTGACTGTTCTTGGGAGCGGTTCCAGCGGCAACTCTGCTTACGTGGAAACCGATGAAGCCCGCATTCTGATAGACGCGGGCTTCAGCCTGCGCGAAACCCGCAAGCGCCTGGCGGCCATTGGCCGGGGGCCAGAGAATCTGACCGGGATTTTGATTACTCACGAACATTCGGATCATATCACAGGTCTTGCCGCACTCACTGAGAAGCTGCGCATCCCCGTGTATTGCAATCGCGCCACCAAGGATGCGATTGAATTTCAGTTGCGCGTCCGGCTGGAGTGCCGGCTATTCGAAACGGGCTCGACGTTCGAGTTGGGTGATGTGACGGTCGAGGCGTTCAACATTCCGCACGACGCTCAGGATCCGGTTGGCTTTTTGTTGCGCACCTCAGCCGGGACGATTGGCTTTATTACTGATCTAGGCCATGCCACGCGGTTGGTCATCGACCGGGCAAGGGCGGCAAACGTGCTGGTCCTGGAATCCAATCACGATGTCAAGATGTTACAGGATTGCCCGCGGCGCCCCTGGAGCCTTAAGCAACGAATTCTAGGCCGGCACGGGCATCTTTCGAACGAAGCGGCCGCCGATGCCGCCGAAGCCATCATGTCCAGCGGACTGCGGCACCTTTATCTGGGCCACCTTAGCCGCGAATGTAATCGGCCTGAACTGGCATTTGCCGTTATGGAAAAGCGCCTGCAAAAAATCGGCGCCGCCCACGTCCGGCTTGAAGTGACCGCGCAAAAGCGGGCGTGCGAAACATTGGCGCTGTAGCCACGCTCTAATGCGGCCTTTAGGCTCCTTGTTCACTGGTTGAGAGGCTGGAACGCCGCCCCAAGGCCGCAGTAGCGCGGCATTTACCACGTTCGAACTGAAAAGGGTGCCCGTATTAAGTTCGTGAGGTGAAGCGGCATAAATGCCGCGCTCCAGTCGCGATTCGGGTGCTCCAACCGTGGCGGACACCATCCGCGACTGAATCGTTCCCTCCCGAAATCTGAAATCCGAAACGCGAAATTGATTAGAGCCTCGTTACCTCGGCTGCTACGATTTTGGGGTGCCTTTTCATGTTCAGCCGCTGCGCTCGCTCGATCTGCCGGAGCTTGCTCCTTACCGCACCATGCGGCGGCAGCTCGAGCAGCGGCAGGAAGGCATTTTCGTAGCGGAGGGCGAGAAAGTCGTGCGCCGGCTTTTGCAGAGCAACCTGACGGTCGCTTCTGTGCTTTTGCCCGACAAATGGTTTCGTGAACTGGAACCGCTGTTGCGGGCCAGGACCGACGACATGAGTGTGTTTGTGGCAGAAAAGGAATTGCTCGAGACGCTCACGGGATTTTCGATGTATCAAGGTTTGCTGGCCGTCGGCAGGGTCCCGCCAGCACTCGACCTGGACGAGGTTCTTGATCGTAGCGCCCGGCCCTGGCTTCTGGCCGCGGTGGATGGGTTGAGCAGTGCCGAGAATCTCGGCGCGGTGGTCCGAAATTGCGCCGCGTTCAATGTTCACGCCCTCATCACCGATCAAACCTCTGCCAGCGCGTTCCTGCGCCGCGCCGTGCGCAGCTCGATGGGGGCGGTTTTTGAGCTCCCGATTTTGGAATCGAAAAGCCTCGCTGCCAGACTGGGTGAACTGCGCGACCGCGGCGTCCGCTGTATCGCTGCCCATCCCCGTCCCGGCAGTTGCGCATTGCCGGAATCAGACCTTCGAGGTGACTGCTGTATCATTTTCGGCAGCGAGGGGAGCGGAATTTCCTCTGAGGTCCTCCAGCGATGTGATGAAACCGCGGCTATTCCGATGCCGCCGAATGTGGATTCGCTCAATGTCGGCAGCGCCGCCGCGGTGTTTCTCTACGAGGCCAATCGGCAGAGGGGCGTGAAACGTGAAAGGTGAAACGTGAAACGTGAAAACGTCCAGGAGCCCCGTCGGAATTTTCCAGGCTGTCCCGAATTCCTAGCGTCCTCGTCGCGTCCGCGATTTTTTCTATTCCCCATCTTCGTTTGCTGCGGCATAAGTCGTTTTCTGAACCTCAACTACGCAACGCTACTTTTTGGGGGAATCCCGCACGTTTCACGTTTTATGTTAGATGGGCACTCCACCCCATATGGCAAAGGGCCATCATCGGGTACTTTACGGATAAATTGGAGTCGTTCTTATGTCGGAGCAGGCGGTATTTCTGTTGGTTGAAGATGACGAAAACGATATCGTGCTCATTAGGCGTTCCTTCATTAAAGCCAACGTTTTGAACCCGGTGTACGTGGTCCGGAGCGGAGAAGAGGCGATCGAGTACCTGTCCGGAGATGGAAAGTACGCCAATCGCCACGAGTATCCTTTGCCGGGTCTGATCCTGCTCGATTTGAGACTCGGCAAAATGGACGGTTTGGACGTCCTGCGCTGGGTTCGAAAGCAGACGGGACTGAGTAATTTGCGGGTGGTGATCCTGACAGCTTCCGACGATATGCGGGATGTGAACGCCGCGTATCAAGCCGGAGCAAACTCATTCCTGATCAAGCCACTGGATTTCGAGCGGTTCGTCGAGGTTAGTCAAGCTATTAGTGGTTACTGGCTCTGGTTGGATAAGGCGCCCGATAGCTCCCGCCCGGCTTCTGCGAGAAGCACTCAACCTGGGGAAGTCAGGAAGCATCGGGAACCGGTCAGGCGTTACGGTTGGTCCTAGCTCAATAATTCGCACCCGCTGCAAGGGACGACGTGAGGAGTCCCTTTCTGGCGGCGAATTCGCAAAGAGGGCTCCTCACGTCGTCCCCAACAAGCCGTCGCCAGCTTATTTGAAAATCTTCAGGTACGTAGAACGGATCTTTCGCCGCCACTCTGTTACTGCTTTCCTGAATGTCTCTGGAGTTCGGAATCCGCACCGGACGGAGACTCGATAAAACGGCGCAGGGTCGTCCGGCAAAACGGTTTCACCTTCATAACTCCACCGTCGCAAAATGCCTTCCGCCCGGCGCAGTTGGCGGTAACTCGAAATGAATTGAGCGGCGTCAGGCAATGCTCCCTCAGCACGCCCCAGTTCGAGCGCTCGCAGTGTATTGGTTTCTCGCCATCCGTTTTCCATACATAATACCTGCGCGACGAATTCAGCGTCCATTAAGCCGCCAACGCCCGTTTTTATCGCCAAATCGTCCTTGCCGGCCGGTGTGCGCTCGTGTTGGATGCGCAGCCGCATTTTGTGGATGTTCTGCTTCCAATCAGGCGAATAACACGCCGGCCGCGATTCTGTGGTCTTCGTCCTCATTCTGGACCTCGATCCTTCCCGGCGATCGGAGAAATTTGTCAGCCTTCCCGCCAATTCCTGAAACTGCCTGCCTGTTTCCTGATCGCCTGCCACGAAGCGAGCCCGCGTAAGCGTTTGAATCTCCCAAAGTTGCGCCCGATGCAGGTAGTATTGCTCGTAAGCCTGGAAGGTATTGACCAGCAGGCCCTTTTCGCCGTCCGGCCGCAGTCGCGCATCCGTATGAAAGACAATTCCTTGCCCGGTTCGCCGCGATAACAAGTCAATCACTTCAGCGGCCAAAGGGATAAGACTGCTCATGCTGCGCGCCTTCGCCCCTGCTACGAAGATCACATCCAGGTCGGACCCGTAATCAATTTCGGCCCCGCCCAGTTTGCCCAAGCCGATGATCGCAAATGGGGCGTTAGCAATTCGGCGTCGGCGCAGGACAGCTTCCAGTGCGTATTCGAGGCAGGCGTCGGCCAAAGCGGAAAGCTCGGTCAGGTATTGCTCGAAATCGGCCAGCCCAAGAATGTCTCGTAGCCCGATGCGCATCAACTCAGCCTGATGATAGCGGCGCAGCCACAGATGCTGGTCGGCATCTTCGAGTCCGTGGCGCAAGTCTCTCAATGTTTCGTCCGATCGCTTGCGTTGTTGCAACCGGCCACTGCTCACCAACTCATCCACCAGATCGGGAGAGCGAATGGCTAATTCGGCCAGAAACTCCGATCGATCAAACAACAACACCAGCAGTTCGAAAAAGGCCGGGTTATGGTGCCACATCTCGAACAACGCGCTGCGCGTCCCGTACGCGCCAATAAAGCTGTCCAGACGCGCGAGAACCCGATCGGGATCCGAAAGCGGGATGGAGCGGGGAGCGTGGAGCGTGGAGCGTGGAGCGTGGGGCAAACGGTGAACCGGGGAACCGGGGAGCCGCGGAGCCGGGGAGTGGGAGCGCCGCCGGCACAGTTTAAACATTTTTGTTAGTAGCTGAAGTGCCAACTCACTCGTGCGTGGGGAAACGTGAACGTAACCCGGTCCTTCAACAAATTCTCGAAGGAGGCGCAGCGCTTTCTCGGGGTCTCTGAAGGCGTGACCAGTCAAAAAGCTCATCCACTGAGCATCGAATCCGGCGAACTGGCTGGGAAAGGGAAGGGAGCCTCCGGCATCGCCCGGGCTCTGCTCGGTTTCCGCTCCTTCGGCCTTGAGCACCGAATCAAAAATCGCTCTCACACTGGCCGTGTGCGCCTTGAGCGCGTTTTCGAACCAGCTCAATTCCACTGCGTCCTTCGAGCTTGGAGTTTGGAGTTTGAGGTTTCCTTGAAGTTTGGAGTTTGAAGTTTGAAGTTTTTCTGGTGTTTGGTGTTTGGTGTTTGGTGTTTGCGCGTTGGTGTTTGATGTTTGATTACTCCTCATCAACTTCGCCAACCTTGTCCGCGCTCCCAATCCGGACGGTATCGTATGGGTCTGGCGGTTATCTTCCATCTGCAGCCGATGCTCGACCTCGCGCAGAAAGACGTAAGCCTCAGCCAGGCGACGCGATTGCTCCGCCGTTAACAACTCATACTGGGCCAACTTTTCGAGACAGGGCAATGTTTGTGAGTTTTGAAGAAATGGCTGCCGGCCGGCATGGATCAGTTGGAGCGATTGGACGCTGAATTCAATCTCCCGTATGCCGCCCCGGCCCAGTTTCACATTTCGTTCGATCTCGCCTGCTTTGACGACTTCGTTCTCGATTCGGTCTTTCATCGCAGCCACTTCGTGCAACACGCGCGGATTGACGGAGCGCGGATAACGAAACGGCTGAATCATCTCGAGGAATTCCGACGCCAGGCCCTCGTCTCCGGCCACACACCTGGCCTTCATGAGCATCATCCGCTCCCAGGTTTGGCCCCATTGGGAATAGTAATTTTCATAACCCTCCAGGGATCGGCTGAGCGGACCAAGATCTCCTTCCGGTCTTAGGCGCAGGTCTATCCGGTACAATGTTCCTTCGGGTGTTACACGGGTCAGTTCCGCCACAAATGCCTGCACCAGGCGATTGAAGAACGCGTGGTTGGTGACGGAAAGGGTCGAGGGTCGAGGGTCGAGGGGGGAGGACTTCGAACCTTGAACCTTCAACCTTGAACTTTGAACCTTGAACTTTACGGTTCGGAGCTCGGATTTCGGATTTCGGGCTTCGGGCTTCGGCCTTTGGCCTGTGGACTGTGAACTTTGGATTGTTTTCCCTTCCTCCCCATACACCACCATCACATCCACGTCTGAACTGTAATTCAGTTCCTGGCCGCCTAGCTTCCCGAGGCCTATCACGCATCCTGTGACCAGATACCATTGGCCCTTCTCGTCCTCGGCGTGAGGATCTCCATACTGCGCCGTTAGTTGCAGAAGGCACGTCTCCCAGACGCTCTCGAGACAGACATCGGCCACATCCGAGATCTCTTGCGTGATCTCTGGCAATGGGGCAATCCGAGCCAGATCGCGCGCCGCGATCCGTAGCATTCCCATTTCTTTAAATCGGCGCACCTGGCCGAACGCCGCAGCATTGTCCCGGCCTTCGCGCAACGGCCTCACGCACGCATCCAGCTCGTTTCGAAGCCCCTGCTTGCGGCGAGGGAACCGCAACGCGTCCGGATCGAGTGAACTGAGCCATTCCGGATTTGCCAGCAGCAGATTACTCTGCGCATTGGAGCCGCTGAATAGTGCCGCGAGAATCTCCGCCTGCTCGGCCGACGCATTTTGAAGCCAGTCCGCCGAAACCTGCGCAATTGCTGTAGGCCGCGTGCCCTCACGCGGCGTCTTCAACGCAGCATCGAGCAACTCCAAAAAATGCCTGGCCCGCGCCGGATCAGCACAGTCTTTTATGGCTCTTTTCCAAACAGCCGATTTCATTTTTCGAACAGGAGAAAACCGAGAGAACGGAGGCCGGAAAGTCGACTATACTCTCCTACCTCTGGTTTCTGAAACTTAGTCGAGAACTTAATCGAGAACTTAGTCGAAATATCGGCACCCATGGCCGTTTCGCCGCACCCACCCTCCACCATCCATCCACCATCCATTACACATCAAGCGGTGAATGTCCACCAGACTCTGGACTTTGGACTTTGGACTTTGGACTTTGGACTGGAATCCTTTCCACCACTACCTCCACTTTAGGCCGCGCTTCCGCAGGCCGAAGGCTCGTAAACATTCCTCGCCATACTCCGCAGCCGTACAATACGTGGGTGAGCACGATCAATGGCATCGCCGCGATGCTGTACAGGAGTTTTCCGCTCGAAGCCAATGCAACTCCCTGGACAAGCACAGCCAGCAAGTAAAAGCATAACGGCGCCACCAATAGCTTCGCCACATGCGGAGTCCCCGGCACGAACAGCCGCGCCCCGCTATACGAGAGCAGACTCAGCAAATACACTACAAACAGCGGTGGAACAAAATTCAGTGCCGAGCCAAACGTCGGGTGCAACCGAAACTGTTCACCCCGCCCTCGGCCGTACGTCAGCAACATTCGCACAAACGATTTGAGCCCGGGGCGAGGCCGACGCAAGACAGTGAATTCCGGATCGTAAATCAGCTTGCCGCCGCGCTTCTGCAACTCATCCATCAACGCGTTCTCCTCGTTCGGATACAGCGCCTCGTTGAAGCCGCCCAACTCCAGCATCGCATCGCGCCGAGCCATCAGGTTGCACAGGATCAGCTCTTTCTCGCTAGCCGCCCGCGCCTTGCCCACAGGCCAGTACCGCGCGCGACTTGGCCCGAAAGCCAGCCTGCTTGCCAGCACGAGGGCAAACACTTGTTCCAGCCCTGGCGCATCGGGAGGACAAAGGTTCGGACCGCCAACCATTTTTACTTCAGGATCAGACAAGTAGGAAGTTGCGCGGCGCAAGTTATCTGGCCGCGGGACCGAATCATCATCCAGGAAATAGATCCACTCTCCTTGCGCGGCCTTCATGGCGGCGTTGCGCTGAGCAGATGGCTGCCGTCCTCGCGCCACTAAGATGTCCAGCTTGTCTGCCGGGTAATCCAGGCCCCGAGCGGCCGCCACCGCTTTGACCTCCGCCTGGCCAGGCCGCGCCGCGATCAGCACCGTCACCGTCGGCAGATTCTCGTTCACGGTGGAAGGCTACTCTATGCGAGCATCGCGAGCCAACTCCTTAAGGCCCTCTTTTCGTCACGATACGCTGCATTGGAACAATTCTCCTTTTCGCGCATCCTATTTCAAGAGTTGGGGTGCCTGGAGGACCGTATCTGGATGCGGCCATCCGCCCCGGCGATGGACAAAACAAGAAAGGAAACGAAATTCATGAAAACAAGCTTGCGCACTGACGACCTGCGATCCGGTAGACGAGCCTATCAGCCTGGAAACGTTGTAATTAATCGCGCCTTAACAGGGTTGCTTGCACTCATTGGGCTGGTGGTTACGAGCAGCTTCAGTCACGCCGCACAAGGCCTGCATGTCGTTCCAAGTCCGTTCATCGCTAATTCCACCCTGAGCGGGGCCGCGATCATTTCTGATAACGATATTTGGGCTGTGGGCGACATCTCGGGCAGCACCGCAAGCGCTGAAGCAACGCTGGCTGAACATTTCGACGGCACCGCCTGGACCGTGATTGCCACGCCTGCAGTCAATGGCAGCATGTTCTCCAGCGTGGCCGGTGCCGCTGGAAACGATGTTTGGGCGGTCGGCACCCAGGACGCCGGTGGTTCGGGAGCGGCCTTGATCGAGCACTGGAACGGCGCCAGTTGGAGCGTCGTCGCCGGGCCGAAATTGCCCAAGGGCAGTTTCCTCACCGGCGTGACCGCTATTTCGGCGAATGATGCGTGGGCCGTCGGCAGTGAACCGGCCCCTTCCAACTCCCAATTCATCTTCAATCCTCTGATCGAGCACTGGAACGGCTCGAGTTGGAGCGTCGTGAGCAGTCCTGTGCTGGTCAATGGATTGTTATTAAAAGGGATCTCCGCTGATGCCGCCAACGATGTCTGGGTTGTCGGCGGTAATACTGTTCTGCACTTCGACGGCGCCAACTGGACACAAGTGTCTTCGCCATCAAAAGTGTCACTGAACACGGTGTCGGCGCTATCTCCAGGCAATGTTTGGGGTGCGGGGGTAGGGCCGGGCGTTTACTTCCCGCGCGCTACCATCGAACACTGGAACGGCACGGCCTGGAGTGTCGTGTCCAGCCCAAATCCAAGCTCGCGTGGCAACAGCTTCCTCGAAGGTATCGCGGCCGCAAGCGCCAACAATGTCTGGGCTGTGGGCGGCGGCACAGGCGCCGGTCCCGTCACTGAACATTGGGACGGCCAAAGCTGGACCATTGTCGCGACCCCATCGGGCGTGAGCAGCTTAAACGGCGTGGCTGCGCGAAGCGACGGCACAGTCGTCGCCGTCGGCGTGGGAACAAACAACAGCGCCATTATCCTGCACAATTAATGGGCTTACTCAGCGGGTCCCTGGCGCTAAACCCCTATTTAACTCATTTAACCTATTTAACTAATTTAACTCATTTCAGCCGGTCGCCGCAGTTAACTTAATTAACTCAGTTAACCCAATTAACCCTTCCGTTGGTATCGGTCGTGGTACCTGACCCAATCCTGCGTATGCTCAGGATCCTCATCGCGCCCCTTCGCAGTCAGATCCAGCAGATTGTAAGCCGTATTCATCAAATCGAGTCCCCGCTCGTATGTGGAATAGGTGTGAAACACATCTCCGTTCGGGTCCTTATAGAACACACTGAACCCTTCGCGCTCGTCTATCTTCATCCGGGTGATGCGGTAATTGTAGAACAGCTTCCCACTGCGAATTTCTTCCGGTGTGAACGACACGTGATAATCAAAATTGAATTCGCTCCCAAACGAAGACACCCACTTAAACCGCCAGCCCATCCGTTTCTTGAATGGTTTGATTTCCTTAAACGGCGCCCGCGACACAACGACCAAAGCCGTGTCTCGCGCCGCCAGATGGACCAAAGCTGCGTCCCAATGATCCGCCCAGAATGAGCAGTGCGGGCAACCCTCGCCCCACCCCGGCCCAAACATAAAATGCTGCACGATGAGCTGCCGTTTTCTGCCGAACAGATCACCCAGGCTTTCTTTGCCATCCGGACCTTCAAACACGTATTCCTTCTCCACCTTCGCCCACGGCAATTTGCGCCTCTCCACATTCAACTGGTCGCGCAACCGGGTGAATTTCTTCTCCTTGACGAGAAACCGCTTGCGCGCCGTGAGCCACTCTTTTTCAGAAACAACCTTGTGCTCCTTTTTCCCACTCCTGGCAATCAATTTAACCATAATATTCTTCCATTTGTTGATTGTTGTCCTTTGAACAGAAGGAAAGAGAGAACAGAGTCAAAGCACGAATTTCATCTTTTCGCAGCAATTCGTGTTCATTCGTGTAATGCGTGACTTCAGCTCTGGTCCAGTGTTCACTCCTGTTGCTTTGCGATTACTTTAAGCGCTGATCCCCGCTTCGGCAACCTGTCCCAAATTAGGATTAGGGGTCCCGACTGTGTCCAGGGCGTAAAAGAGCTGTAACACCGTTCGAGCTGCATTTTATGCCGTGTTTGACAGATGAACTTGGGCCACCCAGTAGCAAGGATATTAGGCGGAATGATTTTGGGAGATCAGGAATTATTCGGGTCGCTGTCGCAGTGCGGACCCCTCACCCCGGCCCTCTCCCCTTCCGAAGGGGAGAGGGAGAGCCATCGGCGCCGGGTGGAGTAATTCGATGCGCGGCTACTTCGGCGCGTTCTGGAGCGAAGACAGTTGCGGTAAGGGAATGAGCCTGGACTGGCACAAAGACGGACGAAGGTTTCTCCCTCTCCCCTTCGGAAGGGGAGAGGGTCGGGGTGAGGGGTCTTTCTTGCGCATCCGGACTTGGAAGCACCTTGATTTTACCCTTGACAGTATCCTCTCGCTTTGTATCATCCCCACCAAGGCTCCCTCGTTAGGCCCTCAGGGCTGGGAACTTGCATAGAATCTGTTCGGTAAGTCTATGCGGCTTGAAAGCTTAAACCGTCCGCCAATTCGTATGAGAACATCCTCAAACTCTGTACGCGTCTTTTCTTCCACGCTGGTCAAGTGCCTGGCGCTTCAGGGAAACCCCTCACCCCGACCCTCTCCCCTTCGGCCCCTTCCCCCTGACGAAAGGGAGAGGGGGAGCCGTCGGCGCTCGTTGGAACATTTGGGCGTCGCATCCGTCCATCGCGCTCAGCACCGGTCAAGTCGGCCAAAGACCATTGGCGCCGGCATTGCCCGAGAACGGCGGACGTTTCTCCCTCTCCCCTTCGGAAGGGGAGAGGGTCGGGGGGAGGGGTC
>PSRM01000244.1 GCA_003176045.1 Verrucomicrobiota bacterium | reverse complement strand
GTGACTTTCCAAGGAAAATCGCAAATTACCAATGCAAAGATTTTTAAAAACCGCATCCAGTTGCGAAAGTCAGGTTAGTGCCGCGAAGCGTCTGGGAGTGCGCCAGCCCTCTGGCGCTTTGGATGATACGGGAGCAAAAGCCAAAGCGGTAGAGGACTACCGCACTCCAAGACGCTTCGCGAGTCCGCACGCGCGCATGCCTCGCGAAGCATTTGGAGTGCGCGGCGTTCCCGCGCCTTCGTTTGAGAGCGCCTCGAACTACACCAACGCCCCGGCGGTTTCCCGGCGCTCGGCAGCACGGATCATTGCCGTTTCCGTGTTCCTCAATTCCGCAAACACGATCACTCCTGCTCCAGTCTGGTGAAGAGATTGGACCTGCACCTCGACGTGTTTGCCGATGGCGCTGTTGGCGTTGTTGACCACGACCATCGTGCCGTCAGGCGTATAGCCTACACCCTGGCCTCGGTCTTTGCCCTCACGCACAATTCGAAGGGAGAGCACCTCGCCGGGCAGCAAGACGGTTCGTAATGAGCGCGCGAGTTCGTGGAGATTGGCGCAGTTGACGGATTGAAGCTCGGCGATTTTGGCGAGATTGTAATCGTTCGTAAAGAGCTTCGCGCGGAGGTTGCGGGCCAGGCGAACCAGTTTGGCATCCACCTCTTTCTCCTCAGGAAAATCGCCGTCGTGGATTTTAACTTCACTGGCTGTGTTGCGCTGGATGCGATTTAGAATCTCGAGCCCGCGTCGGCCACGCGCCCGTTTGGTGCTATCCGAGGAATCGGCAAGCTGTTGAAGTTCTTTGAGCACGAATCGCGGCACGACGAGCAGTCCTTCGATGAACTTGGCTTCGATCAAATCGGCGATGCGGCCATCAATGATGACGCTGGTATCCAGGAGCAACAGATGATCGGGTTTGTTCTGCGGCGAGAACCGCACGTATGGAATGATGAGTGAAAAATCTTCCTTGTTGCTGCGCATGGCCAACACGATCCCTATGTAACCAAAACCCAGGAACAACCCCATCCGCAACAAACCGCGCGTTACCTCGTCGTTGTCCACCCAATAAAAGAGTCCTGAACGGTCTATGAGCAGGGCGACGACCGTGCCGAGAAGCAGTCCAAAGGTCGTGGCCGAAAAGGCCCGCAACGAAAAGCCCTTGAGCATTTCGTCCACCGCAATCAGCAAACAACCGAAACCAAACCCGATGGCGAGGCCGAAGGCGCCGCTATAGTGCAGTCCAATCCACTCCTGCCGCACCTGGCTGATCGCGTAACCCGCGACCGTGCACATCGCCAAAAACAGGACCCGAATTGTCCAAAGAGGGTTCACGGGAAAAGTGTCAGGTGTCAGATTTCAGGTGTCAGGTGTCAAGTGTTGAGTGTCAAGTGTCAAGTGTCAGGTGGGGCGAAGCGCTCGAGTTTTTGACTGGAGTGGTCCGTAGCGCAGATTTCTGATCTGCGGTATCGGAGTGCTTCCAGCCTGCGAGATGGTCGTGCGCTCTGCCGATTGGAAATCGGCGATACAGCAGGTTGGAAACCTGCGCTACTTTTCCTATTGGCGAGGCCCGGTCCAGAAAAGTGCAATGCGCCCGCTGTCCCGGTCGGCGGGACGGCGCTCCGGCTGCCGCTATGCAAGGTTAAGCAATTCATTGGCCTGATTCTTTTGGGGCGGACAGAGACTCAGGGGCCTTTGAGCGCGGGGCGCTGGCTTTGGGGGGTTTGTGCTGCCACAAAATGCCCCAGAGACCCAGCCGGTTCAGGTTGCTGGTTGTCACGGTCAAATTGCTGGTTATTAGCGATATATTGGTCGCCAGTTGCTCATTTTGTAGCAAGTTTCCGGCCAGTCCTTTGCCGGCGTGCAGGTCCGCCATGATATTTGTGAGGGTTTCGCTCGTAGATTCCAAATTTCTGACAATTTGATGGATATTGTCGCTATTGGTGGAAATCACTTCGCCCAGGCCCGCTGCCACATTGTTCATCTTCCGGGAAAAAGCCACGATATTGCTGGCAGATTGGGCAATGGCAGGACTGTTGGTTGCCAGCAAGGTTTGGATGTCCTGGGCCGCTATGACCGCCTGCTCTGAAAAGGCGCGCAAGTTGACGGCGACTACCGCAACGTTACTCAAGGTTTCCGGATTGAACAAAAAGCGGCGAAGGTCGGCGATTGAATCGTTGAGCCGCTTGGCCGTCTCATCTACATGCACCAGAAACCCCGCGGCGGCGCGTGCGACTTCTTGCATGTCCAGGGGTGGTTCAGCCGGCGCCTCTTCCCCATCCTTGAACAAAGGACCTTCGTTCTGGGTCGGCATGATTGCTACGTATTGGTCCCCCAGAAAACCTGCTTGCTCGATCTTAAAGAGAGCGTCCTTGTGAATCACGAAGGCGGAATAAACTTTTAGTGTGATGGTCACGGTTTTGCCGTCCGGGGCCATGCGAATGTCTCCGACTTTTCCCACTTCGACACCCGCCATAAGAACGCTGGCGCCCTTCTTCAAGCCGCCGACATTTATTGACCGCAGCACGATTTCGTAAGTTTTGCCGCGCAGAAACGTCGTGCCCTTGCTGAACTGAATCAGCAGCGCGGCCAGCAACACCAGCCCGATCAGCACGAACAGGCCCACCTTCCATTCCAATCGAGATTTCATATTAAAAATAATGTTCTTTTGCATCCGACACACCATCAATGAAGCGGCGGATGACCGGGTCTTGAGATTGAAAGAATTGATCGGTCGGCGCCGCCGCATAGACCTTTTTGTCATGCAGCATGAGAATGCGCTGTCCAACGGTGCGCGCGCTGCGCATGTCGTGTGTTACCACAATGGTGGTGACATCCAGGCAATCGCGCACGCGCAAAATGAGTTTATCTATGCTGTCCGATACAATGGGGTCGAGCCCGGTCGTGGGCTCATCGTAGAGGACGATTTCCGGGTGATAAATGATGGCCCGGGCAAGACCGACACGTTTGCGCATGCCTCCGGAGAGTTCGGATGGTTTCTTGTTTTCGGTGCCGGGCAGATCGACCATCTCGAGCACCTCGCCTACTTTCGACTGGATTTCCCTGACGGTCATCTCTGGAGAATGTCGGAACGCGAACGCCACGTTCTCGGCCACGGTCATCGAATCGAACAACGCCGCGCCCTGGAACAGCATCCCAAACTTGCCGCGCACGCTCAAGAGTTCGCGCTCGTTCATGCCGACGATATTCTTGCCGTCTATCAGCACAGCGCCAGAGTCTGGCATCAATAAACCGATCAGATGTTTGAGTAGAACGCTCTTACCGCCGCCGCTCCGACCAATGATGACCAGCGATTCGCCCCGCGGAATCTCGAAACTGAGGCCATCCAAAATACGGTTGGGGCCAAAGCTCTTTTTAAGGTCGCGAACCTCTATCATAAGGTGTGAAAAATCCTCCCCAACGTGAGCGTCAGGAAGAAGTTCGTGATCAAAATTGTAATCGAGGAATAAACCACCGCCTCGGTCGTAGCGCGGCCCACTCCTTCAGCTCCTTCACCACAGGAGATCCCTTTGTAGCAGCCAATGAGGGCCACGATACCTCCGAAGATGAACGATTTGATCAGGCCGATCGTGAGATCTGATGACGTCGTGTACTTCAGCATGTTGATCCACAGGTAAGTCGAATCAATATCCAGAAGATAGACTCCCACAAGATAACCTGCCCCGATGCCTACCGCTATGGCCTCGATGGTCAAAAGCGGCAGCGCGATGTGGAGGGCTACGAGCCTTGGGACAACCAGGTAATCCACTGGATGCGTCGCCAAGGTGCGCAAGGCGTCAATCTGCTCGGTCACCTTCATCGTCCCCAACTCGGCGGCGATCGCCGCACCCACTCGCCCAGCCACCATGAGCCCGGTCAGCACCGGCCCCAATTCGCTGCACATCGACACGCTCACAACAGCCAGGGTGGCGGTATCCATCCGTACTTTGTGAAACTGGAAATAGGTTTGCGCGCCCAGAACCATACCGGTAAACGCGCCAGTAATAAGGACCACCGACTGCGACTTCACGCCCACAAAATAGACCTGGTAAAGCAAATCGCTCCAAGCCACTTTGAATGTGAAAAGGGACGCCACGGCCTCCCGGGTCAGCATCGCCAGCCGGCCAAGGCCTTCAATCCAATCGGCAATCCATCCTCGGAAATTCATCAATCTTTCGCGGTATTGTAGGAGCGGAAGGCAGGAGGCTCAAATGCGATTTTAGAATCCGTCGCGGCCATGCGCCACATCCACCCAGCGCGCCGACGCGCCTATGCCGCGGATGGCTTTGAAGTGGCCTCGGCGCTGGGATCCCATGATCGGCACCCTGAAAACGCTAAAGTTGAAGCCAGCGTTTGAGAGCGGTGCGCACTTCGGCGAGTACCCGAGCATCGAATTGGCCCGGGGCCTTTCTGGTTAACTCCGAAAATCTGACCGGTTGGACGCTTTGCGCATTGATGTAGCTTTGCTCTCGCAGCCAGGGGACGCGCGGCAGCGCAATTTCATAGGGGGTGCCGGCGTATTCCGTCGTGATCTTAACCACGCTGGCGATAGCAAGCCTCCCGTCCCGCGCGGTGCCGACCACTAAAGCCCAGCGAGGCTTTGATGCCATCCCGAAGTCCACATACCAGGTGTCTCCCACCTGCGGTATCATAACTCGTCCCACAAGCGCGCCCGTCGCGCGGTTGGACCGAGGACTTCATCCTCTGGGCTGTCCGCTTGCAGTGGGAATGGTATAGCCCGGCGCTTAACCATTTGTGTGAACATGAGCCGGACAACCTCCCCTGGCGTGGTGCCGATTTCTTTGGCGATGGCTTTTGCCTTGGCAGCTAATTTCCGATCCACTCGACACTGAAAGACTTCAGTCATACTTCAACTGTAGTGCAGCGCTTCTGAAAGTCAAATCGTCCTGATTCGCTCGACGGACGACTGAAGCGCCACCAATGCTGCTTTCCGAGGAGGACGAAAGAAGCGGACAGAATGCCATAGAGTGCCCGCGGTCCCGGGGTGGTCCCCATTTAACTCATTTAACTCATTTAACCCATTTAACTCATTTAACTTTTCTCTGGCCCCGTTTGCGTCCTCGGATCCAACAACCGATCAATCTTCGCTTTATCCAAACCCGAACTCTCGATGGCCACTTCGCGCACGGTTCTCCCGGTCTGATAAGCGACTTTCGCAATCTTCGCCGCCGCATCATAGCCGATCACCGGCGCCAGCGCCGTACACATAGCCAGACTCTGCTCGATCATGCTCTCGCATTTTTCCTTATTAGCTTCCAGCCCCGAAATGCAGCGGCGCGAAAAAACCTGGCTGGCAGTTGCCAGCAACTCAATGGATTGGATGAGATTGTAAGCGGTCACGGGCAACATCGTGTTCAGTTCGAAGGCGCCAAAGGTGCCGCTGAAAGCGATGGTGGCATCGTTGCCGATGACCTGCGCGCCTACCTGGATGACCATCTCACACATGACGGGGTTTACCTTCCCCGGCATAATCGAGGAACCGGGCTGAGTGGCAGGTAGTTTGATTTCGCCCAAACCGCAACGTGGGCCGGACCCCAGCCAACGAATATCGTGGGCGATTTTAATCAGACCAACCGCAACAGCCTTTAACGCACCACTGGCTTCGACACAGCCGTCAATGGCTCCCTGAGCCGCGAAGTGATTCTCCGCTTCGCGCAGGTTCAGCCCCGTCTCGCGGGCAATGCCTTCGATGGTGCGGCGAGGAAACTCTGGGTGGGTATTTAGGCCGGTTCCAACTGCGGTTCCGCCCAGCGCCAACTCGCCCAATGGCCCTTCCAGTTTGCGCAGCCTCTCGATGCCTGCCTGGACTTGCGCCGCGTAGCCGCTGAATTCCTGGCCGAGCCGGATCGGTGTGGCATCCTGCAAATGCGTGCGCCCAATCTTCAAGACTTCGTGGAATTCTGCTGCCTTCGCGGCAAGTGCCTTTTGCAATTCCTCCAGCGCAGGAATGAGCTGGCGCACGATGCTTTCCGATGCAGCCACATGAATGGCAGTTGGAATCACGTCATTGGAAGATTGGCCGCGATTAACGTGGTCGTTGGGATGGACCGATTTGTCGCCGCGTTTACCGCCGAGGATTTCGATAGCCCGATTGGCCAGGACCTCGTTGGCGTTCATGTTCGTCGAGGTGCCCGAGCCGGTCTGGAAAATGTCCAAAACGAACTGGTCGTCCAACTTGCCTTCGATCACCTCGTTGGCGGCTTTCTGAATCGCGACTGAAATGTTCGGTGGCAGCAATTCGAGCGCCTGGTTGGTTATGGCAGCGTGTTTTTTGATGAGGCCCATCGCGCGGATGAATTGGCGCGGAAATCGCAGGTCGCTGATTGGAAAGTTTTCGACCGCGCGGGCGGTCTGAGCGCCGTAATACGCGTCCTCCGGCACCTGCATCTGTCCCATCGAATCGCCTTCGGTTCTGAATGGTTGCATCATGCCCTTGTGATAACCACGAAAAACACGAAAGACACGAAAAAAATGTGAGCGAGGCACCGGTCAGCATCCAAAAACTGCGCTCGTGTCCAGCTTGACCTGGCGGATGCTTTGATTAAGGTTAGAACATGCAAGTCACGCTTGACCTTCCTGAGGACTTGGCGCGAACGCTTGAGGGTGAGCGGCAGCGGATTGTGAAGATCATCACACGTGGCTTACGCCCAGAAACTGCTCAGGTTTCCGAGCTGCGCCGCGAAGTCGTCTCGTTTCTTGCTCATGGGCCGCAGCCGAGCGAAATCATTGCTTTTCATCCTTCAGAAAGAGTCGCGGCCCGCGCTAGCGAATTACGGCACAAAAACCAGGAAGGCAAACTAACACCAGCGGAAGAGGCAGAGATGGATGATTTGGCTGAGATTGATAAGCTCATTTCACTCCTCAAAGCTGAAGCCCGGATCCACACAAACGCCGGACAGTAGGATCAACCCTCTTCGTTTTCTTCGTTTTCTTCTGTAAAAGGCTTGCATACATCCGCTTTATCACAAAGCCGATGATTTGAGCCGGCTGGTGATTGGAGCGGCAATTGAGGTGCATCGGCTTAAAGGACCGGGCCTCATCGAAAGCATCTATGAACGGTGTCTCATGCGGGAACTGGAGCTTCGCAAGATTTCTACAACCAACCAGCGTTTAGTGAGAATCGAATACAAAGGACTCGTGTTCGACTAGCCGCTGCGTTTTGATGTGCTGGTTGAGGGTTGTCTTTTGCTGGAGCTTAAATGCGTGCAAGAAGTCCTGCCCATTCACAAAGCACAGCTCTTGAGCTACATGAAGCTCCTGGATATCCCACTTGGACTGATCATCAATTTCCATGAGGTAAAACTAATCGATGGGGTAGTGCGCATGATCCTGCCGGGTGCCAACCGCGAAATCTGAGAAGAGAAACAGAAGGAAACGAAGAGAACGAAGAAGTCTTGTTCCTTTAACAATTACTTGGGTTCCGAACTTCCCGCATCGATCAGCTCAATCCTGCGTTGATGCCGGCCTCCTTCGAAGGGCGTGTCCAGCCAGATGCGCACGATCTTCAGAGCCATTTCGATCGGCATCATGCGTTGGCCCAGGGAGAGCACATTCGCATTGTTGTGCTGACGGCCCAGGCGGGCGGAGTCCTCGTTCCAGCAGAGCGCGCAACGGATTCCCTTGACACGGTTTGCGGTGATGGCTTCGCCATTTCCTGAGCCGCCCAGCACTACTCCGCGCTCATATTCTCCACGGGCAACCGCCTCGGCCACGGGCCTGATGAAAAGTGGGTAATCCACTGGTTCGGGCGAGTAGGTTCCAAAATCCTTCACCTTATGACCAAGGCTTTCGAGGAAGGCCCGGATTTTTTCTTTGTATTCGAATCCAGCGTGGTCTGAACCGATGGCGATATTCATGCGAGTGTCAGGTTTCAAGTGTCAGGTGTCAGGTGTCAGGTTTCAGGTTTCAGGTTTCAAGCGTCAAGCGGCAGAATAGAAGAGCGAATGTTCCGCGGCAACGGGAATGCAAACGAAAGCGCGGGAATACCGCGCACTCCAAACGCTCCGCGAGGCAGGAAGCGCTTCGAAGTCGCGAAGCGTCTTGGAGTGCGGCAGTCCTCTAGTCCTCTGCCGCTTTTGGTTCGCGCCGAAACAGACGTCTGGCCGATGGCTTACCCGCAGGGCTGTCTTTGCCCCACACGGGCCGCGACTTTGGACTTTGGACCTTGGACTTTGGACGTGTTTAGACTTTGGACTAGTTCTCGTCACGGCTTCTCCAGCCTGTAAAACCCCGCCACGTTTGCTACCTGCTGCGTCACTACGAATTGGTTTCCGGCGATTGATACCGGATCGAATACGCTCTGCCACGTGCTGCCATTCGTGAAACTGCCGCGCTGCTGCAAATAAAATCCGCGCGCTGAAGCCGCCCACGCCAGCCAGACGTTGGTTCCGCTGCGATTCGCGCTCAAGGGTGTCGGTCCCCCAGGGAAAGTGACTCTAAAGGCCAGCAGGCCGTTGTTCGTATCCAGCGCATAAAGCCGATTGCCTCCAAAGGCCACGGCGCCCAATCCGAAATTGTTATCATTCAGGCCCGGAATGCCCCAACTGCTCAGCAGGACCGGGCCGGAATTCGTGGCCGATAAATCGTACAGATTCAACTGGTCGGCGGCGCCAGTCAGGATAATGGCAGCCATTAAGCTGTTCGCAGGGTCCACGGCAAAGGCGCCGCAGTTGGGGGGGAGTACACTCGCTCCGAAACTTTGGGCAGTCGTGGCCACAAGGCTGATGGGATCAAAGTTGAGCCGCGCGATCGGCAGGCCGTTTGTGGTCGCCCAGAAGCAGTTGCCCAGGCCAAACGCCAGGCAGCTCCCCAATTGCTCAGGGGTGGCGTCAGTATTCAATGTGTGCGCCGTGAAGTTGGTTCCGTCTGCGGTTGTCAGGAGGCAAACGGTGCTGACCGTGCGCGCCCCGACAAGCACCTGTGTATTGGTGCCTGCGCCGCGAACCGCCAATGTATCTCCTACCCTCAACCCGCTGGCAAAACCCGCGAGCCCGGAATAGGCCAGGACCGGCGCGATAGCTGGATTCGAATTCGCCCAGCGATATAATTTGAACGGCGACGAACTCGAAACCGAAGTCTGTACGTTGCCGGCGTATATAATTCCATCATCCGCCACTCCGATCTTATCGAGAATAAAATTGCCTCCCGAAATGCCGAAGGTTTGGAGCCCGGGTTTATTCGTCCCGGTAGTCCCATCGAGCACGTTGACCGCGAATATCGAAGTATTGATGGTATATACTTCGTTGCTCGCGGCATTGTAGGCCAGCCCACGCGCAGTGTTGCCGGTGTCATTGGGCAGCCAGGAGTTGGTGCCAGGCGCCATGCTCCAAAGCTGCTGCAAATCTATGTTCGCATTGGTCCCACTCACGCGAATCGTGAAATTCGTTTGCGACCAGGCCACCGGCGTTCCATTGGTGGAACCGATACGCACCAGACAATTGGTGCTGGCGGTGTAAGGGACGTTGACAACCTTGGAACCTGAGTTCGTCGCATTATAGGCGAGCGCGCGGAACGTTGCGCCGCCGTCGGTGGAAATGTCTATGTTCACATAGCTCACCAACCCTGTCGTGCTCCAGGTGACCGTCGCCGGGACGCCGCTGGTCCAGAAGTTGCCGCCATTGGGTGAGAGAACCGTGATGGTATTTGTCGGTGTGATCGGCAGCCATTCGTTCAAAGGCTTTCCGTGCGTCGCAAGCGTGCCGTCGGTGCTCACGCGCAAATACCAATCGCTCGGCAATGAATAACCATCCACATCAAGCGCAAAAAACTGGTATTGATTCGTTGGGTAGGCCACCGGAGTCGTGCTGGACGTCGGCGACAGTTTGTAAAGCGCGGTGCCCTCGTCAATTTCATCGAACATCGCGCCATAGAGAGCCGGGCATCCGGCGCTCAGCGCATTGTAGATTTGGCGCCAGAAAAACCGGCCCCCATTGCGCGGAATTCCGTTTAAGGTGAACCCGCTCAGGTTGTGCGAGGAATACCCGGGGAAAACGACGGGCAGAAAATCAATCCCGTTGGCCTGGCAATCGGCCAGGTCCGCTGTAATCGTGCTCTTGTAGCCATCAGCCTGCGCATCGGTCGTGTACCGACCAACGGTCCACGGGCTGAGCACTGAGAACGAGTGGTAAACGGAAGCCCACCCTGCGTTGGTCTGTGAATCCCCGTTCAGCGTTCGCCAATTCGCCGGCACGCCTCCCAGAACTGTGCACCCCGCCCCTTTGAAATAATCAATGATCGTTTGCGCGTTGGCCGGCGTCACCGCCAGCCCGCCATTGAATCCCAGCCCCCAGATCCCCAGCAACGGTTTGCCGCGGTGCTTCAGGTATCTGGAGCTATTGGTGATCTGGAGTGTGCCCGCCACATAAGCCCAATCGCTTTGCAGATGATTAGTGACTATAGTCGGGTCTTCATTCGAGATGTCATACATCAAAAAGAAAACCCGACCGTAGGTTTCCGCGCCCAACCGGCAGTTGACCAGGTTCGTGTTCTTCAATGCCGCCCAGGTCGAATCAATGAAAACGTCCTTGGTAAACCGCTGGAGCGCCACCCCGTCCAGCCCATAATCACGCATCCAGCGAAAGTGCCGCAGCACCGTATTCGTCAAATAGCAAGAGTAAGCAGAGGTAGCTTGCCCATTGCCGTTGGTGAAAGCGGCAGGGAACAATTCGTTCGCGGGTAGCTCAGTAATATCGGGCCAAATATCGCACACCACATCGCTCGGCGATGGCTCCACGCGGTTCAGGTGGCTCCAATGGATGTAGCCGCTGAGCGTTTTCCCGTCCCCGCCACACGCATGCCACGCCTGGTAACCCAGGACAAATTTGCCGGTCAGCGTCGAGGCATCTACGACAGATTGGCCGAAAACTGAAGGCGAATTGATAACAGCCAGGCCGAGTATGGCTCTGAGGCCCAACTTCCGAAGCAACATCATTCTGTTCAAAACTTGTGTTACTATCGCCTATATTCAACATTAATAAAGCATTGGACTTTGGACTATTCCTTCGGCCTTCCATCCGCCCCCGTCCCATCCAGATCAATCAAAATATCCCTTGGCTCCGCGCCTTTGCTGGGGCCCACGATGCCGCGGTTTTCGAGCTCGTCCATGATGCGGGCGGCGCGGCCATAGCCGAGGCGCAAGCGCCGCTGGAGGAGCGAGACGCTGGCTTTTTGTTCGCTGCGGATCACCTCGATGCAGTCCTGGATGACCTCTTCATCTTCATCAATGCCGCCTTCGCCGTCAGGGCCGTCGTCCGGCTTCGAAAGCTGCTGATGGATTTCCATTTCGTAGCTCGGCTTGCCCTGAAGGGCGATGAAATCAACGATGCTTTGGATTTCCTGGTCGGTGATGAGCGAGCCCTGGGCGCGGATTAGTTTCGCGGAACCGGGCGGCAAATAGAGAAGGTCGCCTTTGCCCAGTAATTTGTCGGCGCCCATGGCGTCGAGAATGGTGCGCGAATCCACTTTAGCAGCCACCTGGAAGGCGATGCGCGCCGGGATGTTGGCCTTGATGACGCCGGTGATGACATCCACGCTCGGACGCTGAGTGGCCACTATGCAATGGATGCCGGCGGCGCGGGCCATTTGGGTGATGCGCGCGATGGCCATTTCGACCTCGGCAGGCGCGACCAACATGAGGTCAGCCAATTCGTCAATGATCACGACGATGTAGCTCAGTCTCTCGGGAATGACGATGTCCTCATCCCTAGGCACGATGATCTTCTCGTCCACTTCAACCGCGAAACCTTCAGCGCCCGGCTCTTTATCTTTTCTGGGCATGAGCGGCAATTCGGGCTCCTTGGGCAAAGGTTTATGCTTGGGCCGGGTGTTGAAGGAGCCGATGTTGCGGACGCCGACGCGGGCGAAGATTTGGTAACGCTTCTCCATTTCATTGATCACCCAACGGAGCGCAAGCACGACTTTTTTGGGATCGGTCACGACCGGCACAACCAGGTGCGGCAGGACATTGTACTGCTGCAATTCGACGACCTTGGGGTCAATCATCACGAAGCGCAATTGGTCGGGCGAAAACCGGTACAGGAGCGAGGTGATGATGGCATTGATACAGACCGATTTGCCCGAGCCCGTGCTGCCGGCAATGAGCAGATGCGGCATCTCGGACAGGTCGGAGACGATCGGATGGCCATAGACATCCTTGCCCAGCGCCAGCGGGACCTTGGCTTTTGTATTGCGCCATTCGTCGGATTCCAGCAGGTCGCGCAGGATGACTTTGGTTTTGATCATGTTCGGCACCTCGATGCCGACGGAGCTTTTGCCCGGCACAGGCGCCAAAATGTGGATGCGCTCGGCCTTGAGCGCGGCGGCGAGGTTATTGTTGAGCGCGGTGATCTTTTCGAGCTTTACGCCCGGCGCCGGGTGCAGCTCGTACCGCGTGATCGTGGGGCCTTTAGTGATGTCGCCCAGTTCGACTGGGATCTCAAACTGCGCCAGGGTTTGTTGCATCAGGCGCGCATTGGCCAACAGCTCTTCTTTTGACTCGGTTGGCTTGATCGTTGGATCGGGTTGCTGGAGCAAATCGAGCGGCGGCAGGCGATAGTTGCCGATCATCGGCGTGGAAGCCACGGTGATAGGCTTTGGCTTCTTAGCTTTCTTCGTGCTGCCGATTGGCCCAAAATGGACCTGAGGCTCAGGCCTGGCTTTTTCTTCACCTTTGGCTTCGCCGTCTATCTGATCGCTCTTTTCGGATTCAGGAGCGCCGGTCTTCGTGTCGGAGGCTTTGCCGTTCGCAGCCTTCTTGCCGAGCACATCGGCAGTGGTGGCGGCGGCGACCTCTGCGGCCGGGATCACTTCCCCTTCATCTGCGGGGGCGGGTTCCTGCCCGGGGACGCGGACGGCCTCGTCCGCGCGTTTCGCGGGATCGGTCGCGCGGACAGTGCTGTCCGCGCTCCTTTCCGGCTTTTTGGCACGTCCAGGCTTGGGCTGCGGCACACTTAGGTCTCGTACCGTGGGCGCAGGCACCGGTTGAAGATCCTGACCCAGGCCCGAGCGTTCCAGGTGCTCCTGCAAATCCTTGGCTTGTTTCTTCAGGTCGCGCGCTTTTCGTTCGAGGACAAGCTCTTCCTCAGTGGCATCCGTCTCGGCCTGCTTTCCGAACATGCTGCGGAAGAAATCCCGCAACCGGAAGTTGGTGAGAAAGAGCAGGCTGATCAGATCCAACGACCCATAAATAACGGCCGAGCCTGTCCGGCCCAGAATGTCTGAGAGATCAATCTTGTCCCCAATCAGTCCGCCGATGCTGTGGGCCCCTATGGCTTCGTGCGCCCGGCTGAAAAACGGGGTTTTATCCAATAACTGCAGCCATCCCATGCAGGAGACAAGCAGGACAAGTGCCCAGGGCCAGCGCCTTTTCAGGTAGGCCAACGATTCGAACCAATACCCCAGGCTCAATGCCGCCATCACCATCGGCACCATGTACGCCGTGAAACCCAGCATAAAGAAGGAAGCGTGAGCACAGTGAGCACCCAGTGGCCCGATCCAATTGTGCGGGGGGTGATTGGGCGGGAGCCGATAGAAAGACAAGTCGTATCGATCGAAAGTCAACTGCGCAACCAGCAGCAACAAGCCGCCCGCGGCCAGGGCGACGCCAATGACGTCGCCCCATCCGTGTGATGGATGTGCTTCCGCCGATGCCTTGCGTGCCATTGCGCCAGATTAGCAAGGGCGGCAGAGTGGTGACAAGCGACTACTGGCTGCCGCCAGACCACAGACCACGGACCATAGACCACAGACCCAAACGCGCCGGTCCAGTCTTAATCTTAATCTTTCTCTTACTCTTAATGCCGTATGGTCCGCTGCCCCGGGTGATCAAACTGCATGCTTGGCCTCCAGATTCCGCTCATAATGGGCGTCGCGAATCCAGGCCACGACCGCAGCGATCGTAAATAAAATGTTCAGCTCGATAAGGAAGATGAACCAATAGTAAAAATGTTCGAGGCGAATCGAAACGCAACAGCAAGCAACCGCGACATACGAAATGAGCTAAATAAGGAAAACGAACCCCAGCGCCCTTCCCCGAACCTTATTCCGCCTGATCCAGCGACGAATTGGCCAGAATAGTAAGCCGCTGCCATAGATGAGGACAGCCACCGGATCGATCAGAACGTTTGTAAAAATGTTGTCCATCGGCGCCAACAACTTAAATCAAAGGACGAGCTAACTCAATTTAACTGAGTTTCGTAGTCAACCTAGCAAGACTTGGCCTCGAGGGAGGATCCTCGGGAGCCATTTCCCTATCAGGAACGAACCGAGGATGCACAAACCATAACCGGCCCACAGAAGGATGATCACATGGGAAGGCGTGTAATACCGCGCAGTAAGCTCCGCACTGGCACGATCAGGTGATCCATTTTGCATGATGATCAACCAGAGTGACAGGCACAGAAAGAGAGGGACTAATCCTAATATCCAGGCTCGCTGGGGAGCTCCCATTTTGCGCAGGAAGCAGAAAAGCGCGACGGCTGGAATGAGGAAGATGAAACCCAAGTCGCGGCCTATGCTGCGCCAATATACGCCGATCTGGCCCACGAAACGCTCGATGTTATCGGTCGGATGAATGCCTTCGTATTGACCGCGGCTGACAAGGTGAACAAAGCCTTGAACGGTGCGCGCGTAACCCCAATTGGATGGGGGATCGGCCATCGAGGCCACAGCAAGGTAAAAATAAAGATAGAAACCGGCCAGCAGGAGCAATCCACTTATCGATACGGCGCGCCAGTGCGTCATGAATTTGCGCGTGATCACGGCGGTGGTCATGGAGATGAAGCCTGCCATCATGGCGATTACTAGAAAACTCATCGTGAGGCCGTCGAATTGCGCTGGGACGATTTGCGACAACCCGGTTAGCAGGATAGTCGCAAAACAACCGACCACTACAAATACCACAAAACAGAGGTCTCGCCCCAGACCAGGGTTGCGAATGAGCACGATGAGAATCAAACCAGGCGCTGCGATTGCGAGGTTTTGGTGAACATTCAGTTCAAGCGCATACACGAATACCGCGGCGTAGAGCAGGCCCTCATTATCGGGGCTGTAGGCCCAACGCAAAAGCAGGCAGATCACTAGCGAAAAAAGAGCGAGGCTGAGCGATTGTGTTTCGACGATCACTGACATGGACCAAAAGACCCGATGCAGGCCAAGGGCCATCCCCGCGACGAACCCGCCGGCGATACGCAGCCAGGCTTCTTGCTTCTCCGGCAGCCGCTGAACGCCTGTCATTCCATCCAGAATTCTTCCGCCCCCACTGGAAACCAGCATCGCCAATGCGCCACAGGCGAACGCACCCGCAACGGCGGATGACAACGCCAGGCGCCATGCAATGTTCCCGAAAGGAAACAGATGACTGAATGCCCACGCGTACAGCGTCCAAAGCGGGAAACCGGGCGGATCGGCCACTCCGCCATACCAGGCTGCCGTGGAGCGCATACCGGACCATTCAAGCGTCACCTCCGGGGCGAGAGTGAATACATAAACTGTCAGGGCGCAAGCGGCAGTAATGCAAAAGGCCCACCAATCAGCGCGTTGAAATCGTAGTGGCCGGATCGGCGGCAGCGGAATTGGTTGTGGCGCTTCGATGATTGGCGGCTCCAAAGCAGGAGGAGGGCCCGAAGCGCCATTCATAAGCCAGATTTGTATCTCATCGTGTAGAGCCAGACAATCTCGAGATCGTTCAAAGTTGGTTCAAATCCTCCTCGTCCTCGAATTGTAACCATGTAACGATGTAACCCAATTAACTTAATTAACCCAATTAACCCAATTAACTAACAATGAACGACTTGGATAAAGAAATTAGCGAGTTAAAGCAATTCATCATTGACCTAAAGGCCGATCGTGCAGCCACCAAGGAAAAGGAACAGCGCGAGGCGTGGACAAAATATGTATCTCTGTCCATCGTGATCATCGCGGTTATTGCGGCGATCGCAACACAATTCGCCGGGAAGTACAGCGGGCGCGTTCAGATCAACCAGGCGCAGGCCTCCGATCAATGGGCGTTTTACCAGGCCAAGTCCATCAAGCAGCACCTGGACGAGGTGGCGCTGCTTCAATTGCGAAGCAGCAACACCAATGACGCGCAGGTAACGAAGGCGACAACGAAAATAGCCGCCGATCTGGCGCGGTATGAACAGGAAAAAGCAGACATTAAGGCTAAAGCCGAGAACCTGGAAAAAGTCCGAGACGAATCGGGCAAGCGCGGAGGGAAGCTCGGCGTAGCAGTTTCATATTTTAGCGTAGCAATTGCCACAGCGTCTATCTGCACTGTAACAAAAAAGAAACCACTGTGGTTTGTAGCTCTGGCGTTAGCGGCTGCGGCGGCGGTGCAGATGGTGTGGGCGTGGATGTGATCGGTCCGTCCGGCTTTACCTAAATAATGAAGTCCGTTGCCCCAGCCAGTGCAAATCGTCCACTCCCGTCTGAGCGGGCACGCCTGTCTCGGGCGGACCGGAGTAGCTGATGAGGTTGTGGTCGCGCCATTTTTTAATTTCTCCGTGGCTGTCCGCGAAGGTGAGGCCGCCGGCGTGGTCATGATAGGTGGCGGGTTTATCAATCCAGTTGTTTGCGGTCGGGCTTGGGTCCACGCAAAACCAGCCGTCATTGATGCTAATGGGGTTTTCGTCAATCAAGATCCAGGTATTTGCCGCGCCGAGGCCGCTGGTGATGTCTCCTTGTTTTTTGAAGAGTCGGTAGGCCGAATTGAGAGGCGGCGGAGGTGATGAGGCCGGAGTCGGAGGCGGGGATGAGTTCAGCGGGTTTAGGTACCCATTCATGGACATGCTCCGGACTGTGGCCGCGCCGTTGACGGCTATCTTTTTGTCGGCGGGGCATTTGTAAACTCCCAGGTTCTGGGCATTAGGGAAAATCAGTCCTGCTTTGATGAGGTCGGTGTTGATGGCGGCGGGGAAAACCGATACATCGCCATAAATCCATTGGTTACCCGGATTTCCATCCTGGCAATAAGGGCTAGCGGTGGTCTGCACCTGCAAGCCTCCCTGTCCAACTGTTGGCAAGATACGATCATCGTTCTCATTACTGTAACTGAACCACGCGATGGCCAGTTGCTTCAGGTTATTGAGGCATTGAATTTGTTGCGCCTTAATCTTCGCATGCGCCAGCGCCGGCAGGAGCAGGGCCGCCAGAATTGCGATAATGGCGATCACCACCAGCAGTTCGATTAGAGTAAAACCGTTTTGCTTTTTATTGCGTTTCATGATTTTGAGCCTTTAATCCCGTAGGGATGAAAGAAAATAGCCCAGCGTTTCAACGCTGGGATCGTGGTCCGGCATGGCATAAGTCCCACCAGGGACGACAGACCGCTTTCTCTGTCGTCCCTACGGGACTCATGTCGTTCAACCGCTCCAACCCAGCGTTGAAACGCTGGGCTATTTTCTGTCGTCCCTCCGGGACTGATCTCAGCCGAACTTGAAAAGTAAGTGGCATTGGGTGGGAAACCTGCGACACAGCAGATTGGGAATCTGCGCTGGGACTTTGTCAGTGGCCCTGGATTCGTAAGATTTGTTTTTGATCGAGATCCCGGCAAGCGGCCCCCCCTGGCGCCTGCCGGGACTCGAGCGCTCATTCAAGTCATTGCGTGGCCAGAACCCGATAGTACTTGTGGGTCCCAGTACTCGAATCGCTGAAGGATTTGATTGTTCCATCACCGAGAATTGAATTGCCAAGCGATGTCCAGGCAAGGTCGGTGATGTTGTTCTTAAATTGCAACTGGTAGGTCAGACCGTCCTCGCTCAGGAAGGAAATGATGATGTTATTTCCGCTGTGAGACGCGCTCAGGACCGGCCCTTGCAACACCGGCACGAGCATCAGGAAGTTCACATTCACGTCTGCAAACGGCGGCGTTGGATCGCGCAGCATTTTCAACGTGTTTGTGGAACCGTTGAGCGTCACGCTCGCCAGGTTTCCGTTGTTGTCCCGCATGGGAATCCAGCCGAACGACGCCCAGCCTGTAGTCGGAACCGCGAACGTTCCGAGGAAGTTCGTGGTTTGAGACGTAGTTCCCCATCCGCTGGTGACGATGGAGAGGACGGCCTGCGATGTATTGGCCGAACCGCAGGCGAAGCGGCCCCAGACGTTATAGGTGCCGCCCGGATAAGTCCGGGTGTAATTGCCCCATTCGCCTGCGCCAAAGAAACCGATGTTGTAATCATTGGTTCCGGCAAATTGCGCGCGCGGAGTATCGGCGGTGATTTCGGTGGCGGTGCCGCTCGGGCGATACAGGTAAGTGCCACCCGTGTTCACGTCGTTGAAGTCAACGCCGGCGACCGCCCCCAGGCCGGCGTATGCATCCACTTGCGGATTATCAGTAAATTGCCCGCTATCGTGGTCGTAGTCTTCGGCCTCCCAGGTGTAATAGCTCGACTTGAAGGTATCGAAGGTGACCGTAAGGGTAGCGGTGTTGCCGTTGGAGTCGGTGACGTTGATAGTCACGGTATGATTAGTGTTTTGCGTGAGCCCGTTGTAAAACACGGTCCAGCCTGTCGAGGGCGAGCCGGTGAATTGCAGCCCTGTCAACACTGTGCCGTCGAGAGTGACTGTGACGCTGTTCGAACTGATGGTGCTGCCGCCGGCGGCGTTGACTGTGAAGGCGAATCTATTCGTGGCCTGGAAGAACGTGGCGCCATTCGGATAAAAGCTGGCGATCGTCGGTTGGTTGGTGTTCGCTGCAATGAGCAGGTAGAAGTTCGCGTTATTGCCGCCGCCGCTGGTTGCCCGCAATGTTTGCTGAACGCCCGTGCCCGTGAGCTGCACGAGGTTGCCGCCGACATCCCGCAGCGGCACCCAGGTGTAAGTTTGCCAGCCGCCGGTCGCTGGAATCGTGAACGTGCCGAGGGCTGCCGTCGTTTGGGTTGTAGTACCGACGCCACTGGTCACTCTGGACAGAGCGACGCTTCCATTGCCCGTAGTTCCGTTGGCGGCGCGCATTACAACGTTAAACTGTCCGGTCGGTATCGTTCGTGTGTAATTATTCCAATCCCCGTTGTCGTACCATCCAACGTCATAGTCGGTGAACCCCGTTCCAATGTACTCGAGCCTTGGGGGGCTATCGCCATTGACTTCTGTGCCGGCGGTATCGCTTGGCCGATAAATGTGCGTGCCTTGAGTCGCGCTGACGTCATGGTAGTCAACATCCACGGTGCCAACAGCGTTTGCGTACTCGTTTACGGTGTTGGTCGGGTCGTAGGTAAGCCCGCCGCCGTAATCGTAATCCTCCGCTTCCCAGGTCAGAATCTTGCTGTACGTGTCAAAAGACAGGTTCTGTACTGCTGGTGAACCGATGGCATCGGTGACAGAGATCACCGCAGTATATGCTGCATTAGTGATGAGGTTGCAGCTAACGGTTTTGTTGGAAGTGGTTACAGTGATTGTGAGTCCATTGGTGGAGGTCAAATTGGTCACGAAGCTCCTGGTGATGGTCGCCACACTGAGCTGCACGCGAATGCTGTTATTGTTGATGGCGATGCCTGTGGGCGAGGCGACTGTAAAAGACAATGTGGGCCAGGGTTGGAACATGTTCGTGCCGTTGGGATAAATGTTCGAGATCGTCGGCAAATTGGTGTTGGCCGGAGTGAGCATGATGAAGTTATTGTTGCCGCCGCCGGCCGAGCCTGCTGTGAGCCTAAGCGTGGCGACGCCACCCAGGTTGAGGCGAACCAGATTCCCCCCCGAATCACGCAAAGGCACCCAGGCGAAGGAATCCCAGCCGCCGGTGTTAGCAAACGTAAATGTGCCCAACAGGTTGGTCGTTTGCGTGGTCGTGCCGACGCCGCTGGTCACCTGGGAAAGAGTGGATGAAAGCGTGCCACCTCCGCTGGCCACACGCGTATAGACATTGAACGGACCCGCGGGAAAAGTTCTGGTGTAATTCATCCAGTTTGGCAAGTCGGCGCCTGTGCCGCCGTCGAAGTAGCCGACATTGACCTCGCGAATGGTTGAATCCAAAGCAAAAGCGTCGAGGACCTTTTGCCTCATGAGTTCGCCGACGGAGGTGCCGCCATTGTTGCCCGTGCCCAGGCAGAACTCGGTTTCCACGGAATCAAGCGCGCTGCGGTAGATCCGTGACGTGCCGGCCGGGTTCCCATTATCGTCATAATCATCCAGGATCTCCGATGCCTTTTGGTAGTAGGTATCGGCCGCGGACACGAACGCATACCGCGGGTTATCAATAAAATTGCCGCCGCCGCTAAAGGGCGCATTGGTCGAATAATTGTAATCTTCCACTTCCCAGGTAAAATTGGTTGGGCTGAAAGTGTCATAAGTATAGAGGTTGCTGGCGATGATTCCGCCCGCATCGGTCACGCGGATGCCAAGTCTGGCTCCGTTCAAGTTGGCGTTATTGACCAACGTGGGATTAACCGGAAGGCCCGTGTAGCTTACGGTGACGGCAGACGGGGTACCGCCAAAGACCAGATTGCTGGAAATATCCGTGCCGTTCAGGGCGACCTTGATTGAATTCGTGTTAATGGTATTGGCGGAACTGGCAGTGAAGGAAAGGGCGTTGGTGCCCTCCATGAGCGTTGATCCGTCCGGCGTCAGCCCGGAGATGAGGACCGGGCACGAAGACTGCCGAATGCTTTCCACGAAGTTCACGTCGCCGGCGCCGGCGTAGAAGCGGAATTCGTCAAGCCAACCGGGTACGGCGCGAGCTCGCCCGTTGAGCCGGTTGCCGATCTGCAAGGTGCCGCTGGTGCCAAAGTTGATGGTTTGTGCGCCGACGTTATTGACCGCCATAAGCTTGGCCGGACTGGCTTCTGTCCCGTAATAAATTATGGCATTGGCGCTCCCATCGTATGTCAGGGCGAGAAACTGCCACACTCCGACGGGATATGGAGAGTACATCGGAAGCGAAACGGTGCCGCCGTTGACGCGGCCGACAATGGAGTTGCTGGGAAAGCCGGCCGCGGTATTAAAGTTCATCGCGATGCTGTTCGCTGCACCGGAATCAATAACTGTGTTGGTGCCAATGATGAAAAACCGCGGTCCCTGATTCACCGTATTCGCGGGCGGGGAGGTCAGCTTGAACCAAATGGTTGCGGTAAAGCTGCTGACTGTACCCAGGCTGCCGATGTTTGGATCGTTGTTCACGAACGCGATGGTGCCTGGGACATTGCCCAGGATGTTGTTGGTGGATTGATTCAAGGCTCGCCCCTGGCCTTGAATGCCAGAGCCGGCGGCACCGTGAAGATCCACAGCGTTGCCCGCGGTTTGAGACTCCATATTCAGCGTTACGGCCAGCCCGCCGCCGCTCGTGTCGCTGGCAGTCGTGGTGCCCGGCCCGGCGTCGTCGAACGGGAATCGGAGTTTCAACGTTTGGGCGAGTGACGAATTCGCGACAAGGAAGCCGAGCGCTGTCAGCAAAGTGAGTACGGTGAAAAACCGGCCACGGGGAATTTCGATGATACGTTTTGTGGACATAGGAACGACAGGGGTTGTGGTGGGTGAAATTACGTTCTCAGAAGGTCACGAGCTTTCATTACATCAACCGTAAGCCAACTGGGTGCACGGCTACACCCCTCTTTAGGGGGGGCTCCTTCTTCAAAAACTTAGTCGCAAACTTAGTCGAGAACTTAGTCGCGAACTTTCTCGAACCCACATATTCCCCACCGCGGCAAGACCACAATAAAACCGAAATTAACCGCGGATTAGGCGGATCACGCGGATATTGCTCCTCATCTGCGTCATCCGCGAAATCCGCGGTTGAAAATGTTTTAACGTTTTAACTTTTTTAGCGATTCAATCATCTGCACATTCCTCTGCGCGGCCTGGTTAGTTGGACTCAGCGCCAGAGCCGCCTGAAACTGTGCTAACGCCTCATCGAGCATCCCGTGCCTGGTCAATGCCACGCCGAAATTCATCCGTCCCTTAACAAAATCCGGACGCAACCTGGCCACCTGGGCAAATTGGTCTTCTGCTTCCCCCGGCTGATCCGCCATCGCCAACTCGACTCCGAGTAAATATCTCGCCTGCCAAAACTGTGGGTTCATGAACACGGCCGCCTGAAATAGTTTTATTGCGTCGCCACGCTGATGTTCCTTCGCAAGCTCGACCGCCCGGCTGAAATGTGCAGCCGGTCCGTTCGGCTGCAACTGCGCCGCCTCCTGGTAATTCTTCAGCCCCTCAGCCAGCCGCCCGGTCTCCTGCTCCAGGAACCCCAGGTTTACATACGATTCCACGTAGCCCGGCTTCAACCGGATCGCCTGGCGAAACAATTTTTCCGCCACCCCCGGCTTTTGCTGGAGAGCCCGGATTTCCCCAAGGTCATTCAAAGCGGGCGCATAATCCGCGCGCAGCTCGAGGCAGTGCGTAAACTGGTCCGCTGCTTCGCTCATCTGATTTTGGCGAACCAACAACACGCCGCATTTGTGAAAAGCCGGCGCCGAACGTGGCAGCAACTCGCAGACGCGTTGCTGTTGCTTCACGGCCTCGGCGAAATCGCCCAACTCGCCCAGGAACTGCGCGTAGTTGCCGCGCAACGAAATGTCCTCGGGCTCGGCCATTACCGCCTCCGCATAGATTTTCCTGCTTTCGGCCTGCGACGCCGGATTGATCTGCGCTCGCAGCGCCTCGAGTTTCGCCATGTACATCTTTGCCCGCGGAACATCGTTGAGTTGGTCGGTAAACGGCGGCTCCGAGACCCGGCTGAAGTTCTCCATCCAGACGCGGTAACGGTCCCAAGGTGATACCGACAATCGCCGGTCGCACTGTTGTGGCGCGGCCCATACTGCCTGCGCGCGGTCTGTGATCGCCGCTGGCTGCCCCGTCGTGAACGCGGACGAGGCCGTCCGCGACTCCTTACGATTTGTGATCACAGCCGGAAGCAGTGATTGCACTTGCTCGGCAAGCAGCCGCCCCAACCGGTAGTTGCCGTCGAAATTCAAATGCACATGTTCGTAGAAAAGTTCTTCGCCGGTTATGCCGCCGGGTGAAGCCGCGGCAAACGCTTCCGCGGCGTCCACCGTTCGGACCCCGTCCTTCGCGCGGCGTTCTCCGGCTTGTTTGATAATCCGGTTGATCGGCCCATCGGCCCGAAACCCGAGCGCGTCGCAATCGCGAGCCAATTCGAAGTCGCGTTTTGCTTCAGCCGCCTTGGTCAGCGCCAGTTCGCACTGGCCTTGCCTGAAAGCCAGTTCGGCGAATTCCGCATCCACCGCCGCCGCCTGCGCGAATGCTTTCAGCGCTGCCGCATAATCACCCGTCTGTTGCGCGGTGATCCCGGTTTTATAATTGGTCTCCCACGCGTCCTGTTGAGCGCTGGTCAGTGCTGGCTTGTGCAATGAAGCAAACGGCGCGCAATCCTTTAAGTTGCTTCCCACGGTACTGAGGATTATCGGCACGCCCGCGCTTCGTCCAGCCCGCAAAATGTCTTCGAGATTGTCCGCGAAGTTCTCCTGGGCTCGCAGCCTGGCAGGCGCATCGAACCGCACCTGATGCTCCTTGAACATGCTCATCCCTCCCCACGATTTTTGTTCTCTTGCGCCTGAGCCGATGCGGGCGATCAAGTTCTCCAAAATTTGACCAACCTTGGTCGCCTTGGCGGCCAGGCTCGCCCGAACCCGCCATAGTCTCGGCGCTTGCGGACCGAACACGGTCCCCGCCCCGTATGGTCCCACGATCTCGTTGTTCCCCATGTAAATTATCCACAAATCACCGTCCAGGTGGGCGCACTCGCGGGCAATCGGCAAAATCGCGTGCGAATTAATCGCCGTCATCGCCACGCAAACCACTTCAAAATCCGTTCCCGGGAACCGCTCGCGCAACAGTACCTGGAGGTAACGCCAGGCTCCAAAAGTGGGATCGGGATCTCCCTGCGCCGCCGATTCTCCAAAAACAAAAATCCGGTATGTATTCGGCGCCTTCTTAACACACATTCGAAGCGCAAACGGCGTGCGAGCGATGGCCGCAGGAAAAAACCGATAGCCGAAGCGGTCGTTTGGAACATAAAACTCCTTATCCCCAATCCGTTCCCGAAGAAAAAACGTCGTCGGATACCCATACCCTCCTATCCGCAGCCCACATTCAATCAGAGCCAGGAGCAGAAAAGGAAGAGCCACCGTCAGCAGGCGGTACGCCCAAAGCCGCCGTCCAGCGACCGGGGCTTGAAACGATGGCTTGAGCGGGGTTTTGGCAGGCTTCACAAATAGTAGTCAGTAGTCGGTGGTCAGGGGTCTGTGGTCTCAGGTTACGGCAGTTCGAGATTCGTCACAAACCATTCGGCAGAATATGCAGGCGGTCACTAGCGCAGCGCCCCTCTTTCGGGGGGTGACGGTAAGTCCAAAGTCCAAAGTCTGAGGCTGGTCGGCCTAAAGAGCCGTTTTGGAGAGGGAGGTGGGGGTCCATGGGACAAACCGGCCTTTTAGGTGGCTTGGGCGTCCATTCTGGGCGCTCCAGGGCCGTGGTTGGCTGGATGAGGGGCGGCCAAAGGCCCCATCCATCCGCCTTCGCCCGACTTCGGCGCGACCAGAAGTCCAGCCGCTTTCGCCAAGGCTTGGGCGCGACAAGAAGTCCATGATGGGATAAAGCGGTGTGCTCCCGTGCTGGAAGGACGATTTTCTTTGGTGCCAGTTGGCTTGAGTTCAAGGTTCAAAGTCCAAAGTCCAAAGTCTGACGGAGGATGATTGTGGCCTGGAGGCGTGCTAACCGTGCTAAGCGTGTCGGCATTGCTTTACCGAGGCGGAATTTCAGTTTGGAGGCGCTGCGGGCGTGCTGGCCGTGCGCGCTGGCCGTGAGCGGTCGTGCAAGAATCAGCCCAACTGCATGATTAGCCGGGGGGGAGGGGGTATTCAAAATGTCATTGATTTGCAAGGGTTTACGTTTTCCTGGACTGAGTTAGGCTGAGTTAGGCTGCGTCGCTGTGATGAATTCTTTTTGCTGTTAATAGGCTTGAGTAGGTTTTAGTAGCCTTTAGTAGGTTTGATAAAATCGGGTACTTCTCAATGAGCCTGCTGTATCGCTCGGTGTGCTTCCTGGCATGCTTTGGATAACATTTCTGGCACGATTATGGCCGCTAACTTCCCACCTTCTTCCCAGTTGGGTCGTGACAGCTCCAGTGCCAGCTTCAGGCGCTTTTCGAGTGGCAGGGTTGCAACTCTGCCCGTAGGCCTGCGCCTTTGGATGGCGACGCGGCGTTTTTTGGAGGGGGTAGGGGGTCCGTGCTTGGTGGACTGTTCTGGACTGCTCTGGACTGCTATCGGCTGCTCTGGAATGTCTTTGGACTGCATGTACGTTGTCATTTGGTTGTTATGGACCAGGGAACAAAGGGGCAGGGAAAGGGATATGCCCCGGACTGGAGGCTAGCCAGAATCAACCCCGCTCTTACCCACGCGTGGGCTGGGCCAGCGCCAGGCCTGCGAAGCAGGCGCGAGAAATTCGCCCAGGGTTGGGAATTTGTCAAATGGGAGAGCGAGAAAATCGCGAATCAGACTTTTTCGACAAGCACTTTCCCAGAAAGGCCAAGTTCGGAAAGGATTTGTTGGAGGTCGGATTCGAGGCCGTCCACAGTGTTGGGGGCAAAACTGGCGGTAAAGGAAACGGCGACTTTCAATTCCGTGCCCGATTTGAGTTTGGGAAGCACTTTTGTGCCGAGGCGATTCCAAATTTCTGGCGGAATGTCGCCGGTGATGCGGAGCATGATGGGCTGGGCAGCTTTCGGCTTCTCTTTGCCGTCGGTTTCAGTGGATGGTTCTCCTGGCTCAGTCCCGGCCACGTCGCTCCCTGAAGGTCGCGACTCTGTCCCTGTCTCTGGCGTGATGACGGCTGGGGGTGGAGCCCCGGCTTTGAACGCTTTGGCCCTGGCTTTCGTGAGCAGGAAGACGTTGCCGTCGAACATGACTTCGTCGGGTGAGAGCAGCTCTTCAAACCAGACACGATCATAGGTGCCGTCTGGTTTCGGGCCGGAGGCGAGGCCGAACTCGCCTTTGGTGACGAATTCGGTAATTTTGTGTCGCAGAGTGGAATCGGGATCGAGCAGGCGCGTGAAAGAGCCGTTAAGGAAGCACTGGCGCAGGCCAGAGAGGGGCCATGCGCCGGACTCTTTGAGGGCCTTGGGCCATTTGCGATCAATGTAGCCTGCACCGATGGATTCGTTCAGCAGTTCCTGCGATTTGAGGGCGGTGATTATCCGGCCACAAAGTGTTTCGTTGCTGCTTGCGTGGCCGGCGCCAAGGTCAATGACGTTGAGCCCGTCGGCTTCCTGGCTGTCGGCCAGGACGACGAACCGGTAGCTGCCCCAGACTTCGTCTTTGGCATCGTCTTCGGCGGTTTGGACTTTGGCTGCAATCTCGGCGCGATCCGTTTTATCGTAGTCCGCGCCGAGGGTTCCGTCAGCGACTTCCTTTGCAACGCGCTTCCAGGCGAGCCAAAGTTCGACCTTCTCGCGCAGGTCGCGGCCGGGTTTCTTTAAAGCCCAGAGTAGGGCGGCGGGGTATTGTCTGTCGGATTTGTTCCGACGTTTTGTCCATTCGGCGATTTGCTCTCGAATAGCTTTTCCTGACCATTCGGTTTCGGGGTCCACGACAGCAATGCTTAATCGGGGCGAATCGGGAACATCATTCCCGTCGGGAGGGAAAATTACGGGAACACTTGCACCACGCTTAAATTCACCCTCGACTAGCTTGCGCATGGCTGGCAGGACTTCGCTTTCTTCGTCCAGGGATGCGCGCCGGTCGCCCACGGCCTTTCGGATAGTGGCCTTGTGGTAAATTCTGAAGCCATCCGAGCCGACGCGGCTAATGAAGAACGCCCGCGATTCCAGCGCGTGGGCTGCATTGTCAATTGAGGTTGTCTCCACTTCCGGCTCACCAATAGCGAACCGAAGCTCGGGAAGGTGAGCGACTTTGTTGACCTGGCCTCCCGATGACTCGAAGAGGATTGCCGCGCCGACGCGGCGGTGAATGTCTCGCAACGGGCCTTTTGTATCGGAGTCGAGTGCTTTGCAATGAGAATTTGCGCCTGCGATATCGGTATCAATGGCAGCGGCGAGGCGGGGTTCGCCGAGTTGGCCCAAGACGGTGCCTCTGAATTCGCTGACCTGAAGCGGAGCGGAACCGATGGTGATCAGGGGTTCGCGCCGCGCCTGCTGAAAACCATCGCGATAAGCCCAGGAGATCCACTGCGCCAGCATGGCAAGGGTGCCGCGCGTTTGCTGGTATTGAGCAAGGGTTTGCCATTTGCGTTGAAACACAGAGAGGGTGGCCGGGTGGAAGGGGTAGCAGGTTTCAAACCGCTGGCGCAAAAACTCCTTCGCTTTAGCTTCGGTGGCCGCCGTGTCCACCGCAGTCCATTCCGGCGGGAGTTGCGCTCGGCGTTCGAAGCACCAATCGGCGTAAGCCTTGGCGACAGCTTTACGCACCTTGTCGTTGCCCAGATCTTCGAACAGTCGCCGGCGCACGACTTCGCTGATTTCTGTTTCATCATTGGCGATCAAATCTTTCGCAACGCGCTTTACAACTTTTGTGATTTTGTCTTGCCACTGAGAGTCCCATTCGGTCATCTCGACCTGGCTTCGGGGCAAACTAATGAGAGCAGCGCCACGCGTGGTTCCGGTCATCGCGACTGTGAGATTCTGAATGAACGCGTGGAATGGCTCAGCCATTTTGCGATGGCGATTGACGAAGTTGAGGACCTCGTCACACAGGATGAGGATTGGTCCGTCGGCGGCCTCGAAAACCTTTGCCAGGGTCGCCGTTCCCGGCGGGGTGGATTTGGCCTCCTTGCCGAGCAGCGCGACTCCTTTGTCGCGGGCCAACTGACGAGCAATGTCAATCCAGGGTGTCTCAGTTCCGTCTTCCGGGTCCCAGGCGTTGCCCACAAAGACGGCAACCTCGGCCTGGGGCACGGTGCCCAACTTCGCTTCCTGCATCAATTCCGGAACTCCATCGAAATTGACGGCCTTTTTCCCGTTTTTCGCCAGGTGATAAAGCGAGGCGAGGGTGTGGGTTTTGCCTCCGCCGAATTGAGTGACGAGCGTCAGGACCGGTGCCGTGTTCTCGGTCTTTCCATTGAGACGGCGGAGGACCATGCCGGCGTGAGTGAGCAGCGCTCGTGTCCAGCAAGTACGTGAGAAAAACTGCTTCGGGTCGCGGTAATCCTCCGGCGCTTTCTTGTTGACGACTTGTTCAAGGGCGATGGCGAAATCATCCGGATTAAATGAGCGGCCATCTCGAACCTCTTTGCGCGGTGTAACGGTCTTATACCAGGGTTCCATGTTAGGTTTCTCTTATCCAGGCCGCGGGCGGCCAGTCTGTTAGCGGGAACCCGGCTGCAGCGGCCAGGATCCCAAACGCTTTCGCCATCCGGCGGAAAGAGCGGCACCGGGAGTGGGCCAGAGCGAAATCGAAAGCTGCTGTTAGAGGTGCCTGATCGACCGTTTCGGCATAACTGAGGCCCGCGACCATGCGCGATTCAAGCTGCCCCTTTGCCCCACGCGGTGTTTCGGGAGATGGATGTGACTCGGCGTCAGCTCGAATGCCGGATTTGCCGCGCAAGGACTCAATGGAAGCAATGAACCATGCTTCGTACTCGCGGTTGGGGATCACAACGGCACAGGGCATCGGGCCCGCCTCGGCTTTTGCCCAGGCTTCAATCGTGGGCACAAGCTCTTTGGGGCAATCATCATCGGCATCAAACATGATGAGCACGGCAGCGCAATCCGGCTGAAGCATCGCAAGGCGCACTGCCTTCTTCATCGCTGTTTCGTCCACGAACTCCCAGCGCTTTCTGCGAATGGGCCGGCCCACATCCAGTGAGAAGGCCTGGGCTTGATCCCGCAAACGCCTCAGGAGGACTGGCACCGCCTCGACTTCACCATGGCCTTCGACGATGGGTTGGATTTTCATGCCACCTCTTCAAAGAGGACAGTTTGGGAGAGGTCTTCCTCAAATAAGGAGCCGGCCTCCAGAGCATTGGAGCGCAGCAACTCTCCAGCGCCCATCAGGTGCTGCTGGATGGCCTGGCGGGAAGCTTCCGAGAGCGGAGTGATGCGCGTCGCGCCTTCCTGCCAGGTAACAACCCGCAGGTTTTGATCACCGATCCAGTCTGCATCCAGAACTTCGGGGCTGTGGGTGGTAACGATGATCTGCATTTTGCGGCTGGCGTGGCGAAGCACATCCAGGATCGCCCCAAGCGCCCCGGGGTGAATTGTTGCTTCCGGTTCCTCAACCACCATGAGAGATGGAGTTGGACGCTGATAGACTGCCAGCAGCAGCCCGAGTGCCCTGAGAGTGCCGTCGGACATGTTGAAGGCTTCGAAGTTCAACCTTTTCTTCTCACCCCATTCCTGGGTGAACTTAAGCGAAAGCTTGTTTCCATGCTTGGTGGTCTGAACTTTGCGAGTGTTGGGAACTATCGTCGAGAGGACTTGCCCAATTCTTTCAATGTCCGCCCGGGAGTGACGTTCTATCTCTTGCAGAACGCTTGAAGCATTGGCCCCATCCGGACGCAGGATGACCCCGCTGTCCGGGTCCTGCATTTCGCGCAGCTTGGCGGGCTCGATACGATAGGTTCGCAGCGCCGCCAGGGCTTTCAGGATGGGAGCAAATCGCGCCTGCCCACCCACCAGGGGCAGCGCAAGCAAGGCCGGGTCGAGTGCGGGGGCCAGGCCGGAAATGTTTGAGCGAAAGGTCCCTCTGGCTCGTTCGTACCAAATCCGTTCGCCCCGAGCGTTGTCAACCACGCACTGTTCTCGAACAACTTCGAATCCATAATTTTTGAGCGCTCGGCTCTCGAAGGCGTACCGCCCGCGAGTGATTTCCCCATTGAGCGGCCCGAAAATGACTCCGAGCCCAAGGTTGGGCGGGTAGCTCCGCCCCGAGGTGCGGTTGCGCACCGCTGAGATTCCGCCGCGCCGGTCAAAAACGGCCTGCAGTGGCGAGGCCATGGCCTCTGCCAAGAATGCGAAGGCATCAACGAAGTTGCTCTTGCCGGAGCCGTTGCGCCCTACCAAAAAGGTTGGGTTATCGAAATCCACCCGCTCGGTTGGCAGACTTCGGAATCGTTTTACGATCAGACTTCGGATTACAGGGTCCATGTGTCAGGGCCGTTTCAGGCGCGCAAACATATTCAACGCGGAAGCCTTCAGGTTTGCAAGATTGGCGTAGGCAGCGGGGGCGAAATTCCTGTCGCAGTCGTACAGCCGATAACGAATTCCGTCCGTGACAACGATGTCGCGGGAGACACCAAGGGCGTGGACGTATTTGATTCCCTGGGCGAGCGCGCCCTCGACGCCTGCGCCGAGCCGCTTGGCCTCAATGACCAAGTGGCAGTTCTCGGGGATTCTCGGCAAGGCTCGAAAGAGCGTCACGTCCTTGTATTGCATTTTGATCGCGATGTGTTCAGGATGCCAGCCGAGGGCGCGCAGCAAGGGGACGGTGAAATTCGCGATAACCTCGTCTTCAGCCGGGTGCTCTGGGAACTGCCGCCGGTCCCACATAACTGGATGCAAATCGCGGACCTGGGCGATCAAGTCCTGAAGGCCAGCCGGGATTTCCAAGTCCGAAAGTTGCCGTTCTTCGGGAGGCAAGGGTGGCAGCGGCGCGGTCTGCCAATTGGTTGGAGGTGAATTGAGGAATCGCTGAGCATAATCGAGAACGGGCTCATTCCAAACGCGTGAAATGCGCGGTGGATTCGCGCCGAAAATGGAGCCGCCGAAATTGTAGTGCTCGGGTAATCGGCACCAGCGGACTCGGCGGCCATGGTTCAGATCCCAGCCGTTGACATCATCGAACTGCGGGAAGAACTCGTAATTGCTGGAAACGAGGCCGACGGCACAGATTGTCGCTAGTGCATTGCGTAGAAGGAACACGTCTCCAGGCTGGACTTCGCTGGCGATTTGTCGAGCGAAGGGACCTTCGTAGTCTTCGTCAGGGCGTTCGGTCCATGGACCGGGACCGCACGGGCCAACCAAGCCCACACCGTGGCGCAGGAGAATCTCGGCATAATTCCGGGAAGCCGGGCCTGCGGAGATTTGCCAAACTGTGCGACTGTTGCTCATTAACCCGCTTTAGCTGTGTTCGCGGCGAAACTTCTTAATATAATTTCTTTTTTTCAGTTACTTTCGCGACACGCTGTCGCGATTTGTGTCGCGATTTCTAGAAACAATCGGAAATGGCGATGGGTTCGCGACACAATGTTGCGGTAAATGTTGCAATACTTTCAGAATTGGTTTAGCACGGCTAAATCAACTGTTTTATCTCGGCACGGCGAGGAGCATGGCATCGAGCAGGCGTTTTTCTTCGCTTTCCTTTGGATACAAAGCCGAGAGGGCGTTGGCGAGGCGCAAGAAATCGGGGCCGCGCTCCTGCTCAGCTTTGATGAGCGCGCGCAGGCCGTTGGCCTGGCCATTGGCTTGAAGCAGCATGGCAGCGTGAACGCGGTCAAGGGTTGTGATTGCGCCGTTCGCGCGGGATTCGCCGGACAGAGGTTTGCCTGCTCTCCGCGCTTTGATTTTCGGCGCCTCTTCCTCCCGGTCGGGGAACAAAACCATCTGGGCGTCGCCCTGAGCTTCTTTGCTGAGGCGTGAGGCGACTGCGTGTGCGCCTTCTTCACCGAAGAGCTGCTGCGCTCGCTCGCCGACTGCCAGCAGGCGGACTATGCCCTTCTCCGTTTCAATGATGCGGCCTTCCCAGTTATCCAGGTGAATACCGAGCGGTTGGGCAAAGCGACGGGCGACGTCAAATATCAGACTGAAGCCGGTTTTTTTCTTTTTCGGTTTTTCCTCGTCCTCATTCTCGTCCTCGTCCTCTGAGCCCGCTCCCTCACGGTCGCGGCTCTGTCCCTGGCCACTCGTGCTCTGAAGGGTCCACAGGAAGAGAGCGGTAAGGCGGGCGTCTTCCTCCAGGGCGCCGGCTGCGCCATTGCGCGCTCTGGCCTCGGCTGTACCAAGAACCTGTTCCAGTGCTGAACGACCGACAACCTCCCATACTTTGGCGAGGTATTCGGCCAGCGGGACTTCCCGCCCTTCGGCGGTTTCTACCTTAGCGTATCGGCTGAAGATTTCGAGAGCCGGGCCGATGCAGGCAAACACAAGGTCGGCTCCTCGGACTCCTTCGGTCTGCAGCCTCTCCATCCACTTTGCGACGCGGTTGGGCAGTTCACGTAGTACCTCGCTCCAGTCTCCGACGGTGTCTTCCGTTCGGGGTCGGCAAACGAGGTGAACGCTAGCTGCGAGAGCTGCGGTGTCGCGAGCAACCATTCTGTTAGCAAGCTCCGTGGTGATTGGCCACGATGCCAGAATGGTCCAGCCTGCACGCATCATCCCAGTTAACAGGGCTTCCCATCCTTCGGTGGTCTTGTGGGCGAAGACGACGCATCCGACGCCGTCTTCTTTAAGAACGCGCCTACCCTCCTGGAACGCTTTGGTCATGCCTGCGAGGAAGAAGTCGGTGCTTTTGGGAGGGGAATCTTCGCCCGCAGCGGTGGTGACTGTTAACTCGCGTTCCTTGGGGGAGAGTAGGTTCTTAGGGTCGAATGGATCCCGGAGCAGTCGATTGCGCGGCAGGGCTCTTTTGAGCCAGACGAGAAAGAAGTCTGATAAGTCGGCATAGGGGACATTGTCGTGATACGGGGGATCTGTGAACCAAACGTGGGCAGAACTCGATGGCAGGGGTGAGTCGCACGCGTCTGCTTGTTGGACTTGGGCGGTCTTCAGGATTCCGGTGAGCCTCTCGGCGACTTTTATCATGGTTTCCAGCGTCACGGAATAGTCGCCTGCTTGCTCTCCGACGAAGCTGGCCTCCGCGAAATCCCAAAGCATGGGCAGTGCCTGGCGGCCGAAAAGGTTCCGAACTTGGGTCTTGGTGTTTTCCCACCGGCAGAAGGCGTTCGTTATGTCGGAGAATCGGCTTATGGCGAGACCGAGGATTTCGCGGACCGTTGGTTGCTCTCCGGCTACGGCGGTGAGGAGTTGGCACAGCGTTGCAAGTGACAGTTTCTGGCGGGCTGTAAAAAGGTCGCCCCAGGTGAGCATGCCGTAGATGCGGGGCGAACCTACGGCGCGGTGGCCGTGTTTCCATGGTGTTGGCTCGTCCGGAATTGCGCCTGGCGGGAGGTTGCGGACTGCCTTCTGCGCCTTGCAAACTGCTTCGTAGTCTTCGGGGTGAGAAAGGCGGTAATCTCTGCCCACCGTCTCTTGGTTCATGGTAACCACTCCGATAAGGATGGCACCGCCGGTGCGCCTTCCTCTAGTGTCGAAGTGGACGTCGGCTCCTCCTCGCTGAGACGTCAGCTGTGCTCTTACGCGGACTGCGGGTAGGACGACGTTGCAGCATGGACATGTGGCATTTGCGCGGGACACGGTTCCGTTTTGAACGTCGTCGTCGAACCTGGGTTCGTAGATTTCAAAATCGATTCGCGGTGGTGTGTGCTTTTGGCGGACGATAGTGTAGCGGAGTGCTCGCTTGCGATTGGCTTTCTTTGAGAGCCAGAAGGAGCGGACCAACGGGATTTCGGCGCCGCAATCGGGGGATTCGCACCGTACGGTGCGGGCCCAGAGGTAAGCGATGGGGGTGGCGCCGTCGGGGTCCGCCGGGTAATAGGCGGTTAGTTGTTTGTCCGCCTGGTTTTTGAGGTCCGCCCCAAGACGGCGGAGTTCCTCTGGAAGTTGCGCGCCGCTGCGCGGGATATCCTCCAGCATGACCTTGAGGATAAAGCAAGCAACGGGGTTCAGATCGGTGGCAAATGTTTCGAGACCAAGCCGGGAGGCTTCGACAGGAATTGAGCCACCCCCGGAGAATGGATCGGTTAGAAAGGGAGTTTCTTCGGGGTAGGCGGCAGCCACGAGCCCACGGCCGACTTGTAGAAACGTGGATTGAGTGGCGTGGTCCCAGTCGGCGAAGTCGCCAATGAAGCGCAGAAGGGCTTGCTGAAGTTCCTGGTCAGTAGTGCCGATCTTGCCCGGGAGGTTGCGTAGGACTTCGCGGGCTTTTTTCTTGAACTCTGTTGGACAGTGCTGATCGCACGGGTCAGGGATTAGGAGGCTGAGTAGGAGCGCTCGGCAGGAGCCGAGCGGGCGACGGGCCCACCAGAGATGGAATGTTGACGGGTGACCGAAGCGGACAGATTTCTCTTTCGCGGAGTGTCGCGACACCGTCGCGATAGGGAAATCCACCTCTGCGAGGCGCTTACATTCTTTGGGGATGCCTGCACTAACCGTCCGCGCAGATGCGTTCTCAGGGCGAGGGGATTGAGGGAGCTGTGGTTGGCCTTTCGCTTTGTCCCGCAATACGAGTTCATTTTGCGCGACCAATCCCGGCTCCGCAGCTCGCTTGGCACTGCGTACGATTTCGAGGAGCTTGATTAGATTCGGCTCACCGTTTCGTGAGCGTTTGAGGCTAAAGGCTCCATGGCTCAGAAAATACGGATTACCCGGGGCGGACGGGTTAGGTTCGGAATATTCGACACAGAACAAAGGCCTGTGAAGCGCCAAAGCCGTCTTGCCTGCTTCAAAGGTGCCGCCTTCTGTGCCGGACTCGACTACGACAAGCGCATCGGTCAATCCGCAGATGGTGCGGTTGCGGGCCATGGCATTGTGAGCTTTCCAGGGAAGGCCGGGTGGGAATTCCGAAAGCACGAGATAGCGGTCCGAGGCGCCGTTTTCGACGGGAGGACGCAGCTCCTGCTTGAGGTGGAAGTTGAGGATGCCTTCGGCCAGGACGAAGGTAGTGGTGCCTCCGGCTTCTAAAGCGCCGCGGTGGGCGGCTAGATCCACTCCGTGCGCGTAGCCACTCACGACATTGATTTCATGTGTGGCGAGCCGTTTGGAGCAGGAAGTGGCTACCTGGATGCCCTTTTCGGATGCTTTTCGTGAGCCGCAGAAGCCCACGGCACTGCGCTGTAGAAGGTCGAGTCGACCATCGACGTAGATGATGGGCGGGGCGGAATCGCCCAATATCTTTGTAAGCCGCTCGGGGTAGGCAGCAGTTCCAAAGACGAGGACGGTAACGTCCTTGTGTCGAACCCTTTCCCACAGATCGATTGTTTTGGCCTCGGGCTCGTGGATTGCACCGATCGCGGCAGGCTTTAGGTTGTACCGAGCTTGCAGCGTCTGCTTTGGGAGGCCCAGGAATTCATCTGGCCGAAGGCCCTCCTGATGGATCCGGCGTAAAACCGAGCCAAGGGTCGCCGAGCCCACAGTTGGAGCCGCCTGGAGGCAGAAAGCGAGGAACTCGATTGAAGTATCGTTCCTTTTCATCGTTCCCCTCCGTATTGCACATCATCTTCCTTCAGCCGCATCGGCTGAGTCATTGCATCGACTTCAAGCCAGTAGTGCTCGACTTTTTTAACCTCGTGCCAGGGGAAACGGGCCGGGTCTTTGATGGGCGCCTGCAACTGGGGCTGTGTGTCGCAGCAGGTCACAACATAGAGCCAGTAACAATCGCGCCGGTCCTCGGCCACGCGGCGTTCATTGGGGGTGAGCAGGACGCGGCCAGTGGAAGCGCCGATGCCTTTTATTTCGATCAAGCGGAGTTCGCCTGATTTGAGGTCGAGGCTGGTGATGTCATACCCAAGGTTCTTTTCATGGACATCCTCGACCTGGCGGTCCTGGGCGGTTTCATGGGCGATGACAACCTTCATTGCGATTGCTTCGGTCTCGTAATCGGGCCGGAGCCGGCGTACGTCTGGCGCTTCGCGCTCGGGATGGGGCAAAACCAAAATGCTGGTGATGCGTTCGACGGCCTGGAGCGTGAGGGCGCGCTGGCGCTGCAATTCAAGGCGGCGGGCTTCGCGTTTGCTCAGGAGCTTGGCATGCCTTTCCTCGGCCTGGGCCAGACGTCCGGCAGCGCCTGGCGCATTAGATTCTACGTCGGCAGCGGCTTTGCCAATTTCGTCGTCGGCTTTTTGGAGCAGTTCGGTGAGGGAGAGTTCGATGTGAGAGGCAATGCGGTCAATTTCGGTAAGGCGGTCGGCAAGGACTTCGTTCAGGAACGGTGTCAGCGCGTTTTCGTGGAGCCAGCTTGTATGTTCGGCGGCGGTGGCGATCGGGGGGAGGGTCGAGGGACGGGGGGCGGGGGTGAAGTTGCCGAGGATGGAGGGGTCCTGGAACTTGGGTTCGCTCTCACCCCTGACCCCTCTCCTATCCGAAGGGAGAGGGGAACCGGTGTCGAACGGCGGGTTGGTTAGAGCCTCCTCACGTCGGCTCCTACAATCATGGGAGAGTTCGACGGCGAAGAGGCGTTCATGGATGACGTTGCCGAGGCCGTCCACGATCCTGGCGCGATAAAAGTCAATGCGGGACGGGGCCTCATGTTGAAGCGAATAAAAGCACGCGCCCCTGCTGAACGCCTCTTCAGCTTGCGTCACGGTGTTCCTGCGCAGCGCTTCGAATAATGGGTGGCCTGGGGTCACCCATTCGAGACTGTTCTTTTCCGCAACCTCTCGGTCGGTTGAGAGTCGGGGATACTTGGTGGCAAGTGCCGGGAGCTTCCAGTTGGTCTGAGTTTCAAATTGGCGAAGGGACGCCGGCGTTTTGCCAGGATCGAAGGTGTGAGCCAGAGGAGCCACTGGTTTGAGGGAGAGCGATGCAAGTTCGGCAGTTTCGCGGATAAAGCGGGCGATGGTCTCGGGCACGACACGGCGCTCCTGTGCGCGGGCGCGGCGCTGGATCAGCATTTCGAGATTCAATTTCTTGGAAGCCAAACCTTCAAGGGCATTTTGGCAGATGGCGCGAAAGTGGCCTTCGTCCACGTCGCGGAGCAGGCGGTCTTCGAGGTCGGCGTCGCCCAGGCGCCCTGCATAGTAATCGCGGAGGACGCGTTCGACGTGGGCAGCGGGAAGGATTTCGCCGACGACATTGAAAACGGCATCATCTTCAAGCGCGTTGCGAATCTCCTGCAGCTTTTCCAGGAGGCGCTGAAGGACACGGCCCTCGATGGTGTTGGTCGCGACGAAATTGAAAATCAGGCAATCATGTTGCTGGCCGTAGCGGTGGATGCGGCCCATGCGCTGTTCAAGGCGGTTTGGGTTCCAGGGGATGTCGTAGTTGAACAGAATATGGCAGCACTGGAGGTTGATGCCTTCCCCGGCCGCTTCGGTTGCCGCGAGCACTTGGATCTCACCGTCCTTGAATTGCTGCTCAGTATGGAGGCGGGTGTTTGGTTCATCGCGTGAACCGGGCTTCATTCCGCCATGGATGCAGCCGACCTGAAAGCCCCATTCTTTCAACCTAGTGAGAAGATAATCGAGGGTGTCTTTATACTCGGTGAAGATGAGCAGGCGCTTCGTGGGCTGGTCAAAGAAGCCTTCCTGATGGAGCAGTTCTTTGAGGCGCGACAGCTTCGCCTCGGCACACGAGTCTTCGACATCCTGAGCCTGGCGAGCGAGTTCTTTGAGCTCCTTGATTTCATCTCGCACGTCTTCAGCGCTGCCAGCGAGTGTGACTGCTTCGATCATCCGCTCGAAATAATCTCGCTCCTTTTCCTCCATTTCCTCCAGGTCTTCGGGATCGGGGAGTTCCGGCGGGGCGAAGCGCAGCAGGTCCTGGGCGGCTTTCAGGCCGTCGTGGAGGCGCTTGGCGCGGTTATCGAGCGAGTGGCGCAAGGCATAAACGCTGGAGGCCAGGCGGCGCTGGTAAAGGGACATCAGGAAGCCGACAGCGCGAGAACGAGGATCGTCCTCCTGGGCAGCGGCTTTGGCGCTCTGGAATTTGACGAAGCGGGTGACAGCGCGATAAAGCTCGAACTCAGGCCCATCAATGGAGAAGTCAACCGTGTGCGGAATGCGTTTAGTAAAGATCTTCCTGGCGATCCATTTGCCGTCCGGCTGCCGCTCGGGGAAATAAACCATCGCCTCCTTCGTGCGCCGCAGGTAAAACGGCGCACGCTGCTGGCTCATTGCTTCGCGAATGGATTTCACGTCGGCGTAGGCATCGCAGTCCAGTAATTGCAAAAAGAGACTGAAATTGGCGGGATCGCCTTTATGCGGGGTGGCGGTCAGCAGGAGAATGTGATCCGTGCTATCGCGTAACAGTTCGCCAAGGGCGTAGCGGGCGGTTTTGCGCGACGGTGGCGTCCAGGACATGCGATGCGCCTCGTCCACAATTACCAGGTCCCAGTGGGCCTGCTTGAGGCCGGGCAAAATTTCGATCCTTTTGGCGAGATCCAGGGAAGTTACGACCTGCTTCTGCTCCATCCATTGGTTCAGGCCAAACTGGTCGCGGATATCGCCGCCTTTAACGACGATAAATTTCTCGTCGAACTTTTCCTTCAATTCGCGCTGCCATTGAAAGGTGAGATTGGACGGGCAGACGATGAGGATGCGTTCGGCCAGGCCTCGGAGCTTGAGTTCGCGGACGAGCAGACCGGCCATGATGGTCTTGCCCGCGCCGGCGTCATCGGCCAGGAGAAAGCGGACACGAGCCAGTTTGAGAAGATAGTCGTAAATGGCCTCAAGCTGATGGGGCAAAGGGTCAACACGTGAAATGGATAATCCGAAGTAAGGATCGAATTCGTAGGCGATGCCGAGAGCGTAAGCCTGTAGTCCTAAACGGAGCAGCGCCCCATCCCCATCGAAGGATTTTGCGGCCTGGAAGACTTTGAGGGAAGACATCTGCTCAGCGGAGATTGTGACCCTGCGAAATCGTTCAGATTGCACGCCGACCAGGCCAAGCACCCAAGTGTTGTTTCCGTTGGGCTGCACGGTCTCGACTCGCATCGGCTCGTTAAAAAGCGGGCCGGTGACGATCTGACCTGACTCGATTGTCAAAGCGGCGTTCAATGGTGTGGATGATGGGAAAACCGCATTTCCTTTGCACGGAAATTTGTACGAGCTCAGGTAGCTGAGCCCGTGGCATCACTTTATCTGGCGCGGACCCCCTCTTTCGGGGGGTGTGGGCAAATCCTCTCGACTTTGGGCGCCGGGCGGGTTTTAATATGAGCATGAAGCTCCCGGCTCAATTCACGGCGGCTCACGCCGGGTGCGGAGCAGACCACAGACAACGGACCACAGACCGCAGACGGGCGGAATCCCGGAGCGAGGACAGAAACCGTAATTCTTCTGCCGTCCCTGCAAGGACTTGTTCCGCACGGCGCCGCAAACCCAGCGTTGAAACGCTGGGCTATTATCTGCCGTGCCCCCGGCACTATGCCGAATCAACAATGCCTAATTCTGGTGGCTTCAGGCGAGAACGCCTGCGCTACGTGGCGGTGGCGTGGCTTGCGATGGTGATGGGTGCTCATTGCAGGCTCGCTGCGGAACCACTGACCAACGCGGCGGATATTCTGGCGTTGCCGGCCGAAGAGGCTTTGAAGGGGTTGGCGGTGCAGGTGCGAGGGGTGGTCACGGCAGGGGAGCCGACGTGGGGTGGCCGGTTTTTCGTCCAGGATAAAACGAGCGGTGTGTTCGTTGAGAACATTTCGACGAACCAGCCGGTGGCCGGAGACCTGCTCGAGGTGAGCGGGGTGACTCATCCTGGGGCTTTTGCACCAATCATTACGCGTCCAAAATGGCGCAAGATCGGAACGGCTTCGCTGCCTGAGGCAAAATCGGTGCCGATTGAACAGATTATGTCCGGAGCAGAGGACAGCCAGCGGGTAGAGGTAACCGGCATCGTCCGGGCCGTCCAGACCGGGCCGGTGAATGTGGACCTGGATATCGCTTCGGGCGGCTATCGGCTTCACGCTTTCCCCAAAGCGGCTCCCGGCCTGAACGCCGAGAGCCTCATCGGGGCCCGTGTGCGGATCAATGGCACGGCAGCGGCCACTTTCAACCAGACGCTGCGCCATTTGATTTCGGTGGTGCTGTTCGTGCCGGTCGCGGCCGATTTTGTAGTGGAAAAGACCGAACCGGTGGACCCGTTTGAAAAACCAGTTCTTCCGCTGAAGGGCATCGCGCAGTATCAAAAAGGATTGTTGCCCGGCCAACGAGTTCATGTGAAGGGCGTCGTCACGTTGCAACGAGCAGGGGAAGATCTTTTCCTGGAGGACGGCTCGGGCGGATTGCACGTGCAGAGCCGGCAAACAGCCTTTTTCGCCGTTGGCGACGTGGTCGAAGCCGTGGGTTTTCCCGATTTCGAACATTTCCTGCCGGTGCTGGATGATGCAGTTATCAAAAGAACCGGCGAGCCGCCCGCTCCGGCAGCTCCGAAAAAGGTCACCGTGCGCGAGATTCAAGACGGTTTGCACCACGCAGACCTCGTCAAGTTCGAAGCAAAGCTGCTGGATCGCACGGTGAAACAGAGCCGTCCGCACGGCCTGCGAGCCGCTAAGAAGGCGCCGGCGCTGACGAGCACCGTGTTGCTGTTGCAGGCCGACGATCAGTTGTTCACCGCCGAGGCCGAATCGGCCCAGGCGCTGGCGGCGCTCAACAGTCTTTCGATCGGCAGTTTGGTCGAGGTTTCGGGCGTGTGTTTCACGGAGAGCGGCGAGGACAAGAAGCTGAAATCGCTGCAAATGCTGCTGCCGGACGCGGCCAGCGTGAAGCTGTTGAAGGCGCCGAGCTGGTGGACGCCAAAGCGGCTCCTGATCGGATTGGGGATTGTGATGGCGGTGCTGGCGGTGGCGATCAGTTGGATTGTGATGGTCTCCAAGCGCAACCTTGTGCTGAATCAATTGGTCCGTGAAAAGGAGAAAGCGCAAGGCGAATTACAATTAGCGCACGATCAACTCGAGGAACGGGTCAAGGAACGAACCGCTCAACTCAAATTTCAGATTACAGCGCGCAAGGAGGCCGAGGTGGAATTTAAAGCGGTGTTGGCGGAAAGAACGCGGCTGGCCCAGGAAATACACGATACGCTGGAACAATCGCTCATGGGTATTGGTTTGCAATTGGACATGACCTCCAAGCTATTTCCGACCGACGTCAAGAGCGCGAATCATCATTTGGATTTGGCGGCGGATATGGTCGCGCAGAGCCAGGTCGAGGTGCGGCGTTCGGTTTGGGACCTGCGCTCGAGGGCGCTGGAGCAGTTCGATTTGCCGGGGGCGCTGGTGGCCAGCGGCAAACAACTTACGGACGGAACGGACATTCATTTCGAAGTGAACACCAAAGGGCGCGTGCGCCCTTTGCCCGAAACGATCGAAGAGAACCTGTTGCGCATCGCCCAGGAGGCGATGGCGAATGTGATTAAACACTCGGAAGCGACCAGCGCATCCATTGAATTGGATTATGGCCCGCAGACGGTGTTGATGGAAATCCGAGACAACGGAAAGGGGTTCGACCTAGGCAATTGCAACGGAGCCGGGGACGGCCATTTTGGTTTGGTGGGTATTTCAGAGCGGGCGAAGCGGCTGGGAACAGAGGCGGTATTCGACAGCAAGCCTGGGGAAGGGACGACGCTGCGGCTACGGGTGACAATTGACCAGGAAGTGACGCCTCAGGAGTCGATCCCGGAGGATATGGTCGCGAAATGAACAAACTCCACAAAATCAGGATTCTTGTGGTGGACGATCATTTTCTGGTCCGGATGGGGCTCATCGGTGTGGTGAATCTGGAACCGGACATGGAAGTGGTGGGTGAAGCAGCCGATGGAGCACAGGCTGTGCAGGAATTCAACCGGTGCCAGCCCGACCTGGTTTTGATGGATTTGCGCATGCCGCGTTTTGACGGCATCTGGGCCACGGCGGAAATCCGCTCGAAACATCCGGAAGCGCGCATTCTGATGCTGACCACGTACGACGGCGATACCGATATCCATCGCGCGGTAAAGGCCGGGGCGCAAGGGTATGTGTTGAAGAATACCTCTCGCGAGAAACTGATCCCTGGCTTGCGCGCTGTGGCGGCCGGTCAGCAGTGGATCCCGAAAGAGATCGCCACTCGGCTGGCCGAGCGGAATATATTTGAGGAGCTGACGGCGCGTGAGATCCAGGTGCTGGAACAAATGGCCAAGGGCCTGGCGAACAAGGAGATTGCCGATGTGTTCAAGATCAGCGAACACACCGTCAAAGGGCACCTGAAGAATATTCTGGGCAAGTTGCTGGTCGCTGATCGGACGGAGGCGGTTACGAAGGCGTTGCAGAGGGGGATTATCAGGTTGTAAGGAAAGAGTTAACTGAGTTAATTGAGTTAACTGGGCTACACGGGGGTTACATCGTTACATGGTTACAACGTTACATTGTTACACGAGGCATCGCTCAGCTTGTAGGGGATGACGTAAGGGGTCCCGTTTCGGCGTCGGATTCGAGAAGAGGACTCCTTACGTCGTCCCCTACAGTGGACAGAGGACCGGAGGAGATTGGAGCCACGTCACCTCTGCTGCTACGAGGTTGGTTCAGCGCACCCTGGTTGCAGGTTCCACACCCGCGGATTGCTGGGATTGTTTGGCGGGGTTCACGTCGAGCCAGTCGAGATCTGCGGTGCCGCTTTTTACCTCGAGTTTGATGCGGTTTGGGCCTTGGAGCAGGGCAAACGTGCCGATGTTGATGTCGCTCCATCCTTTGCTGGAGAGAGTAATACACCGTGTGTGTTCTCCGATGGTCAATTGGATTTCGGCCGAAGCACTTCCGGCCTTCGCGCGCAGGGAAACATCGTAACTCTTCGGCGTGCGACTGGTGATTGCGTAGGCGGTCCACTCCGTGGCGCTCAAAGTGATGTATTGGCTGGACTGCCGGCGGCCCGTGGTTTTGGAGGTGCTGACCGGCACTGGCTCCGATGGCCGGTAGAAAGCCGACCTGCGCGCAGGGTCTTTGACCTGGTACGATTTACCGGCCCCATCGTGGCCGAAGTTTTCGGCCTGGATGCGTCCCGGCGCCAGGCGCAGCATCGAGTTCACGACGTCTGGAAAGAACACGCAGTTCTCCAACCGGATGTTGCGGAGGAATTGATCCAGCGCCTCCCGTGAAAGCTCTGGCGATGGTTTGTGGCCATTGCGCGAATACGCTGCCACTTGGTTCCAGCTCGCGGGAGGCTTAATGGAATAGGGCGTGTTCTGTGTGTCCATTTTTTTCCAGGGCCAGAAGGACCAGCCGATATTGTTCGCTTCGAAATATTCGGTGGTTGCCCAGTAGAGGGCATCATCCCTTTCGCCGGTCTCGCCCACCCAGACCGGGGCGTTGAAGCGGTTTCGGTAATCGAGATACTTTTGCACGTCCTTGAGTGTTGCCGGATCATCCCAGCAGTAGTAATGGAACTGATAGACGAGGTTTTTGTCGAATGGCTTCGAGAAAACCGACCAATCGTTCGCCCAATCGGCCCCTTCCACGATAATCATGTGCCGGCTGTCAATTTCACGAATCGCTCGCGTGAGGCGGCGGTACAAGGGTTCCAACTTCGTCTTGTGCGCCTTGGCTGCGCCGGTTCGCTCGGGCAGCGGTTCGTTCAGTAGATCGTATCCGGCGACGGTGGGCTCCTCTTTGTAGCGTCGCGCGATTTGTTTCCACAACTCGACCAGGCGCTCCTGAAACTTTGCCTGCTGGAATAATTCAGGCTGATCATTAGCCGAGTCGTCAATGTTCTGCCCGGTCTGCCCGCCGGGCGCCGCGTGCATATCGAGAATGACATAGACTCCGTGCGCCTTGCACCAGGCCACCAAATGATCCAGAAGAATGAACCCTTCCTCGACCCGCTGGGGTGGCTCGGTCTCGCTGAGAAAAAGCCGTGAATTCAGCGCGGGCCGGACCGAATTGTAACCCAGCTCCGCAATGCGCTGGATGTCCGATTCGGTTATGTAGTTGCTGCGGTATTCCGTCCAGAACCATTTGGCCTGGTCCGGGCCGATGAGATCCGCGACAATGTGCTCGATCCTGCGTGGGCGATCCCCGCCATCGCCGAACTTCCACATGTAGCCCTCAGGCAAAAGCCAGTTGCCGAGCCCGACGCCGCGCAGGAAGACTTTTTTGTCAGAATCATCAACGATGTCCTGACCTCGTGTGTGAAGGAAAGTCAGAGGAGGCTGCGCCCGGAGCGGGCTTGCAGTCAACCCGGCGAGCATCGCTGCGGAGATGCAAAATAGGAGCAGCAGCTTCGGGCTTCTGTTTTTTGTTCTCTGTTCTCTGTCCTCAATCCTCTGTCCTCTGTTCTCCGACGTTTTTCGGCAGCAAAAATCATAATGCTTATCTGGCATGAGAGCAGATTACGATTTCGACTTAGCTCGTGAATCCCCCAAAAGAGGGGTGGCGGTGTCTCATGTGTAGAAGCCGAGGTAACGAGGCTCCAATCTCATTCCGCCCTCCGCCCTCTGACCCCTGCCACTCTGACCTCTGCCCTCTGTCCTCTGTTCCCTCTCCTTTGAATAGAGCCTCGTTACCTCGGCTGCTACCGCTCAGGAATCGCTCCCCCTCTTTCGGGGGGTGCCTGAGCTGCGATCGTGAGGTAAGGTTGTCTGCGGCAAGCTATGATGTCTTTCTTCCGCCCGCGTGGGTCGTTTCTTTGCAGCGCGTTAACACTTTCACTTTCCTACGAGGCATTGTCTCAGGTTGTTCGACCGTTGCCAGTCCCGGGGAGGATAGAAGCGGAGAATTACGACACTGGCGGGCCGGGGGTTTCCTATTATGACACTACCCCGGGGAACAGCGGCGGCGCGTATCGGAATGATGATGTGGACATTGAGCCCACTACGGACGTCGGTGGAGGGTACGATGTCGGTTGGATCGCCGCCGGAGAATGGCTGAACTACACGGTAAATGTTCAACAGACGGCGGTTTATCAATTCGATTTTCGGGTTGCGGCGCTCAGCAGCACTGGCGCGATCCAGGCTTCGCTCGACGGCCTCCCTCTGTGCGGCATCCAAACACCTCAGACCGGCGGTTGGCAGAACTGGCAAACGGTCAGCGTGAGCAACATCGCCCTGCGCGCCGGGCAAAGGCTCTTGCGGCTGGATTTCACGACGGGTGGTTACAATCTCAACTACGTCCAGATAACCAAACAGCGTGATCTGCTCGGAGGATTTCTTCGTGCTTCAGGCAAACAGATCGTGGATGGCCAGGGGAACAACGTCGTCTTGCACGGTTTTGGGCTTGGAAATTGGATGCTGCAGGAACCGTATATGATGGACGTAAACGGCATCGCCGCGACTCAAACTGAATTAAAGGGGAAAATCGCGGCGCTGATCGGCACGAACAACATGAACACGTTCTACACGGCCTGGCTAACCAACTACATTACCCAAACGGATGTTCAGGCCCTGGCGGCAGCGGGTTTCAATTCGATTCGATTGCCGATGCATTATGCGCTGTTCACATTGCCAATTGATCAGGAGCCGGTGCCGGGGCAGAACACGTGGATCGAAACTGGATTTACGCTCGTGAGCAACCTGGTGAGTTGGTGCGCTTCCAGTCATCTGTATCTAATCCTGGACATGCACGCCTGTCCTGGCGGGGAGGGCTACAATCAGTCCATTTCCGATTACAATCCGCCCGCGCCCTCGTTGTGGCAAAGCACGACTAACCAGAGCAAAATGTTCGCACTTTGGCAGGAGATTGCGCGCCGTTTCGCGACCAATGAATGGATCGGCGGCTATGATCTCATCAACGAACCTAACTGGACATTCGAGAATAATTCGGACATCCACGGCGGCTCGGACCAGACCAATGCTCCGTTGCGCCTACTTTTGATGAATGTCACGAGTGCCATCCGGCAGGTCGATACAAACCATTTGCTCATTATTGAAGGCAATGGGTACGGGAACAATTACAATGGCATTCTGCCGCCGTGGGACCCGGACCTGGTGATTAGCTTTCACAAATACTTTGATGACGCGACGACAAATTCGATCCAGGGCAAGCTGGATATGCGCGACCAGTGGGACATGCCTTTGTGGTTGGGCGAAACTGGAGAGAACTCTAATGAATGGTTTCGTGATGTCTCGCACTTGTGCGACCTGTTCAACATCGGCTGGTCGTGGTGGCCGTGGAAGAAAATCGGCACGATCGCCGGGCCTGTGATGGTGCAGGAAACACCGGGTTACCAGGCGATTCTCAATTATTGGCGCAACGGGGGCACGCCCCCATCCACAAACACAGCCTTTAGCTCCTTGCTGGGCTTCGCGCAAGCTGCCCGATTCGAGAACTGCGTGTATCATCCCGATGTCACTGATGCCATCCTGCGGCCCTATCCGCAGGGGCAGACGTTGCCCTTCAAGAGCAACAGGATTCCTGGAACCATCTTCGCCGCCGATTATGACCTGGGCCGCCAGGGCGAGGCCTATTTCGATACCACCACGACCAACAATTACAACGCTGGCAACTCGGATCGCAACGATTCTGTGGACATTCAACCCATCAGCGACGTTGCGCCGACTAATGGTTTTAATGTCGGTTGGATGGATCCGGGGGATTGGATGAAATACAGTGTGATACCGCTCGTTCCGGGACCATACGTGGTCTATGCGCGCGTGGCCGGCGGCGCCACGGGAGGAAGCTTTTACGTGGATGTGGGTGGAAGCAATGTCTCAGGAACGGTCACGGTCTCATACACCGGCGGATGGCAAAACTGGACAAACATCCCTGCGGGAGTCATCGCCCAACCGTTCATGGCATTCAAAATTGTGGTCCTCTCACCTGGGCTTAACATGAATTGGATCAGCCTTCACCCGGCGCCCCAGTTGAGCGTAGTGCCAGCCGGTTTGCACCAAATGGGGCTCACGTGGCCTGCGTGGGCCTCGACTTTTCGTCTCTACGGTGCGAGCAATCTTTCACCTCAAACCACTTGGTCGCTCGTGACGAACCGCGCTGTGAGTGACGGTACCAATTGGAGCGTTTCGATTCCCAGCCTGAGCGGCAACCGCTTCTTCCGGCTGCTAGGCCCGTGAGGGGATCCGAATTTAACGCAAAGTCGCAGAGGCAAGGGAGCCGCTGAAAGGTGGAATCATTTAGGTTACTCATCTGGATCTTTGAGGTGTGCTCGGCGAGTTCTGATGGCTGATCCGATACGCCTCAGTGGTGGTGTAATACTTCGCCAGCATATTGGGAACTTCCCAGGAGGGAAGTTTGCCTTCGGCCAAATAATGTAGATAGTTCTCGGTCACCTGCGCGAAATGGGCTTCGTGGCCAACGGCATACTTTTCCGGAATGATGATCTGCCAGGCGCGCTCGGCACGATCCACTCGGTTAACACCCAGCCCCGGGCGCTTGGCAGCGAGCTTTACTACCGCGGCCCCCAGCTTCTTCTCAAACTTCTCGGCGGAACCTTTGGATTTTTGATACACGAAAAGCCCCGACGTATCGGCTGCAAGCGGGCCTTCATAAATCACAAGGTCCGCGCGAGTCCCGCACAGCTTCGCCTGATGACTGTCCTTGCCGCTCTTCGTCTCGAAATCCCACGTGGCGCTTACCTTTACGTGAACCCCACGAATTGTGTAAATGACCTCACCATT
>PSRM01000086.1 GCA_003176045.1 Verrucomicrobiota bacterium | reverse complement strand
GTCGCGCTTCGCTTGCCACCGCACTCCATATAGGGTCATTTCGAAACATTTGGTGGTACTTCCGAGATGCGCCCCTAATTACCTGCGCCGAAAGCTTAGCATTGGGCGTATCTCGAAAGTACCGTTACCTGTTTGGAGCACATGCACAAGGCGCAGCGGTATGGACCTGTAGGCCGGGTGCCCTCACCCGGCGCGCACGGAGGGAAATGTCCGAACTGACGGTACATTCAAGATGCGCCCGGCGATTACAGCGTCGTTATTACAAACGCGTATGGAAGCGTCACCAGCGCCGGCAATCCGCGACGCTTCTATCGCGTAGTGCCCGATTCCGTAAACAGCCGCGCGAAAGCGTTCGCGCCTGGGGTTCATATATGCCAAGCTGAAGGACAATATGAACGCGGTTCCTCAAAGACGCGTGTTCGCAGCGTTGGTGCTGACTGTATTCCTGATTCGGCAAAGTGGTGAAGCGCTTGGAGTGCGCTCCCGATCCATCGGGAGCGCTTTGGCTCGCAGTGGAGACATTATCCAAAGTGCCAGAGGACTGGCGCACTCCAAGACGCTTCGCGCGGTTCGGTTGCCGGAAGTTGGTACGGTCGCGCCGGGTGGCCAAATGGAGCGGTGATTATGAAAAGAGCAATTTCATTTTTTGCGGTATCGGCATTGTGCGTGTCAGCGTTTGGGCAGGGGAGCCTCACCATCACGGCCCAACCGCAAGACCAGGTCGCGCCGCTGGGCGGTGATGCCACTTTTAGCGTCAGCGTGTCCGGCCCCGGGCCGTTGAGCTTTCTCTGGACCCACAACGGCACGAACCTGCCAATGGACATTATTTCCACCGTTGCCGGGAACGGCACGGCAGGTTATTCCGGCGACAGCGGGCCGGCCACTAACGCCAGCCTGTCCGGACCCGGAGGGCCGGCGCTGGACGGCTTTGGCAACCTCTACATCAACGATTTCAGCGGCCACCGAATCCGCAAAGTAAGCACCAACGGCATCATCAGCACGTTTGCGGGAAACGGCACGGCAGGCTTTTCCGGTGACGGCGGCTATGCCACCAACGCGACCCTGAACAATCCTTACGCCGAAGTCGTGGATGCTGCGGGGAACGTTTTCATCGCGGATGGTCACAATAACCGCATTCGCAAAGTGGACCCGAGCGGGATCATCACCACGATCGCAGGCAACGGCGCGTTTGCCTTTTCCGGCGACGGCGGTTATGCCACCAATGCCAGCCTCAAGTGGCCTCGGGGCATGTCCCTGGACGCTTCCGGCAATCTGCTCTTTGCGGACCAATACAACCATCACATACGCAAAGTAGGCACCAATGGCATTATCACGACAGTGGCAGGAGGGACTGGCCCCGGCTTTTCGGGCGACGGCGGCTACGCCACCAATGCGGATTTGTACTATCCTACTGACGTGATCGTGGATCCTCTGGGCAACCTGTTCATTGCAGACCAGTACAACGGTCGCATCCGGAAGGTGGACACCAATGGCATCATTACCACTTTCGCGAGCGGGTTAAACGACCCGATCGACGTGGCCATGGATGCATCCGGCAACCTGTTCATTGCCGACCTGAACAACAACCGAATCGCTGCCGCGAACGCCAACGGCGTCATTACCACGGTGGCGGGCAATGGTTCCGGGTCTTATTCCGGCGATGGCGGCGGGCCGTTGAACGCGGGCTTCCACCCTTATTACGTCTCCGTAGATCTATCGGGGAATGTGTTCTTCTCGGACGGTGACAATCAGCGGATTCGAAAGATAGCGCTGCCGACGGGCCCGAGAATCATTACGGGCGGGCCGACGCTCGCGATTCACAATATAAGCAGCAATGACGTGGGCAGCTACGCGGTGGTCGTCAATAATTCGTCACAAAGCGTCACCAGCTCGGTTGCGCTTCTGCAAACTAATTTCGCCATCATGGTCAATAGCCGCATCTCTTCGGGCACGGTTCAAGCCATTGGTTCGGTCGTGATCGCCATGCCCACCGCATTCCAGAATGGGCGGGTGTACTACACAACCAACGGAACCACTCCAACGGCCAGCTCCACACTTTATACCGGTCCATTTACGCTCACCAACAACCTCACTACCATGACCAACAACGTCATCATCCAGGCGATGAATCTGAGCTCGGACTCTTCGCAAACGGTTTATGCGCCGACGGTAACAATTCAGTTTATCCCCTCATTTAACTTGCAAACCTCGGCAGTGGGTTCCGGTACGATCAGCAATAACCCACCCAACGGCCCTTACGCGACCAACAGCGTTGTGACGGTGACGGCGACCGCCTCGGTGTACTGGGCCTTCGACCACTGGGCCGGCGATGCTTCCGGCAACCAGAACCCTCTGAGCGTCGTTATGAACGGGCCTAAGAATATCCAGGCCGTTTTCGTGCAAACCGCCTTTCCTCTGACCGTCAGCACCTTGGAGGGCGGCATGGTGACTGTGAACGGCCAAACTTTGGCGCCGGGGACGTTTTTTGCCGCGAATAGCGTAGTCACACTGGCCGCCATTCCCAACGGCGGTTGGACTTTCCAGGGCTGGCAGGGCGACGCCAGTGGCACGAACAACCCGCTCAATTTGACTATCAGCAAGACCAACAATATCTCGGCCATTTTTGGAATGGTCGGCGCAAATCCAGTCTTCAATAACGATGCCAACTGGATGGGCCTGGGTTCGGGGGTGAGTGGTAACTACCAGCCGCCCGTTAATGCGTTGGCGGTGTCGGGCCGCACATTGTACGCGGGAGGCAACTTCACCACGGCAGGAGGAGTCGCGGCGAATAACATCGCTCAATGGGATGGGACCAATTGGTCGGCGCTGGGTTCTGGGATGAACGGTGCTGTCAATGCCCTCGCGGTGTCCGGAAGCGTCGTCTATGCCGGCGGCGCTTTCACGATGGCGGGAGGCAACCCGGCCAATTACATCGCGCAATGGAACGGAAGCAGTTGGTCGGCGCTTGGCTCGGGGATGAGCGGCGACGGGAACTTCGCTACGACTGTCTATGCCCTGGCGCTGTCGGGAGGCACTTTGTATGCCGGCGGCTATTTCACCAATGCGGGTGGTGCCGCGGCCAATGCGATTACGAGATGGGACGGAACTAATTGGTCGCCGCTCGGTTCAGGCATGACGAGGAGCGGCTACGGTCCGTGGGTGTATGCGTTGCTGGTGTCGGGGAATACACTTTATGCCGGCGGCATGTTCGACACAGCGGGGGGCGTCGCGACCCTGAACATCGCGCAGTGGAATGGGAGCAGTTGGTCGGCCATGGGGTCGGGGCTTTTCGGTCGCATCCCTTGTTGTGCCCAAGTGAATGCCCTGGCGATGTCGCACGGGACGTTGTATGTCGGGGGCCAATTCATGCCCGACAACAATGTTGCACAATGGAACGGCAGCAGTTGGTCGGCGGTGGGATCGGGGATTTATACCAACGTGAATGCGCTGGCGGTCTCCGGCAATAGGTTGTACGCGGGAGGCGCATTCTTCTATAACTATGCGAGTGGCAACCCGCTTAATTGCATTGCGCAGTTCGTCGGGACCAATTGGTTGGCAATGGGGTCGGGGGTAAGTGCGCAAGTGAATGCCCTGGCGGTGTCCGGAGGCATGTTATATGTCGGCGGCAGCTTCGGCATGGCAGGCACGAATGTCGCGGCCAGTGTGGCCGGCGCAATCCTTAACCCGGTGCCGATCCTGGCGCAACCGCAGTCCACCAATCACCAGTTCCAATTCACCGTGAACGGCCCGGCAGGTTCCAACGCCGTCATCTACGCCAGCACTAATCTGCCCAGCGCCCCGTGGATGCCCTTGGCGACCAATGGAATGGGCATCGGTATACTGAGCTTCACAGATCCAACGGCCACAAATTCTTCGCGCGTCTATCGGGCCCAGTTGCGGCCGTGAGTTGGAGCGCGGACAGCCTTGTCCGCGCGAAGCTGGGATTTCACCTGGAAAACGCGCGGACTAGGCTGTCCGCGCTCCAACCCGGAGGGTCGGCAGAAGGTAGCCGGGGGTCGCCAGCACATGCCTGCATGTGTTGGCGACCCCCGGTACACGTCGCATTGAAACGGCACCCCGGAGGGGTGCCAGAACCTATCATACGGCGGTGGATCATCGAACGCACCGATCCAAATCTCGGCTCCGCGCTGGCGTGTTCGCACCGCTCTGGCACCCCTGCCGGGGTGCTTCCCCTAACCGCCCAGCAACCGGGGGTCGCGCAACAGCGACCCCCGGCTACCTTCTTCGAATCCTCCGGGTTCGACTGAATGGCCTGCTCAGTTGCCTACAGCAGCCATTCGAGCGCCTCGATCGCCTCCGCCAGTTTGCCGTGGGCTTTTTGGTGGATGATGGAGATTTCGCCGGATGAGGCGCTCGAGCGGAGGGCTCGATCCGATTCGAACACGAGAGCATCGGCCTCCTTCAGCATGGCGTTCAAGTCCCGGATGCGATAAGACGCCACCGTTATCCAGCTCGTGCCGGGGGGTGTTCGCGCCGAAATGGAAGTCGGCGTTCCGCTGCCCGGCTCCCCTGTCCCCCGGGAGCGTGGTGACCTGAATGGCCGGGCCGCTGCGAGGACAATACTCGCCGTGATTGGCTTGCCTTCCGCAGCTTTGACGGCGTTGTTCCATGCCGTTTTGGCGTCCTCAGGGTTCAATCCGATGAGTGGGCGGATTTGCGCTTCGTGAGTCGGATAAGAAATGGTGCCTATAGGCACCAAAATTTGCATCGTTTCGGCCGCACAGATGAGGCGATGCGCGTGCGGTTTGCTGTAGTGCCACTTTTTAGCGCAGTATTGGTCAAAGGTTCGGAAGGATTGCCGATAAAGCCTCTGATCTCTGATCGAGGCCAATGCCCGGCCAACCTTTACGAAGTTGTCCCAGCCGGTTGCGATAATGGCTTCGCATTCTTCCAATTGCTTTTGTTCGGATGCGTCCAGAGCGGCCTGCGGAACTTCTGGCGCCGTCATGGCTTCGCTCAGAACGCCGATGGCAGTTTGTGCGTCGGCTGTGGTACCGATTCTTGATGATTCGATTTTGATTGGTTTCATAGTTTTTTAGGATGAGCTTACAAAGGAGGGTGGGACAAAAACTGTCCTATCAGTAAAAGTACGGAAGGTCTTTTTTTCGTGCAAGGAAAGGCCTCAAACCTCCGGACCGGCCGTGATGAATGAGGCGTGGGTGGCTAGGAGGGGCTTGGAACTGGCGGTAGAACTCCATGATCGCAATGTAGTCTGTAACATGCGGGTCGCCGACGTAGTTCAAAGTGTCCGCAAGGGCCCAACCGACAAAGGCAGGTGGCACGAGTGCCAGGTTGTAGAAGATGCGGCGGCGTTCCCAGTATCGAATGATCTTCCTCCTCAATAGTTTCTCGTCGTCCACATTTCCATTTATCGCCCTCCGGCTTAAGTTGCAATGACAGTTTTCTCTGTTTTCTCCGTTATCTCCTGTTCACATCTTGCGCGGACAAGGCTGTCCGCGCTCCGGCCACGCGGCCCATCGCGAGCGAAGGCGGGAACCAGCTTCCTACTCACACGTCTTAAGAGTGAATGAGTGAATCGAACCTATGAAGACGATGCGAGTGGCGATTTTTAATGAATACGCCGAAGCTGTGCGAGTGGCACACCTGCTGGCAAAGGCGGGCCTGGAGCCGAGGCTGCACGGCGAGCCCGGATTTGCCAAATTCTGGTTTGTGCCCAAACAGGAAGCGGTTGTGGGCGTCGAGGTGCCTGCGAGGGACATTAGCCGGTGCCGGGAGTTGTTCCTCTACTGGGAGCGCGCAGATGGCGCGTTGCACGGGGCGGTGCGATGTCCCGAGTGCCATTCGTTGCGGGTCAATTATCCGCAATTCACCGAGAAATCGCTCTTCACAAATCTGATCATGGGGGTGCTGGTGGAACTGAGGTTTGTCGAAAGAGAATTCTATTGCGAGGACTGCCATTGCATGTGGACAAAGCCGAACAGGAAGGAAAAACGCGTCCGCGCGCACATGGCGCCGGACTACTTCCTGGGGCGATGAATTGGCGCTTCTTGCAGAGAGTTTTGCGGGGAACTTTTCTGGTTGTATTGGCGGAATACGGCCTCCTCTTCCCAGCGCTCTCCTCATGCGCAAGAGAGGAGGCCATCGTTGCAGCCACCGCTCCAAGCCCATTCCTATCGCAGAAACGCGGCCTGCAATTCTCCCTCTCCCCCGCCGAGGGGGAGAGGGCCGGGGTGAGGGGGCCTCTTGGTTCAAGCCCGCTCCGAGGTTCATGGAAAGAAGAGGGAGAAAAATCTCCGGCCGACGCTGTTCTAGAGTCCGCTGCGGAGACACAATTAGAGAAGCCTTCACGAACCATCCCGGAGAACCCCCCACCCCGGCCCTCTCCCCTTCGGCCCCTTCACCCTGACGAAGGGGAGAGGGAGAATCGCCGGCCGGTTTTCCTGCAAAAGGACGTTCGGGGATTGAATGCACGAAGGAACTTCGGGGAACTCTCACCCCGGCCCTCTCCGGAGGGGAGAGGGGGAACTGCAGGCCGCGCGTTTGCGATGCAAAATCCGATGTCCCAGCAGGCCGCGGGCAACAGCCCGAATTTCATGCGGGACATCCTGCCCATCTTCATGGGCAAGTGCGGGCGGTGCCACAATGACCAGACCCGCTTTCTCTATAACTGGATGGACTATCAGACCTCTTACAAGAAGCGATCTGAAATAAAAAAACGCGTATGGGATAGCTGGAACCAGACCTATTACAAGCAACCCATGCCTATCGTGAATAGTCCCGAGTTCGAGGCGATCACGCCGGAAGAGCGAAAACTGATCTGCGACTGGGTCGCCCAGGGCGCCCCAAGAGGCTCTGCTTCTGGCCTGGGGAGCTTTCAATCCACGACCAACCGTCTCGAACTGGGCAAACATGTCTTCACCAGTGTTTGCGCCGCGTGCCATCAGAGTACCGCGCAAGGACTCCCAGGCCAATTCCCGCCCCTGGCGAATTCCGATTTCCTGAACGCAGACAAACATCGCGCAATCAAGATCGTGCTCAACGGCTTGCAGGGCGAAGTCACAGTGAATGGCCGGAAATTCAACAATGTCATGCCGAAATTTCCGCTGTCGGATGATGAAATCGCCTGCGCTCTGGACTACGTCTATCATTCATTTGGGAATTCAGGGCAGGAAGTCACGACTCAGGAAGTGAGCGCGATTCGGGCTGAGGGCTCGGACGCTGTGGTTGCCGGGCATAAAAAGGCAGGCCAGGAAGAGACGAGTCCGTATGAATGAATGTGTTAAATCGTTAAACGGTTAAAACGCAAAGACGTTAGAGCGTTGCAACGAACATCCATTCGAGATCGATTCATTTAACCCAATTCGTCTGTCCCAATTCATTTGTCTCCATTCGTTTGCCCGTCATTCATTTGCCCTCGACCTTGGGGTATTTACCTGCCCAACAGAAGGCTCCCCCCTGGAACCAAACCGCTCCTCGCTCATCTCACTTCAGGATGCGGTAACGCACACACACGTACAGAATGGAAAGGTATCAGTTATGAAAAATGACTCCCAGCTCACCAAATTACCAACTAAACTATCCGCGCTTGCCAGGCACGCGAGGACCGCCTTCCTCGCAGCGGCCACAGTCTCTGCCGGGCTTTTGGCCAGCTCAGTGACGGCGCTCGCCGGCGGCTTTAACACGCCAGGCAACATTCTCATCGCCGACCAGTTCAACAATCGAGTAATAGAGGCCGATTCAGCGGGTAACATTGTCTGGCAAGTTGGATTGGGCCCGAACGATTTCTCCGCGAACTCCGTGATTGGCTGTAATGACGCTCAACGAGTTGGCCAGAATACTTTGATGGCAGGCACAGGCACACCACCCGGTGTTATCCCGCAAGCCCCCAATGGCGCGGCGGACAATCGGGTTATTCTGGTGGACCAGAATGGGAATATTATCTGGCAATACGGCATCTTCGGGAAAACGGGCTCCAGTCCAAACCGCCTCAACACACCCGTGCAATGCACCTGGCTGCCGAACTCTGATGTCCTCATAACCGATCAGGGCAACAACCGGATCATTGAGGTGAACATGGCCAAAAAAATCGTCTGGTCCTATCCGGGATCCAATTCCAACCCCTCGGACCAACTCAATAGCCCGAACTCAGCCGAGTTGCTCGCCAATGGGAACATCCTGATTGCGGACGAAAATAACAGCCGGGCAATCGAGGTAACTCGTGCCGATCAGATTATCGCCACGTTCACTGCTCATGGGACAGTGAACACGGTGGCTTTCGCCAGCCGCCTCGCCAACGGGGACACCTTGCTGACCGACGCTGGCAATTCCCGCGCGGTGGAAGTGGATGCCAATGATAATGTCGTCTGGCAGTATTTCACCGACGCTTCGAAACTGAGTGTCGCCGCGCCGTTACCCACTCGCGCGGTCCGCCTTGCGAATGGCGATACCTTGATCAGCGATCAGTTCAATAACCGAGTTATTCGTGTCAGTCTCAAAGGTAAGATTGTGGCCAGTTACGGGCTTCCGCTGGCGGGCGGCGGCGCCATCGGAAACAATGTGGGCTATGACATCGAGACAACGCAGAAAGGGCTCTACGGGCCATACGATGCAAAGATCATCGGCGACTACACAGGACTGACGCCGCCCTCTGGATTTTAATAGACATCGAGCCGCGCCCGCACGGCGACTGGGACCGGACATTTCTTCCTCCCAGTCGCTCGTGCAGCGTCGCTTTTGCATCCTGTGAGGACTCTCGGACTGCCCCCGCCTCGAGAAGGAGACCCTCACAGGGTTGCTTAAACCAGCAGAGAGGCAATCCTTTGTTTCTGAACGACAACAGGAAAGGAACAGAAAATGAAGAAAAATGTGAATTCTCTGCGAACCACCCTCGATTGCATGCGCAAATCAGCGCGTTGCCCCACTCATTGGACTTGCGCTGGCGCGAGCGTCGCTTGCCTGCTGCTCGCACTGGCTGCAACATTCAATGCGTCGGCCTCCGGCAATTTTAGCAGGACTGGCAGCATGAATTTCGCGCGGCTCTATCATTCCGCGACGCTCCTGGCCAACGGCCAGGTCATTGTCGTCGGCGGCATCTATGGCCTGGGCGCCGAACAGTCGGCTGAGCTTTACAATCCGGCCAATAACAAATTCACTCTCGCTGGAAATCTCAACACCGGGCGCTGGCAACATCAGGCTGCATTGCTGCCCGATGGACGGGTGCTCGTTGCGGGAGGTTTCGATACCAACGACAACTTCAGTGCGGCCGCCGAGCTCTTCAATCCCTCGACAGGCACCTGGACCGCCACGGGGAGTATGAGCACCGGTCGGGTGGATTTTGTGCTGATTACCTTGCCCAACGGATTGGTACTCGCTGCCGGTGGCAATGGTTACAACGTGACCTTCTCCAGCGCCGAACTCTACAATCCGGCCACCGGGGGCTGGATTCCAACAGGCAACCTGACCGCGCCGTTTTCATTGGGGAACGGTGTCCTCCTGCATAACGGGCAAGTGCTGGCGGGCGCGCATGTATATGATTCGTCCACCGGTGTCTGGACCACCACGACTCCACCTCCGAAAGGGTGGGGCTTCGCCGGGCTCTTGCCCAATGGGCTGGCCTGGGCTAACGGCCAGGAGTTTTACGATCCGTCCACCACACAGTGGACATCTTTCGCTCCTCCATCCAGCGGCGGCGGGTTCGCGATTCTGTCCACAGAGCAGGTACTGGCCGCTGGGAACGTCTTTTATGTGAATGCCCGGCCCTATCCTACAGAGGAAACGGGTAAATTGGCCCAGTTGTGGAACCTCTCAACATTGACCTGGACAAGTACCGGCAATCTAAACGTTTCGCGGATCCACCAAACCATGACCTTGTTGCCGAACGGACAGGTTCTGGTCGCCGGCGGTGAGTCGTTCGACAAAAGCAGCAACCGGCTCGTCCCCATCGCCTCCGCTGAGATTTACACTCCTTAGCGGCAGGATGTAGGGCAGGCTTTCCAGCCTGGCGGTTCAGGGGCTTTCTAGCCCCCTGAAAATCTCCACCGCAGGGGACGCGGCGCTGAAAAGCGCCGCTCACCGGCAGGCTGGAAAGCCTGCCCTACAGGATCCCGGAATAAATCGGCCATTCGCGCCTCTCACCTTTAAGCGAACCTGACGATTGCCCCGCGAGGAGCTTCCAGGAAAGGAGTAGACCGTACGCACCAACCCTTTTAACTCATTTAACCTTTCAGTTGCCTGGTCACCCGCGCTGAGGATATATCTGGGTTCAATGAAGAACCCCTCGCTTGACTCCCTAGTCACATTTCCACTGCTCACCGCTCTGCGCGATCGTCGCTCACGACGGTTTGGCCTCGGCATGAAAATGCCGGCAGGTCCGCTGGCCTTCAGCAGCAGGCACACGCCCGTGCTCTTAACCGAAGAGGAAGAGGCAGCGATGGTCTTCGCCGCTTGCGGAATCACAGGCCATGCGCTGGCCGATCTATGCTACGCGCCCGGCGGCGGGGGCGGGATTATGGCCGGACTAGTCGCGCGAACCATCGCCAGCGGGGACGGCCTGCAAACGGTCAGCCTGATCGTGATCAATGATGAGGGCTGTTACCTCGTGCGCCGGCCTCGGGAATTACCCTCAGCAGATATTCCGAAGTTTATCGAGTTAGCCCGACAGGGCCAGTTCCTGGAACTCTATCGGCGGTCTCGCGTGAAAATCAAAGAGGGCCGCGCAACTACGCCAGCCGATCCTTTGTTCAATATCAACGCCAACAAATGGTCCGCCCACGCGCCGGGGACGACGTACTTTTTGCCTGCGAATGATCTGACTTTCATGTACGTGAACGGGCTTTTGGAAATCTTCAATGAAACCACCGGCGCTTTCGCTTTAGATGAGCGCAACGGGTTTCGGCCTGCTGGCCTTGCAAAATTCGGGCGCAGCAAAGGCGGTCATCTCGAAGATGACCCGCGCCGGGGACGAGTCGCGACGGTGCGCCAAATCGAACAGTTCGTTACCGAATTCGTTACCGTTGAGCAGGGGATGATGCTCCAAAACCTGGGCCTAATGGCACAGGCGCTTGGCTTGGGCGGCTTTCCAAACTTCGCAAACCATGAATTCGGCTGGTTCCAGGCGTTGGGATTCAAAATGCAGGAGATGCCGGCCAGCCGATATCTGGGGGCCGGATCACTCGTGTCCGCGGCTATGAAATTGTTGCGGCGCGATGTTGCGGTCCCCTACCCCGTCAGTCTCGAACGCAATGGCCAGGTCCTGTTAAAGCCGTTCTGTCCGCCGAATTATCCTTCCATGACTGCGGCCGTTCGGGCCGTGGCCGAGATCAAGTTCGGCCCAAGCGGCGTTTTCCGTGGAGACGCCGCTGGCAACGCATGGGCAAATGGAGACGAAATCACGCGCCAGGTGCCGCCCGTAAGCGAAGCAGCCATCTCAGCGACGACCGCGTACTGCGAGTATCTATGGAATCGCTATGGCCGTTTCCCGGTCTATCTCACGCCCTATAGAACCGTCCTGGGCTTCCAGGCCTGCCATCTGGATGCGGAATTCTATGACCGCTTCTACCGACCCGAAGCGCTTGCGGAAACGCAGAGAGAGGATTTTCGGCGATCAACGGGGCAATCGCCTAAGACTTCTTGACCACGGAAGAACCCAGCGAGGTCGAACCGCAACATAAGCCAGACAGAATCATTGAAGGACAGAATCATTTTCAACGAGAAATGATTCTGTCCTGCTATGATTCTGTCTTAACTCATAGCAAACTGCACCAGCGGATCATCGGTTGTGAGCACGGCCAGCAGTGTGCAACCCTCGACGGAATAGTTCTCCTCATGCTGCGAGCCTTTTTCCGCATGATGAAAATCCCCGACTCGCAAAGTTCGATCTCCAACGTGAAGATCACCCGTCAAAATGTAAAAATCTTCCGGGCCGGCGTTCACATGCGCCGGGTATCGAACTCCTGGATCCAACTTGCCAAGAAGCACAGCGTATCCGCGGTCTTCCTGCAAAGAAAGCAACTTGATATATGCGCCGCGCACCGGCAGCGGTTTCCAACCGGTATCGCTGCCCGGCAGAAAGCTTAATCCAGTCGGCACGGAACCGGACAGGGGCTTTGTTTCGGACCGGCTGCTCGTCGAACTCGCCCGGATTCGGCCAATAATTTTCTCCTTCAAAGCAGCCGGTGGAGCGGCAGGTGGCACCGCAGAGGCAACCAGGTCCAGCGTTTTCTGCAACGAAACCAGGAATGAGCGCAACTCGGCACTCGCGCGCACTTGCTCCGCGAGCTGCTTTAGCTCATCAGGCCCGAGTTCGCCAAGGGCGTAGCGTGTGGCCAGGTCTTGTTGATGCTCGCTAATCATGCGCACACCTCCAATACCTCCCGCAATTTCAGCAAGCCCCTTCGGATTCGTGCTTTGATGGTGCCGAGTGGTTCATGCAATGCTTCGGCGATCTCCGGATGGCTCAGCCCCCCAAAGAACGCCATCTCAATTGACTGCCGCTGCTCTGCCGGGAGACTTTGCAGAGCGGAACGGACGGCGCCCGCTTCTTCGGAGTGGAGCGCATCTCGATCAGGGGCGGACGCGGCGGCGACTTCGGCGGCGCCTGCAGCTTGCAATTCATCGGTCAACCTGGACCGCCGCTCGCGCGAGCGCACCCGGTCAATGGCCCGGTGCCTGGCGATGCTCAAAGCCCAATGGAACGCCGAGCCGAGCACAGGATCGAATGTCGAAGCCTTTTCCCAGATCTGCACGAAAACGTCCTGGATGACCTCTTCCGCTTCGCTTTGATCGCGCAAAATGCGAAGGGCGACAGAGAACAGAGGCGTCGCAGTTTGATCGTAGAAGCCGGACAAGGCCTGTAAGTCGCCCGCGGCAATCCGCGCGAGCAACTGGTTTTGGATTTCGTCTGCCGTTGGTTGTTCCAGCATAGGTTCCACGCGGGTCGCGCTTTTAGCCGCCCTCGCCGGATGGGCACTTCCCACATTGCCGAGTCCGCGCCCGTCTGGCGAGCCATAAATTCAATCGCTATCGTTCGCATTCCATTGGTTATTCGAATGGAACAGGGTTTTGGATGCATCCAGGGCTAGTGACAAAGTCTGTAGGGCAGGCTTTCCAGCCTGCCAGTTGCGGCGCTTTCCAACGCCGCGACTTTGAAAGCCGGTGGTTCAGGGGGTTGGAAAACCCCCTGAACCGGCAGGCTGGAAAGCCTGCCCTACAATGGTGGATTTGTCGCTGGCGCTCGAATGCATTCAGATGTGCGGACCGGATCAATTAAGCTATTGACTTGCACGATGCCGCGGCGTTAAAAAACGGGTGAAATCAAATTGGCGCACTGCTGACCGATAGGGTTTTTTCCAGGGACGGTTGGCTCTCACCACAAAAAAACAAACCTATGCAGCGAGTGAGGAGCTGTCTTCTCATTTCGGTGTCATGCCCGCTGGCACGACGGGAATTCTTGTGCCGCTTAACCAACAAACCATAGGAGAAATCCATGAAAAAATCAGCCAAAACCGTAGCACTACTCACCACCGCCTCCGTGATCGCCTTGACCGGAGCCCGCGCTCAGAACTTCCTCATCACCGTGGACGAACTGGGCAACGGCACTTTCAATGGCGCCGTTCTTCCCAGCTCGATGAAGGCGGATCCGTTCTCGGGCATGGTAACCCTTGCCTACCAATTGCCGTTCGCCGGAAACCCGGGCGACGTTCAACTCTTTGAGCCGAACACTACCGGCAACCTGGTCCTGTCCGATGTGGTTCGGTTCGATGGCCAGGGGTTCATGTACTTCTTCTCCGAGTTGGAACCCGGGGAGCTGAATCCAGATCCCGCCGACGTGCCCCAGTTCCCACCGCCATTGGCAGCGTTCCACCCGGCCTCGGTCAATGAAGTCGGGCCGGAAGGAAATAATAACGCCATCTACACTCCCACTCCGGCTGACCCCGGCGGTATCTCGTCGGGAGGGTTAACCTACAACTTCATCAGCGATGTGCCGGAGCCGAGCGCGTCATTGCTCGCGCTTCTGGGAATGGGGTTGATGATGGTTTCACGGCGGGTGCGGCGTGCTCAGCGCAGCTAACAATCAGGGAATACGAGAAATCCCTGCGCCCAAACGCCGTTTCGGCGCAATCGCACTCGGCGCGTGCGCTTCCAGCAATCGGGAGCGCAGCGCCGGTGGGCGCGGGTCTTCCGTCCAACTCGAACATCTCGTCCGTACTGCGATGAACGGGCCTGATAACCCGCGCGCTTCCGTGCGTTCGTGGCGTGAAGCGGCATAAATGCCGCGCTCCGTCCCCCCATCGGCCGCTGACAAACAGGCTGGTATTATCAAGATGCGCCCGGCCTCTTCGCCTCAGTTGCAACGGCTTTGCTTACGGCGGCGCGGAAATCGGCGAGGGAAAATGGCTTGGAGAGACAAACCTTTCCGTGCTCCTGTGAGAAGGCCCGGATTCTTTCGCTGATCACGTCGCCGGTGATGAAAATCATTCGCTCGGAGAGTGCTGGGTGCGAAGCTCGGATGCGCTCATAGACTTGCCCGCCATTCATGCCGGGCATTTTCCAGTCGCAAAGAGCCACATCATACGAGGTCTGATTCAACCTGCGGAGGGCCGATTCGCCGTCGCGTGCGACGTCCACGTGGTAGCCACGTTCTGTCAGCGCGCTGCGCATCATTTCGCCAATGGCTTCTTCGTCGTCAATGACGAGCACTTTTTTGCCGAGCCCCTCGCGTGGTTCGGCCTGGTCGGGAACAGTGGGACTTGCTGGCGTTGAGCCGATGGTTTCCTCACCCGCAACGACTGGCAGTTCGATGATGAACGTGGCGCCTTCGCCCAAAGCGCTTTGAACGTTAATGCTGCCGCCGTGCTCTTGGACGATTCCGTAGCAGAGGCTCAATCCGAGACCTGTGCCTTTGCCAATCTCCTTGGTGGTGAAAAATGGGTCGAAGAGTTTCGAGAGGTTCTCTTTGGCAATGCCCGGTCCGTCGTCCTGGATGCGCACTCGGATATTCTGAGCGGCGCGCTCAGTGGTGACCGTGATGCGGCCCTTGGGCCGATGGCCTTCGATGGCCTGGCGGCCATTATTGATGATATTGAGAAACACCTGCTGGATCTGGTGCGGATCCAGCATTGTTTTGGGAAGACTCGGGTCCAGTTTGGCCACCACTTCGATGTTGCTGGTGCGCAATTGATATTGCAGGAACTCGATGGTGGCTTCGACCAAAGCATTGACGCTGGAGAGTTTTCGTTCCGGCGCATGGCGCCTGGCGAAACTGAGGAGGCTCTGCACGATTCTCTGGCAGCGCAAGGCGCTCTTGTGAATCATATCCAGGCACCGGCGTTGCTCAGAGGTGGCCTCTCCTTTGGCCAAAATCTCCGAGAACCCCATGACTGCGGTAAGCGGATTGTTCAATTCATGGGCGACGCCAGCTACGAATTCGCCAATGCCGGAAAGCTTTTCACTTTGCACGAGCTGGGCCTGCGTTGTCTTGAGAGTTTCGACCGTCTGTTCGAGAGCATCGCGCGAGAATTTGACCTTTTCGGTCATTTGATTGAACACCAGTGCCAGTTCGCCACATTCATCAGCCGAAGCGACTTCGACGCGGCGCGAAAAGTCACCGCGTCCGACTGCCTCGGCGCTGTCACGCAATTGGCGCAAGGGCAGCGTGGCTTGCCTCACCAGGAACCAAATAATGGCCGTGCCCAGCAAAATACCCAGAGAACTTACCAGCAAAAGCATTTGCTGGGTGCCGTGCAAAGCACGCAACGGCTGTTCGTAAGACGACAGCAGGAGATACCCGGACCGGCGATCGTCCCCAAGCGATGGAAAAGTGCCTGCGACCCAGAAGTAATGCCCGTCGTCGAGAAGCAGAGTTCGAGGACTACCGGTGTTCGGGTGGCCTGCGGTGGCGTTCTGATCAGTGTGCGCCGAATTGGCTGGATCCATTCCAGCTTTAAAGCATGCCGCGAGTGACTCGTGCCAATCGTTGCCCGGGAGGGTCGAAGCGATGACGCGCCCATTGGCCAGAAGAACAATTTGACCGTGAGTCATCAGGCTGAAATCCCGCGCGACGGCATCATCAATTTCCGAGCCGAAGGTTAGCGCGCCGATCAACTCACTCGAGAGGTTGAACACGGGAATCGAGATGACATGAAATAGCCGTTGGCCGACCACGATCGTGTCAATGGTTTCGTCGCCGCCGACGGCCCGAGTGATCGCCGGCCGGCTGCTTTTGTCGAAGTCGCTCGTGGAGAGCAACAGCAGGTCGCGTTTGGCGCCGGCCAGCAGGTTGCCTTTGGGATCACTAAAGAGCGCCACGTCCACACCCTGTTCGGCCGGCAGGTTGTTCAGCTCAGCCGCCAGGGTGGGCAGATGAGCAGCTTGCAATAAGGCCCGGTAACGCGGCTCATTGCGCAAGTTGTGCAGGCGTAGCAGAAGGTTCTTCGCGAGCGTGTTCTCCGAGTTGCGGAAGACGGCATCGGCCGTGGCCAGCGCGCGTGCTGCATCGGACTGGAATTGGGCGGTAATGCCGCGGTTGACTGTCCAGACTGTGAGCGCCAGGACCAGGACCATAATGCCGACCATTGGCGCCAGCACCTTTGTGCTGAAGCTCGCCCGCCAAAATTTGTGCAGCTTTTCCATTCTATTCTTGTAGCAGCCGAGGTAACGAGGCTCTGGTCAATTTCGGATTTCGGGTTTCTAGTTTCGGAGTTTTATCAGAGCCTCGTTACCTCGGCTGCTACCAGCCAGTGGAGGGCTCTCGAATCAGCGATTAAGGTTTCGGCAACCCTTTTATTCCCATCACAAAATCAGCGCGAACTTCGCCTGTCTCAGGCACGACGATATCCATGACCTGACTGGGTAAACGTTCGTGCCACGCTTTGAGCTTGTAGCTGCCGGCCGGGATATTTCGAATAATGTAAGTGCCTTTATCGGAAGTCGCTGCGAAGTACGGATTCTGCAACACCAATACCACACAGCTCATCCGGCTGTGAATGGAGCAAAAGACATCCACGCGGCCAGGCTTTTCAAAAGTGACTTTGCCGATCTCGGGGCTCTTGTACAGCCCAAGATCAAATGCTTTGGGTTCAGAAAAGGAAAAGACATTGTGCAGGATGTCGTCATTGTTCGGCCATTCGACCGTCGTTCCAACCACAATCGGCAGGACGTGAGGTTCGAACGTTGCCCCGCGCTGAGCAATTCGTTTGGTGACAACCTGTGCCGTCGGGGCCGCGCCGGGGGCGTTGGTGGCAATGAGCCCATCAATATAGACAACGAAATCATGCAGTCCGGCATAATTCATTCGTTCCACGAACTTGAACTGGCGGCTGTCATATTTGCCGCCTTGCGCCGCCGCATCCGCCCCCTGTTTCCCTTCGGCGCGCACAGAGCCAGTAATGGTGCCGGCGTGGGCGGCAATAGATAACGAGAAAACGACAGATGTGACTAGCCTGGAAATTTCACACCCCGTTAGAACGGGCAACGGCTTGTAGGGGACGACGTGAGGAGTCCCCTTTGCGAACGCGCCGCCAGAAAGGGACTCCTCACGTCGTCCCCTACAGCGGGTGCGAAATACTAGGGCTAGCAGCACTTTCCTAAACATGGACTGTAGTTTGAGTTTTTTATCCGTGTTTATCCGTGTTCATCCGTGGTTAAAGATTTCAAATACTTGGGCTAGAATTTGAAAGCTGCTTCCGCCCCAAGGAAATCCTCGTGATCGCGGCTCGCGCCCGCGGTGGTTTTACCCTGGCCAAAACTGTATTCAGCTTTCACCACCAGGTTGTCGCTGAACCGATACCCAAGCCCCAAATTCAGGCGCCAGATTTCCTTAGTCAATTCATCCACGAAGTAGTCCTCGAAATCCCCGCTGCCAACAATTGGAAATCCTTTGTCGGCAAAAATTTGGTTGAACCGCGCTGCCGCGTATAACTTCCCGACAATGTCATGCACTCCCTCGACCGTGTAGTAATAAACGTCCCGGCGGTTTTGGCCTGCAGGATCGTTGTCGCCGTAATGAATGTAGCCGCCAAAGGCCCTGAGCACGCCATGCGGCAATCTCGCCTCGATGTCACCCTCTGCGAGGTTGGCTTCGAATTTTGTGGTGCCGGCGGAGCCGAGGGAACGGAAGAACGCGTTCCCAAACCACATCGCCGAAAGATGATCGTTATGGACATCGAGATGGCCGGTACGCATGCCGCTAGCGCTCAAGTGCAGCCAGGGATTTGGATCATAACCGATTCGGCCGGCCACCGATTTGTCTCCATCGAAGTCCTGGGTGTCACTGATGCCTCCGTTCTGCACCGCCATGGCGTAGGTAAGTTTGCCTGCGCCGCCATAAAGCTCCAGACCCTCGTCCACTGCCCAGAGGTCCGTAAGCGAATGAGAGATGAGCGGGTTGTCAATGGCATAGCGCCGTTGGTACTCCTCGCCGAACGGCGTGTACATTCTTCCGACGCGCAAATTGAGCACCCGGTCCTGACCCCAAAGCCGGGAGAGATTTTCGAAATCCAAATACAATTCGCCGACGCTCAGTTGGAGGTCAGGTTCCTCTCGTGTCGCCAGGTTCAGTTCACTGTAGAAATAGACGTTGTTAAAAATTGGGGCTTCCACGAACAATCGGGCCTCGTCAATGCGGAAGGAGTTCTGCGGATACATGCCTTGCGAACCCGATTCAAAGATTGCAACTCCGCCCTCGCCGCTGATCCGAACTTTGCTCACGGCAGAGGCGATCCCGCTCATGGAAGAGGTGGTCCGGTCTTGTGTGGCCGCTTGAGAGGGTTCGGCTTCCCTGGTGCGGGCAGAGGCGGAGTCCTGGATGGCTTTGACCTGACTGGCCAGCGAGTCAATCAGGGCTTGTTGACGGCGAAGCTGGTCCTGTAGCGCTTGATTTTGCTGCTGCAACTGCTCGATTTGCTTTTGGGTGTCGGCTTCGGTTGCCGCAAGTGCAGGCAGCGTATTTGCGAGGGCAAACCCGCAAATACACAAGGCAAGCCTGAGCTTGTACTGTTGCGCCATGCCGCCCAAAGAGCACCCCTTGTGCCGGGAGGCGAAGGAAAATAGAAGAACGCGCCAGAGCGCCGGGTGAGGGCACCCGGCCTACAGAAGCGCCGGTTTTGGCTTGTAGGCCGCGTGCCCTCACGCGGCGCTCCCGAGCTTTGTCTCAAATCGAGACAAACAGCAACCGTGCAGGAGCGCGGCATTTATGCCGCTACAATATCCGTAGTGCGATGAACGGATCTGGTAACCCGAGCCCCTTCCGTGTGTTCGGAGCGTGAAGCGGCATAAATGCCGCGCTCCGTTCTCCTTGCGGCCGCGGTCAACCCGGTGGCGGTATCCAGATGCGCCTGCGCTCCGGTCTCCGGAGGTTTTTTCCTTGAAGCGAACCGGTTCCTGCGGCAGATTCGCTCTGCCAGGGCCCATGGAATGTGGACTTACGAACCCCGCCAGGGCCGGAAGGCAGCAACGGTAGTTTGCTCTGC
>PSRM01000220.1 GCA_003176045.1 Verrucomicrobiota bacterium | reverse complement strand
GGAAGATTTTGCGGCAGGAAAATGGAATTCAAAATTTTCCTGCCGCATAATTTTCCTGCCTTCAATTCGTTATCGACTTTGAACTTCTTCCACCCCGAGCCCCACCCTCCATGATCTCTGAAATGCAAAAGGCCCTGGCCTCATTGCCTCATGGCCCAACCTTCCGGTTTCTGGACAGGTTGACCGAGCTTGAGCCCGGGAAAAGCGGCACAGGCGAATACATGGTGCGTGGCGATGAATCCTTTTTGAACGGGCATTTTCCCGGCGAACCGCTTTTTCCCGGAGTCCTGCTCGTAGAGGCGGCCGCGCAATTGGCCGGGGCTGTTGCACAATCCGATCCCACCATGCCTCCAATGCCTGGACTCAAACTAACGGCGATGCGAAACGTGAAAATTCTCGGAACCGCGCGGCCCGGCGAATTGATCCGTCTTGAAGCCCATGTTACCGGCCGGTTTTCAAATCTGATTCAGGCCCAAGCCAAAGCTTCCATCAATGGAAGCACGGTCCTGGAGGCGACGATTACCCTGAGCGGTTCTAACTAAGCCTATCCGTAGCTGCCGATCCCGCTCTGCGCGCTCAGCGGGAGAGGCTCCATTCAATTTCGGACTTCGGGTTTTACCAGTGCCTCGTTCGATCGGGGGCTAAATAAGTTTACTAAGTCCGCTCTCAAGAAACCTTTTCCGCCATTCCGCGCGCGACAGTTTGCCACGGGAATTCACGGAAAGCGATTCGACGAACCACCATTTTCGCGGGACTTGCCAGGCGGGAAGGTTGGTCAAGGCGAACTGCCTCAATTCCTCGCCCGAAACCGTTTCGTTCGTGACAACGCAGGCAACAATCGTATCCCCGCGCTGACCGTTCGAGCTGCTAACTCCGAAAGCCAGGCAGTCGCGCACTTGCGGATGGAGTGCCAGGACGTGTTCGATTGCCTGGGGCAGGACCTTTCGTCCCGCCACGTTGATCTGGTCGCTCGCGCGGCCCAGCAGATAAACCTGGCCATCCCGAATCTCAGCCAGATCCGCTGTAACCAAGCAACCCTCCCCAAGATTGTGGCTCGGCTCCGGCCAATAGCTTTCGGCTACGGCTTTTCCTCGCACCTCCAGGCAACCATCATCGGTCACTGACACCTGAACTCCGCGCAGAGGCGTTCCCGCGCACAAGTCATCGTTTCGCGGCACGGTCGTCGCGTCATAAGCGATTCCGCCACACTCGCTGCTCCCATAAAAGTTATGAACCTTGAGGCCAGTTGTAATGTAGATGGCTTTCTCGAGCGAGAGCGGCAAAGGAGCGCCTGCCGAGATCGCCAGTCGAACATTGGACGGGATCACTTTTGCCTCGTGCCATGCCTGCCAGAGCGCGGGCACTGCCGCCAGCGTTATCGCCGGCGCGCTTGCAGCCGCTGAGCGCAGCGCTTCCGGCAGAACGCCAAGGGCCGGCAGAAAGGAGGGCGGACAGCCTTCTCCGCCCATCTGCTGATTCGATCCGGAATCCGCGCGGACAGCGCTGTCCGCGCTCCGCGGCGTGCCATGGGCCAGGATAAGCGGGATGCCATGCAAGAGCAGCGCCAGGACAAGGTTCGAGAATCCATACGAATGAGCCAGCGAGATCACCCCGAGATTCGGCCAGTCCGGGCGCAAGCCCATGGTGGCCACGATGTTGTCCGCGTCGGCCATGAGTTGGCGAGCTGTGAATGTTACCAACCGCGGCGTGCCAGTGGTGGCCGAGGTTGTTTTCAAATGAACAATCCCGGCATCCGGCGCGCCGGCGAGTTTGGGAGGCACCTGTCCGGGTTCCAGAGGACATACGACATGGCCGGAGCGCCAGCTCCGAAGCACGGTAATTACGAATTCACCGGAGTTGCCTTGCGGAAAGACGATTGCCTCAGAGTTCCCGGGTTCGCTTTTCTCAACGATATCTGCCAGTTCGCTAAAGGTCCACTTTTGGCCGTGTGCCAGGTCTTGCAATGCGATTCGCTCTGGAGATCCTTTCGCAATCTGACGCCAGCGTTCGTAGAGCATTGCCTCCTAGTGTATGCGTGGAGAAAAAACTTTCCAGTAGAACCATGAACAGACACGGAAAAACGGCTGAAATAAACTCCTTCCAATCTTCTTCTAACCCTCATAAATTGCACTAATCATGGCAAAATCTGGCCGCGATGACCCTCGCGTGATCGTTTATCTGCTCCTGACCTCCTGCCTATTGTGTGGCTGCGCGGCGTCGCGTCCGCGCGATCTCGCGAATCATCGCGCGTTCGACTTTCAAAAGGACACGTTTGCTTTTGCGAATGAACTCTGTTGGAAGTACGGCTATGACGAGAACGGACAATGGATGACGGAACCGCAGCAGCCCAAACCCGAATACACCCTCCATTGCCTGGTCCTGGCGCGATCGGCTAAGCAATTCTTTGAGCATGCGCGCTTTGAACCGAAAGATCCGCCGGTGGATGAGCAGACATATCGAAAGCTGATCCGACAGGTCGTTTCTACAAACCCGAGGCGCGAACCGCCCGAAAGCGAAAACAACGTCGTTATACCAGGCTACGCCGATTTGCACTCCTTCAGCCTCGAACACGAGAAACAGTTGAAGGCTGAATGTGGCAGCGCCTGGCAAAGCTATCTCCAGCGCGGCAATTGGCGGATGGTCTTCCCTTTTACTCACCACGAACAGCAGCACATGGCTGAGCAACTCGTTACGCATCTGCAAGCAGGCTTTCCATTGGTCGTCCACGTCGTGAGTTTCCCGAACCTCACGATCAACCATACCGTCCTTGTCTTTGCCGCCACCGAGACCGCCCGGCAAATCGAATTCAAAACCTATGACCCAAACCTTCCCACTAAACCTCAAACGTTGCTTTTCGACCGGGCTGAACGCTCGTTTTCGCTCCACGCCAACGACTACTTCCCAGGCGGCAAAGTCAAAGCCTACGAACTTTACTGGAAATGGGATTACTGAGCGCCAACTTCAGGAGCGCGGCTTTTAAGCCGCTTCAACGTCCAAATTGACCGTTGCGCCCTTTTTCACCTGCCATGCGAGGAGCCGACCGCGCCGGACTTGACAGCGCCGCTGTCAGTCCTGTCGAATCTTCCGGCCAACATTCTCGGCAACTCCTTGCCAGCGCCTCGCCCCTGCTCTACTGTTTTCCGCCTCATTATGAGTTTTTCTAAGCAATGGTTTTGGCAGCGATTTGAGGGCTTTAAGCCCGCGATCAAAGGGGCCAACGAAGCCTGCAGATTGGAAATCGAAGCTCTGCCTTGGGCTTCCAATTCATTAACTTCTTCGCCCAAATCAAAACGGCAGCCTCCAGATCGATCCCCTTTCAAGATACTGCATAGTGACAATATATTGTCCCATATTCCACTTAACTCGATCAATCCTCGACGACCCTAGTCGTTACGACCAGACAAGATTACGTTAACGATATTGTAATTGAACTATCTGCTGCTTACCTTTATTGAGCTTGCCTTCGGACTCTCGGCGCTCTGCGTTAACGTTAACGATACTCTGATGCTCCGGATTCCTGGCAAATTAAAGCTGGGAAATGATCAGCCAGCAACCGAGTTGATTTGAAATATCAAAATGTCCTTTGTTTATCCAAAATCGTACGAGGTCATAGTGGTTGGGGCTGGTCATGCTGGGGTGGAAGCTGCCTTGGCCGCAGCGAGGATGGGATGCCAAACTCTGCTCCTGACGATCAATGCCGACACTGTCGGCCAGATGTCTTGTAACCCGGCGATTGGCGGTTTGGCCAAGGGCCATTTGGCGAGGGAGATTGATGCGCTCGGGGGCGAGATGGGCAAAGCGACAGATATGACAGGTCTTCAATTCAGAATGTTGAATACCAAGAAGGGGCCAGCGGTCTGGGCACCTCGCGCCCAGTGCGATAAGAAGGCTTACCAGTTTAGATTGAAATGGATTTGCGAACGTGAGCCGAACTTGGATCTTCGTCAGGCACAATGCGCCAGGTTACTCCACAGAGATGGTGAGGTTTTCGGGGTCGAAACAACCATGGACGTGCAATACCTATCCAAAACGATAGTCGTCACCACAGGTACTTTCCTAAAGGGCCTCATGCACATCGGGCAGAACCAGCAAGCAGGAGGAAGATCGGGGGAGGCGGCCGCAACTGGCTTATCTGGTTCATTGATGGAAGTTGGCTTGGAGCTGGGACGCCTCAAGACAGGAACACCACCGCGACTTCTGCGCCGGTCCATTGACTTTTCGAAGACTGAGCTGCAGCTCGGCGATGAGCCGGTGCCGTACTTTACCTATTGGAAAGAGGATTTGTTCCAGGAACAAGACCACAGGACCACAAGACCACGAGACCACAATACCGAATCAATGTTCCACGTGGAACATGAGGCGGAAGTCCGAAGTCCGAAGTCCGAAGTCCGAAGCTCTGGGGAAGTCCAAAGTCTAAAGTCCAAAGCCCAAAGCCCAGAGGTTGATGGAATGTTCCACGTGGAACAGTCCGAAGAAGTCCAAGGTCCAAAGTCTACGGTCCAAAGTCCTGAGATAGGTAAAGTGCTCCACGCGGATCATTCGGGACACGACCCGAACAGAGCCGCGACCGTGAGGGAGCGTCCAGGCCCAACTCTTTACCCGCCAGGTTCGATTCTAGACCAAATCGGAGGACAACTCCCATGCTACGTCACATATACCACCGAGTCCACAGCCAGAATTATTCGCGAGAACCTGCACAAATCGCCTCTTTACTCGGGGGTGATCCAAGGAGTCGGACCGCGATACTGTCCTTCCATCGAAGATAAGATCGTGAAGTTTCCAGAGAAGGAGCGTCAGCAAATCTTCCTCGAGCCCGAAGGCATCGCCACCGACGAGATTTACGTAAATGGATTCTCCACCTGCTTGCCATTTGAAGTTCAAATCCAGATGGTCCGCACTATCGTCGGATGCGAGGAGGCCGAGATTCTCAGACCAGCTTATGCCGTCGAATATGACTTCGCGTTTCCAATCCAACTGCTGCCGTCGCTCGAAGCAAAATGTTGCCGCAACCTCTACCTCGCCGGCCAAATCAACGGAACCTCGGGCTACGAGGAAGCCGCCGGCCAAGGGTTGATGGCTGGAATCAACGCAGCCAGGCGAGTGCGCGATCTCGACCCAATCGTGCTGCGAAGAGATCAGGCCTACATCGGAGTCCTCATTGATGACTTGGTGACCAAAGGAACCGTCGAGCCCTATCGGATGTTTACATCCCGCGCCGAATACCGGCTCCTTCTGCGCCAGGATAACGCCGATCTCCGACTGTCCGAAATTGGCTACGAAACTGGCCTTCTTCCGGAGCGGAATTACCGAAGTTTTTGCTCGAAACGCGAGGCCATCGAGTCAGAGATCTTCCGGTTGGAAAACACCCGCGACGGCTCCCAAAGCCTGGCCCAAAGACTACGCCAGCCTGAAATTCGTTTATCTGATATCGTTAATAAGCATAGCTTATCTGACGAAGTTGCCGAGCAGGTGGAAATCGCCATCAAGTACTCTGGCTACATCGCGCGACAGGAACACGAAGTTGCCAGGTTTAAGAACCTGGAGGACAAAAGAATTCCAGACACATTCGATTATTCGACTGTTCCCAGCCTGCGCAGTGAGGCGCGTCAAAAGCTAACCAAGATCCGCCCGGGCACAGTTGGGCAGGCAGCGCGGATTTCGGGTGTCTCACCTGCGGATATCAGCATCTTGCTGGTGTGGCTCAAGCGGGCGGCGGAGTTGAAAGAGACGACAACCGCGAACGAACGCGAATGAACGCGAATGTGAAAGCGGCTCTCCGTCTAGTTGGCCAGTGGCTGATTCATTCGCGTGTATTCGCGTCTATTCGCGGTTGAAAAAACTAATAGGGCATTGTTCCCTTCGCGCCAGCAATTCTCATTTTGACTTGAAGGCGTGGAGCGCGACCCGAGCCGGAGTTGGGTGGCGCGACTGAGGCGG
>PSRM01000042.1 GCA_003176045.1 Verrucomicrobiota bacterium | reverse complement strand
CTTTGTTCTCATTGGTTGAGGAACCGAACATCCGTCCATTATGCCACAATGGTGGTACTGTCAAGATGCGCCCCCTGATATGCTGAAAGACGAGTTCCCAGTGGAAGACCTCCGCCAGAGGCTCCACGATAGAATTGATCGGCTGCCAATCTCGAAACTCCCTGCGGCGGATCGGTTGCTGCTAAAGGTAGAGGTGGAGACCTTGCGCCAGGAACTCGACTCCGCGTTCGATCAAGATCGTGCGGATTCGAAAATCTCACCTGAGAAGGCAGAAAAGGCTATTGCGCTGCATAGGGCCCGGCATCCCTATCGTTGATGAGGGGTTTGCATTGATACGAACGGGCTCGTGCAACTTTTCGGCACGGCACAACCTTACAAGAAGATTATGCAAGGGCGATATGAAGACGTTCCTGGCCAGCCTTTCGCCGGAAGGGGCTATGTTCAAGGATGCGCAGGGCAAATCCGAAAGTGAAGCCGCCAGCCAGTTCCAGCACGAGGTCGAACCGATAACAGGATTCAACATTATAGATAAGAAGGTTCTCACCGATGACGAAGTCATCTTGACCGTGTATGCCGCCGGGCGCGGCGAAACAGGCGGGTTCAAAGTCCAACGCATCGGCAGCGAGTGGAAGCTGGTCGGGCCGGTGAAAGGTGAAGCGGGGCCAGCGAAATAGCAAAACCAGTCCGCAACTGATTGCTTTCTCGCATGATGTCGGTAATGTCGCTGAAATGAGAAGTTTCGTGGCGTTTGGGGTAATTCTAGTTTGGCTCCGATTAATGACATGTACACAAGCAGCTCTGCAGGTTTACGTCGCTACGAATGGGAATGACAAAGGACCAGGCAGTGCGGAGGCTCCTTTTCGAGCATTGGAGCGCGCGCGGGATGAAATCCGGCGGCGCAAAGCAGCAGGAGATTTGCCGGGTGATGGCGCGGTGGTGACGCTGCGTGGCGGGATTTATGAGCTGGAAAGAACGTTTGATCTGTCAGCCAAGGATAGCGGCACATTGGCTGGCCCAATCGTTTATCGAGCGAATCCTGGCGAGCAGGTGCATTTTTCCGGCGGGAAGCTCTTAACCAACTGGCATAAGGTGACGGACCCAAAGGTTCTGGAGCGCCTTGATCCTGCCGCCCGCGCACACATGTGGGCGAGCGACTTGCCGGCGCAGGGCATCACCAATTTCGGCTCGGTGAAATCGGCGCCGTCGTGGGGAGAGTCGGAAGCAGGGCTTGAGCTCTTTTTCAACGACAAGCCGATGACTATTGCCCGGTGGCCTAATGACGGGACCATCACCATTTCCGCTGCACTGGGACCTACGACACACCAGGAAGGCGGGTTAAATGGCCAGGTTGAGGGGATCATTGCGGTCCAAAGCGATCGGATCAAGAGGTGGGTTGGCGAACCGGACATGATGGCGGATGGATATTGGTTTTTTGATTGGGCCGAGCAGCGGCAACGCGTGGAATCGGTGGACCCGAGCAAAGGCGTGCTCACATTGAGCAAACCCTACCATGGTTACGGCTATCGCAAAGGCCAGTGGTTCTACGTTTACAATCTGTTGAGCGAATTGGACCAGCCGGGCGAGTGGTATTTGGATCGTGGCAAGGGCCTGCTTTACTCCTGGCCGCCCGCGCCGCTGGATTCGAATAAGGCGATGATTTCGATTCTACCGCGCCTGATCTCAATCCAGGGGGCAGCGCATGTGCGCTTGGAAGGATTCACCCTGGAAGCCGTAAGCGGAATGGCCGGCACCGACGGCGGACTGCGCAACGCTGCGATTGCCATCCATGACAGCACTAATGTGACCGTGGCTGATTGTGAAATCCGGAACTGCGGCAGTTGGGCGATCATCATCAGAGGTGGATCGCACGATCGCGTGGCAGGGTGTGATATTTACCAAACCGGCGACGGCGGCGTGTTGCTCGAGGGTGGCGATCGGCAGACATTGGCTCCTGGCAAGCACGAGGTCGAGAACTGCCACATTCACCATTTTGGCCGTTGGAATTCCGTCTATCAGCCGGCAGTGCGTTTACGGGGCGTGGGTAATCGCGCGGCCCATAACCTTATCCACGACTCGCCGCACATGGCCATGGATTTCGGCGGGAATGATCATGTTATCGAGTACAACGAGATTCATCACGTGGTGGAGGATTCAAACGACGCGGGGGCTATTTACACCGGGCGCGATTGGACCATGCGCGGGCACGTGATTCGATATAATTATCTGCACGATATTCGCGGGCGCCACCAGAGCGGTTGCATGGGCGTTTACCTGGATGATTGCTTCAGCTCGGCAACGTTGTTCGGGAATATTTTTGTCCGCGTTTCGAGTGCGGCGTTCATTGGCGGCGGCCGCGATTGCATCGTGGTCAACAATTTATTTGTTGATTGCCAACCGGCTCTGCATGTGGATGCGCGCTGCTTAAGTTGGGAAGATATGCAGCCGGACTTGCGGCAAAAGCTGCAACAAATGCCATACCAGGCGCCGCCCTGGAGTGTTCGTTACCCGCAGCTTCAATCGCTGCTGTCTGATCAGCCCAGGGCCCCGAAGGGCAATCTGATCGCCACCAATGTCTGCTGGCGCGGCAAGTGGGCAGACATTGACAACGACGCAGCGCCGTTTTTGTCCGTAACAAATAATCTGACGGAGGTAAATCCCGGATTCTCAAGTGACGAACATTCCGGCGGGATCGGGCAGTTCGAACTCACCACCAATTCACCGGTATGGAAGATCGGGTTTCAGAGGATACCAATCGAGATTATCGGAATGGAAAGATCACGTTGAGATTGTTCGACGTGGGCCATCCTTGAAGTTTAGTACAATAACTCCTATTTTTCAAGGACACGGTTGGAGCAGGCCCCCTGCCTTGACATCTGCGGGCGCTTAGTCCGCTTAGCGGGGTTGCTCCGACACAATTGTGAAATATGTTACTACGAAATTTATTCTACACTCGGTTAATTCTGGGGAGTGGACAATGGAAACAGCCGCTCGCTTATTTATAGTTCTATCTCTCCTTTGCGCGAACTCGGCGCCCACGGAACAACTCACCCGCTCGCCGGCAAAAATCCTGCCGGAACGAATCAGCTTCTATGAAGTTCCGCTGGTATGTCCCGCGGCGCCGCACATTGCGGCAGCGCATCCAAGCCGATTCTTCTAGAACTGGAGCGCCAGCCAGCCGTCGCCCAAGCCTGGCTGAATCGCGCTGGCACTTTGATGGCTGTGGTATGGAGCGAGCAGTCCAAACGCAAGGAGCGCGCGAAAACCGTAAAGGCGGTACTCGTCCAGCGCGACATGAAGGCGAAGGAGCTTAAGGGTAAGGCACGACAGGAGGCGCTCAACGATTTTGAGTCGCCCAAGGATTGGTATCGAGGCGCAGACGTGGACCGCCTCAGCGAAGAAGAAGCGGGGGTGATCGTGGACCGCTGGATTAACAGGTTCCGACAAAAGATCACACTGGCAGACGACAAAGCGAAAGTTCTTCAGGACGCTTTCACCACTCAATTGAAACGCCATCTCTGCGGCCACGCCACGCGCGAAGAGACGAGGGAGGAAATGATAAAGATCGCCCGCCATCATCTGGACGAGAAGGATTTCGAGATTCTTATGGAGAATTTTGGAAATGCGTTTCGCCCGAACAACGAACACTGAAATCGAGTTTCGCTGATTCAAAATCCGATCGCTTCAAGCGCAGCGCGATCCCCCTCCTTCTACGGCGCACTCACGCGATAAAACCGTTGCGGGTCGGTCGCACTTGTATCCTGCACAGTCCCAATCCCATTGGCTGCAGGCATGTTCGTGGCCAGGGTCATCCACGGCCCGGTCAGCAGATTCGTGGTGAATTGCAAGAGATTTGTCGAGCCCGGGATGCCAACATAGCTGAGCGTGTTCGTCTGTGGGCCAGGGGCACCCGCCTGGATCGTCAACCAGTTGCCCGGATTGGCAATTGCTTGGTCTACTTTTGCAGAAACCTTGCCGCCGGCATTTGTAAATACACCGCCCGCATAAAGGTAAGGGCCATATACGGTGAGCGAAAGGACCCGATGCCGCTAGCGCCATGACGCGGCTGTTCATACCCGAGCCTAGAGCCGCCCAATTGGTCCCGTCCCATTTAGCGATGTGGTTGGCCGGGCTGCCGCCAGCCGTTGCGAAATCTCCGCCCACGTACAAGCTGTTCCGGAGGTCATGAGCGCGTCCACAGCGTTGTCAACTCCCAATCCCAGCCCGGACGTCGGCAATGCCGATGCCGACAGCCTGCTTCCGTCAGCCGAGGAGGCGACGGCGATCCAGTATCTGGGCGGAGCCGTTGTCTGCGACCAGTTAGTAAGAAGATCAGCGATCACATTTCTCCTGCCACCGTGCCGCTTATCGTCCCTTTCAGGATGATGTTGCCTTGTCCTCGGATGATCCCCGCGCCAACTCCGCGGAACGCGACGGATTCCCGAAACCTGCCGGTCGCGAGATCCGTTGATCGCGCTAATTCCATTAGTCCGCTGATTTGAAAGCTCGTGTGAGTTCCGTCTCGGGTGGCAAGCGCAGAATCGTCATAGCTGAGGGTGGCCACTTCGGTGAAATCCTCCACGTCTGCGCCTACCGCGACTCCATTGTTTGTCTGGAGTAGGCTTGCATGGCCCGAATTCAGGCTCATGTTGGGGGTTATTGAAAAAACGCTGCCGGCATCAAGCAAAATCTGCGACTGATCGCTGTTTACAACCAAAAAGGAAAAATATCCAATGCCGGCCAAGACCAGCCTGGCGCCGGTTGGGAAATTCGTATTGAAAGAGTTTTCCACGAGGCTGAGTAGTTCGGCCGAACCGATGGAACCTTTTTTAACCGCTGAGGCCAGAACCGTGGCCGAATTTGTGGCCTCAGCGCGAGGGACTTGTTGTTTCTTTTGGGATGCATCGCTCGCGTAACTGGAATACTGCATCAAGGTTGTTAGCTGCACCTGCAAGCCCCCATTCGGCCTCGGATATAACAATTTCGGTGGTGGCGCGACGACGATAGGCGTGTCGGGTTGTGTTTCATAAGCATATTCGAGTACGCTCACATTCGGACAGCCTGAAGGGATAAGGGACGGTGGTGGATCAGGAATGGGGCCGAAGCGAATCCAACCATAATGCCAGTTTGAACTCAGCAGGAACCTGACACCCAGATAATCGCCGCCACCTGGAGCTGCCACCCCGCCGACAGTGTTCGAGTTGATCTGAAACCATGCGCTGGCCTGGAACACTACGTTCGTGAAAGGGCCACTCCCTGGACCCCAAATCACGCCTGGACCGCCCCATACGTTCGTAACCAGTGGCACCGCGCGCCAGCTACCGGCAACCGGGGTCGAAGAAATCGTGGCCCCCGGATGCAGCTCCCAGGCTTGTTTATTGGTATCACATAGCACCTGGGTGCGATCGTCACTCGCCACGTTCAATGAATATGAGCAAGATGACCAACCCCATCCCACAATGCAGAGTACCATGGGCTTGAAAAAAATGTCATTTGTCCCGTCACCGTCGAAGTCAATCGCGGGCCAAGGCGTCGAGGAGGTTGTGCTATAGGCCAATACCGTGTGCATGACTTCGGCTTTGGCCCAACGACACGGGAACAAGATCGAGGATAGTAGCATTAGAATGTAGATTGTTTTCATGGGTTTGGTGGCTCTCCAATCCCGATCCATCGGCATTTCGCCAGGGCAGCTCATTTTGATTTACACATATTTATACTCTGTCGGGACTGTTCGCCGCTACACGTTTCTTGCTAAATCTTTTGGCAAGAATTGGCTACCTGCCCTGCAAAGCGGTCGCGATCCGAAAAATCCTCCCCTAAAGAATTCGTTCCCCGCGAAATACGAAATGACGCGAAAGAAAAGAGAGAAAAAAGCGGTTTGCTGCGTTATTTTTCGCGTGTTTAGCGTCTTTCGCGGGCTCCACTCTCGGGCAGAAAGCCATCAAAATAGATGACATGCACGCCAGTAGCGGCCCGAGGCTATCCGTGTCAGAGTATATATGGTATGTCCGCTGCTGCGCTTTGGCGCATGAGAAAGTTTGTGTTGTGTGCTCTGCTGCTCGGCGCAGTGCCGGGCTTGTGGGCCCAAAACCAGACCATTTACGATGACACCCTGGAAAGCGGGTGGAGTAATTGGAGCTGGGCTACAGTGAATCTCAACAACACCAACCCATTCCATACCGGAACGGATTCGATTAGCGTCTCGTGCGGGGCCTACCAGGCGCTCTATTTGCACCAGGTCCCGTTCAATTCGTCCGGATACACGAACCTGACCTTCTGGATCAACGGCGGCTCCAACGGAGGACAGTCGCTCCAGGTGCAAGCGACGTTGGGCAGCAACACGAATGGCGTCCCACAGACCGCTGTGCCTGTGACCGCCCCCACCAACAGTTGGAAGCAGGTGAGCATTTCCCTGACCGCCCTGGGTGTGGCAAATCAGCCGAACATGAACGGCTTTTGGATCCAGAGCACACTGAACGGGACGCTCCCCACATTTTACGTGGATGACATAACACTTGTGGCAGGCTCGAACGGCCCGCCGGTGACGAATATCGTGGTCTCTGTCGGCATCGACGCGCAGGCGAATCGCAAATCCATCAGCCCGTTTATCTACGGCACGGCTTTCGCCTCATCAAATCAGCTCGCCGATTTGAATTTCACCTTGAACCGCTCGGGCGGCAACGAGGAGACCACTTACAACTGGCAGAACAATGCCCACGGTAAGGGCGCCGATTGGTATTTTGAAAGCTATCCCGACTCCAGCGCGACGCCCGGAGCCACATCGGACGATTTCGTGGCCAACAGCAAAGTGGGCGGCGCGGCGGCCTTGATCACTCTGCCTATGATCGGATGGGCGCCAAAGATCGGCGCGGGCCGTGCTATTCTCTGGAGCTATTCGGTGGCCAAATATGGGCCGCAGACAGGCGACGATCCTTACCGCACGGATGCAGGCAACGGGATCAGCACCACCAATTCCACGGCTATAACCTGGAACGATCCGAACGACGCCAATTTCCCGACTAACACGGCTTTTACGCAAAGCTACGTGCAACACCTGATGCAACAATGGGACGCCTCGACCAACGGCGGCGTGCGCTACTACATCCTGGATAATGAACATAGCATTTGGCACTCGACGCATCAGGATGTCCACCCCGTGGGCGCGACCATGCAGGAGATTTGGATGAAGATGGTGGCCACCGCCGGCATGGTGAAGTCCAACGACCCAAACGCGCTGGTGGCCGGACCGGAAGAGTGGGGCTGGAACGGATACTTCTACAGTGGCTACGATCAACAGCATTGGGGCAGCTTTGCCGATCGTGGCACGAACGGTGGATGGGATTACATGCCCTGGCTGCTCAACCAGTTTCACGGCTACGAAACCAATTCGGGAAAGCGGTTGCTCGATTACTTCACGCTGCACTGTTACCCGCAAGAGGGGAATGTCGGGACGAGCGACACTTCGGCCGGCACGGTCCAGTTGCGCAACCAGAGCACGCGCCAGTTCTGGGACACCGGCTACGTGGACCCGAGCTGGATCAATAGCGTCATCATGCTGATCCCGCGCATGAAAAGCTGGGTTTCGACGTATTACCCTGGCACCAAAATCGGCGTTACAGAATACAACTGGGGGGCCGAGTCCGACATTAGTGGCGCGACCGCCCAAGCCGACCTGCTTGGTATCTTTGGCCGTGAGGGTCTGGACCTGGCAACACGCTGGACCACGCCCAACACCGGCACGCCCACTTACAACGCGATGAAGATCTATCGCAACTACGACGGCAACAAATCCACCTTCGGCGACACCAGCATCTTAGCGTCGAGCCCAAATCCGGACACCGTAGCCGTTTTCGCGGCATTGCGGTCTTCCGACGCGGCTTTGACACTGATGCTGATCAACAAGCAACTCGGAGTCTCCGCCACCGCCACAATCAATTTGACGAATTTCCCTTCAACCGGAACCGGGCAGCTCTGGCAGCTCACGTCCGCCAACTCAATCACTCGCCTGAGCGACATCAGCTTTTCCGGCACTACCTTTACCAGCACAGTCCCGGCGCAGAGCATCACGCTTCTTGTCTTGCCTGCGGTAACGCTCGCCGGCCAGGCCGGCAATCCCACTCCCACCAACGCTGCCACCGGCGTGGCCACGAACACCGCCTTGAGCTGGACCGCCGGAACCAATGCCACCTCACATCAGCTCTATTTCGGCGCAAACTCCAACTCCGTCGCCATCGCCACAACCAACTCTCCCGAGTTCAAAGGAAGCCTCTCGGTCACGACGTTCGCGCCCGGCCCGCTCGCGGCCAGTGGCCGCTTTTACTGGCGCGTAGATGAAATGGCTGCAGCCAACACAAACAAAGGGCCGATCTGGACATTCGCGACCCTGGTGAATTCCGCCGCAGCGTTCCCCGTCGCAGGCACTCTAGGGAGCAACCACAATTTCGTCATCACCTTTCCAAGCGCAATCGGCCAGACCTATCGACTGGACGGAACGGCCACATTTCAGCCCTCTGCCTGGCAACCCATCACCAACAACGTCCCAGGCACCGGCTCGACCATCTCGATCACCGACACCAACAGCTCGGGCCAAACGCAACGGTTTTATAGGCTGGTCATCTTGCCACCTTAGGCTCTACCGGCTGAAAAGCCTTGCTCCACGGGCTGCCTAGGTTCTGCGTTACCTCGGACTGGCTGACAAGGCTTCGGGGTGGGTTTGTTGGCTGGCATGCGTTTGATTTGATGAGGCTGGCTGGAAAAGGTCACGCGCGCTAGGATTCAGGCGTGAGCACGCTGTCAAGTCAGGTCGAGGATAATATCCGGGCCCATGGGTTATTTGGCCAGGGAGAGGCCATTTTGGTAGCCGTTTCAGGTGGAGTGGATTCGATGGTGCTGCTGGGGGTTCTGAGTGAAATCATTCGGCGGCAGGATCCTGAAAGCGGTTCACTGAGGAAGAACCATCGCCGGGCGCTTGCTCACGCACGCGGCTCTGTACGCCGCCGGTTGGTTGTGGCGCATCTTAACCACGGACTGCGAGGAAGGAGTAGCAATGCCGATGAGCAACTCGTCAGGCGAACCGCCAAGAAACTGGGTCTCGGGGTGGTGGTGGAGAAGATGAACGTTCGAAAGTTTGCCAAGGAACATAAACTCTCAATCGAGATGGCAGCGAGGAGGCTTCGGCACGAGTTTCTGGCGCGAACAGCAAGGCGACTTGGTATCCGCAAGGTGGCTGTCGCCCATCATGCGGATGACCAGGTTGAACTCTTTTTTCTGCGGCTGTTGCGCGGAAGCGGGGGTGAGGGACTTGCGGGCATGAAGTGGCACAATCCGTCTGCGGCTGATCCTGGAGTGGAACTGGTCCGTCCGCTGCTCAATCAAACAAAAACCAAGTTGCTCCGTTACGCTGCCGAGCACGAACTCCGCTATCGGGAGGATGCCACGAACGCGGCGCTGAGCATCGAACGCAATCGAATACGGCACGAACTTTTGCCTCTGTTGCGAAGGAATTACCGGCCCGGTGTGGATAAGGTGATCTTGCGTGTGATGGAGATTATTGGGGCGGAAGGGGATTTTGTGGCGCAAGCGGCGAGGGAGTGGCTCGGCGAAGTCCAAACTCCAAAGTCCAAAGTCCAAAGCCAAAGGGCTGAAGGCCCGTTTCATACCAGCCCAGGGCAACGCCCTGGGAGCGGGGCACCAACAAATTTTGAAGGGCTGAAAGCCCGTTTCATCAAAACGCGCGAAGCCTCTACTCTTGAAAAGAACGGACCGATACAGCTTTCCTTCAATTGGCTTCCTCTTGCGCTCCAACGTCGCGCATTACAGATCCAATTTCTGGAACAAGGGATTGTACCCGATTTCGATTTAGTGGAAGAGGTCAGGCGGAATCCGGGTAAATCAGTAAGCGTAGGAACTGCAGGAGACCCCAAGCGCCGAAGCAGTGCACTGCGCCAAGGAACACCGCGGACGGACGACAGCTCTCCCTCGCCCCTTCGTCAGGGGGAAGGGGCCGAAGGGGAGAGGGTCGGGGTCAGGGGTTCCCTGGAGGCCATGCGCGATACTGCAGGAGTGCTCTATGTAGAGGAGATAGGCGAAGCTGCCTTTAGCAAGGAATTCGTTTCGGGCAATTTGATTGGCGGCAACGGAGCCCTGGCTTTCGGAGATCTTGGCATCAAGTGGGGAACAGGAGCGAAAGGTCAGTGGTCACTGGTCAGTGGTCAGTGGTCCAAGGCAAAACCGGCATGCGCCGCCAGGCGGGAGACTTTTGATGCAGAGGCGGTCGGGCATACTATCGTTTTGAGACACTGGCAGCCGGGGGACAAATTTCAGCCGATTGGCATGAAATGTGCCGTAAAGTTGCAGGATTTCTTTGTCAGTCAGAAGGTCCCGCGCGCTCGTCGGCATGAATTGGTGATCGCGGCGACCGCAGCTGGCGAGATTTTCTGGGTCGAAGGAATGAGGATCGGGGAGCGGTTTAAGGTGACTGCAAAGACACGGCGGCTTCTGCGATGGCAGTGGGGGCGGCGGAATAGCCGATAGCCAACTCCGATAATTCGCGAGCAGGCAGGCGATAGCCGAATGCGAATTCGGTAGCGCAGGTTTCCAACCTGCTGTATCGCAGTGCTTCCAGCCTGCGATAGCAACGAAGTCTTAGGCCAGCCAGGAGTCAGGACGCTCTGCGGATTGGAAATCGGCGATACGGCAGGTTGGCAAACGGCGCTACTTTGCCGCGGACAAGGCTGTCCGCGCTCCAATAAAAGGCGGATTGCGGGGATGGGGTGAACATGGTAGGTTGGCGCAACTGTAATTTACGACGATGCCAGAGATTAAGCGAAATAACGGGAAAGAGGACGAGAAGAACGCGAGAAAAGGCGCGGAATTCAGAGTGCCGCCGCGTACATGGGTGGTTTGGATTCTCATCGCCGTGGGGATCGTCGTCCTGGTGGTGTTCCGGGACAAGATGGATCCGCAAAGCGATGAACTTAGCCTTTACAAATTTCAGCAGATGGTTCAATCCAACCAAATCAAGGAAGCCAAGCTGGATTATATTCCTCAGGACCCCCTGGTGGAGGTTTCGGGCACGTATTACCGGGTAAACGCAGACGGAACCCGATCGAGCGAGGCCGATCCTAATTCTCTGAGGCGCTTTCACACAAAAATCGTAAGGCCATCGGAGCTGGAACAAAAGATCCTGACATTGCCGCAGTTCAATCCGCACGAGCCAAACACCGTAATGCTCAACGTGATTTACAGCGTGCTGCCCATCCTGATCATCGCCGGGATTATTTGGTTTTTCTTTATTCGCCAAATCAAGATGGCCGGCAAAGGCGCTCTGAGTTTCGGCAAGAGCAAAGCGCGCCTGCTCGCCAAAGAACGAAACAAGACCACGTTCAAGGACGTCGCCGGGATCGACGAAGCTATCGAAGAGGTTTCTGAGTTGGTTGAATTTTTGAAGGACCCGAAGAAATTCCAGCGCCTCGGCGGACGCATCCCGAAAGGCATTCTCATGGTGGGTCCGCCCGGCACCGGCAAGACGTTGCTGGCCAAGGCCATCGCCGGCGAAGCCGATGCGGCGTTTTTCAGCATCAGCGGCTCGGATTTCGTGGAAATGTTCGTGGGCGTGGGCGCCAGCCGCGTGCGCGACATGTTCGAGCAGGCGCGCAAGAATACTCCGTGCCTCGTCTTCATCGACGAAATTGACGCTGTGGGCCGAAGCCGCGGACACGGCCTGGGCGGCGGCAACGACGAGCGCGAACAGACGCTCAATGCGCTGCTGGTCGAAATGGACGGCTTCGACACGCAGGAAGGAATCATCATCATCGCCGCCACAAACCGCCCCGATGTCCTGGATCCGGCCTTGCTGCGTCCCGGGCGTTTCGACCGCCAGATCATGGTCAACCTCCCGGACGTGCGCGGGCGCGAAGCCATTTTGAAGGTCCACGCCAAGAACGTAAAACTCGCGCCGTCTGTGGATTTGTCTGTGATTGCGCGCGGCACGCCAGGTTATTCCGGCGCCGAATTGGCCAATCTGCTCAATGAGGCCGCTCTACTGGCCGCCAGCACCAACCAAAAGGCCGTCAGCATGGAAGAGCTGGAAGAAGCGCGAGACAAGGTGCGCTGGGGCCGCGAACGGCGCAGCCTCGCGATGACGGATGAAGACAAGAAATTCACGGCATGGCACGAGGCCGGTCACGCGCTGGTCAATGTCTTCCTCCAGCACACTCATCCTCTTCACAAAGTGACGATCATCCCGCGCGGGCAGTCACTTGGCTCGACGATGTCCCTGCCCAAAACCGACATTCTCAACCGGCGCCGCAAGGAAATGCTGGATATGATCGCCGTCATGATGGCGGGCCGCATCGCCGAGGAAATCGTCTCCGGGGACATTTCCAGCGGGGCAGCGGGAGACATTCAGCAAGCCACTAACATGGCGCGCGCCATGGTGACGCAGTGGGGCATGAGCGATCGCCTCGGGATGGTCCGCTACGGCGATGATGACGAATTCGTTTTTCTCGGGCGCGAGATGGGGCGCGCCAAGGTGTACAGCGAATCCACGGCACAGGACATTGATCTGGAAGTCAAGCGCATCATTGATGATGCCTACAAGATCGCCAAGAACATCCTCACGACGAATCTCGACAAACTGGAGCTGATCGCCAAGTCGCTTTTGGAGTATGAGACACTGGATGGGGCGCAGGTTGAGGAGATCGTGCGCACCGGCAAGTTCACACCACCACCGCCCACGCCGCATGTCGAGGCTCCGCTCGGAGCGCCGGCCGGGACGCCCCTGCCCGAACTGCCGGGCAAACCGGCCCCGCCCACGCTGCCGGGTCTGGGAACGCCCGCGCCGGCCACGGCGTAAAGGAATCCGGCTTGGAGTGCGCGCACATGTCCGCGCTCCAAACGCTCCGCGCGGCAAGACGCGCTCATGAATTCGCGAAGCGTTTGGAGTGCGCCGTATTCCGGCGCTTTCGTTTTTTTCCTTATTGACTATCTCCTGCCGCTTCCCAACCTTCCGTCCAATCTGCAATCTAAAATCTAAAATCTAAAATTCGAAATGGGCCCGGTCATCGCTCCTTCCCTTTTAGCCGCGGACTTTGGCCGGCTGTCCAGCGAAACCCGGCGGGTGTCACGCTCTGGCGCTGAGTGGCTGCACCTGGATATCATGGATGGCCATTTCGTGCCGAACATCTCCTTCGGTCCAGCCGTAGTAAAAACGGTTCGCCCGCTGAGCAAGCTTTTCTTCGACGTCCACTTGATGTGCGCGAAGCCGGAGATTTTGCTCGAACCATTCGCAAAAGCCGGCGCGGACCAGATGAACATTCACGTCGAGCTTGGCGAGGCGGTGACGCCTTTGATCTGGAAAATCAAATCTCTAGGCCGCAAAGTCAGTCTTGCGATCAATCCGGAGACTCCGATCTCTCATGTTTTGCCTTACTTGGAACGGATTGACTCGCTGCTCGTTATGACGGTTCATCCTGGTTTTGGCGGACAGGCTTTCATTTACGAGGTGCTCACGAAGGTGCAGCAAGCCCGCGAATGGCGTGAGCAAAAGAAGCTGAACTACCGCATCGGAGTAGATGGGGGTATAGAGTTCAAAACCGCGGCCGAATGTGCAGAAGCCGGCGCCGACACCTTCATCAGCGGCACCGGGCTTTTTGCGCATCGGAACCTGAGGGCGGCGGTGAAGAAGATGAGGGCGGGCGTGATGCGTGAAACGTGAAACATGGAGAACAGGGGAGATAGTCCTGCATTCTCCTATCGTCCTCGTTCTCGTCCTCGATTTCTTCTATCTTTTATCATCTATCTTTTATTTCGGTCGCGGCTCAACCGGGCCTTGTTGATTCGTGCGTTATCACAATTCTGTGGGCGCCTGATCAGGCGGCGGGGGCGAGAGCTTTAATTTTTTCTGCGAGTTGGAGTCCGAGCTGAGCTGCCAGACGAGACAAGGTCTCGGCAGAGGCCGGGAGGCAAGGCAGGATACGATCGGCGCGTTGGCGAGCCCAGGCGGTGGCCTGAGCGCCGGGTTGCAATCCGCCATCCAGAGCAAACAAGCCGCGCCACTGGTGCCGGCATTGCTGGTTGTATTCTGACAATTGTTCAAGCGGTTTTCCATCGAGCAGTACCCTTTTTACTGCCGTGGCCAGCGCTTGAGCCTCGAGCAGGCCGATATTCATGCTTTGCACTCCGACCGGCCCGGATTGGTGCGCGGCATCGCCAGCCAGCCAGCATCGGCCCCGGCCGAAGCTTTTCGCGAGCGCCGACTGAAACGAAACCTGTGTGCACCAGGTAATGTCTTTGATGGCGGAGCGGAACCAGGGCGCGCGATGCCGAATGACGCGTTCGAGCCAATTGCGCATCTGCTCCTGCATTTCCGTGGCAGCGAAGCGGAAGGGGTCCCGAGCTTTCTCCGGAAACGGAGAAGGAACCTCAGTTTTGGTCAGTTGGAAGGTCCAGCGAAACTTATGTTGCGGCAGCGGCCACAAAACGTTCGTGGTCTCGTCGTCCAGGACGGCGCGTACTTCATCGTGACCTTCCGAATCCGCGGTAAACTCAACCACGGCGAAGGATTGCCGGGGACGCAACGGCTCATACTCCAGTCCCAGGCGTTCTCTCACCAGCGAGTTATGGCCGTCGGCGCCGATTAGGATACGCGCGCGAACAGCGAGGCGTTTCATAACCATCGTTTCCCAGTGCGGCACGATGTAACCAGTGCCCGTTCCGCCCAACCGCTCGACCAACGCAACCACGTCTTCCTCTCCATCCTCGCATTTGTCGAACCGGTGATTCCAACGAACCGAAACGCCGGACTGTTCGCGAAGTTTTCGCTCCAGGGCCGACTCCAACTCGCTTTGCGGCAACGCGAGCAGAAAGGGGAACTCCTCTCCCGAATCGGCGAGGGTGACCTGGCTGCAGCGGCTGGTGCCTTCATAAAAGGCCAGCGCCGGAATGCGGCGACCCTTTGCGATCAATGGTTCGGCAAGGCCAAGGCCGTTGAGAATGGCCAGTGAAGCCGGGTGAAGGGCGCAGGCATAGCTTCGCGCGGCCACGCGCTCTTCGCGATCAATGATTTGAATGCGAATTCCGGCCTGGGCCAGCAAGAGGCCGGTCAGAAGGCCAACCGGCCCCGCGCCAACAATCAGAACATCTGTCTCTTGCTCTTTCATGGAATTTCATTAAATAAGCTCTCGAGTTGAAGTTAGAAGTGGAGGATTATTCTTACTTCTCCGATTTTGGCCAGGAATGGGCTTTTTTTGCTGTGTGAAAACCCCGTTTGGGAGCGGTCAAACCTGTTTGGCCTCAAACCCGTAGGGCAGGCTTTCCAGCCTGCCGGTTCACGGCGCTTTTCAGCGCCGTGGAACTAACCTTGATCTGCTTACAACGAATTCGGGGCTCCAGGACTTTATCGTGTCTTGCCCGTGTACCTCACCCGCCACACCCGATTCCCGCCGTCGTCTGTGACAACCAGCGAGCCATCGAGATCCACCGCCACGCCCACTGGCCGACCCCAGACATCGCCCGATTCCGTCACAAACCCAGTCAGGAAATCCTCGTACTCACCACTGGCGCGCCCCTTCTCGATAGGAACCGAAATGACTTTGTAGCCCGTCCGGTGGGCACGGTTCCAGGACCCATGCTCAGCGGCAAAGGCGCGTCCCCGGTAACGCGCCGGAAATTGGCGGGCGTTGTAAAAGGTCATGCACAGGGTGGCCGAGTGCGATTGAATCAGCACATCCGGCACAATCACTTTTGCAGCCAATTCAGGATGCTTCCCTGCGTGGTGCGGGTCCTGATGGCCGCCGATGTAATACCACGGCCAGCCGTAAAAGCCGTTCTCCTGCACGCGCGTGATATAGTCCGGGGGCAAATCGTCTCCCAACCCATCGCGCTCATTCACCGACGCCCAAAGTTCACCCGTATTGGGCTCAATGGCGAGCCCGACGGGATTGCGAATACCCGAGGCGTAAATTCGGAAATCCGAGCCGTCAGGATTGAGTTCGAATATGTCCGCACGATCTTTTTCCTCGGAATCATCGTTCACGTTCGAGTGCGAACCGATTGAGACGAACAGTTTTTTTCCATCCCGACTGAAGGCCAGGTCGCGGGTCCAATGGCCGCCGCCTCGCAAGTGGCCGCCTCCCGGGATGGATGGCACAATGGGCTGCGGTTCACTCCGGGCCTTGAGGTCTCCATTTTCGTAATCGAAGCGAACGACAGAGTCAGTGTTCGCGACATAAACAAAACGGGGCTTTGACCCCAACGGAAAGAACGCGATCCCAAATGGCTGATGCAAGTGCTCTGCGAAAGTGGATGTGATCGTCATGGATTCATTGGCCGATTTACCGGCCCGCGTATGCCGCAAAACCTTCACACGGCCTGCCGAGCCTTCAGCAATGAAAAAGTCGCCATTAGGGGCTGTGGTAATTTTGCGGGGATTCTTAAACCCTTCGGCCAGCAGATCTACTTCGAAGCCCGGTGGCGCTTTAGGCCATGCACTGGCAGGGCGGGACACCATGTGCGGGCCTTTGTCAGCCGAGGGTGTGGCGCCGGGCGATGGCAGGTCTTCGACCGTGATCAGGCGCCGGACCCCCGGCGCATCGCCCCGCCAGTCATCCAGCGCGGCTTTGTGAGTGAGAAGCGGAAAGCTGGGTGGCGCCGGCGCGGCCGCGGCAAAGCCGCAAACACCAAACACCAAAGCGCAAACACCAAACACCAACCACCAAACACCAAAGGAATAACAAGCTCCTGGCTTCAATCGAGTAGGGATCTGCACTGTACGGATCCCACGTGTCTCATGTCCTGCATGGAGGAATACGTAAGGATCCCGGTTGCCCAGACTCATGTAGCCAAAGACCTTCGTACCTGTCCTCCCACCATGTATGGTGCCTTTATGTGGCGATAGCCAAGGCGCACAGAACTGGAGTTGGGCCGGGATTGTCTGACATAAGCGTGCGCATTTGGTGTTTGGTGTTTGGTGTTTCACTGGAGCTTGGTGTTTGGTGTTTGGTGTTTGGTGTTTGGTGTTTGCTGTTTGGTGTTTGGTGTTTGGTGTTTGGTGTTTGCTGTTTG
>PSRM01000324.1 GCA_003176045.1 Verrucomicrobiota bacterium | reverse complement strand
AGACTGGTGGACGACTTGGGAGCGGATTCCCTCGATTTGATGGACATGGTGCTGGCGCTGGAAGAAAAGTTCCACATTGACGTGGGCGACAAGGTGGAAAACCTTAAAAGCGTTGACGATGTCATTAATTTCATCGAGGAACGCCTGAAGTAAGCGTGTGGGTTTACATTAACGGGGCAGCCTGGCTCCGGTTGCTTCGGGGCACTCGCTGTCCCGCTTGATTTTTATGCCCGGCAATTGGTCGCAACGGAGGGTCGTTATCACTGGTTTGGGAGTCGTTTCTTCACTGGGAAACGACGCCGAGACGTTTTGGTCCAACCTGGTGGCGGGGGCTTGCGGCATAGACCGAATTACGCGGTTCGATGCCTCCAGCTACGACTGCAAAATAGCCGCTGAGGTCAAGAATTTCGATCCCATCCCCGCTTTTCCGTCTCCAAAGGAAGTCCGGCGCACCGACCGGTATTGTCAATTTGGCGTCTATGCTGCCTGGCAGGCCCTGCGCGATTCCGGCCTGGACTTGAACAAAGAGGATCTGGATGAAATTGGGGTCTTCCTCGGCTCAGGAATCGGCGGACTCGAAACGGTAGCTGAGCAACACAAGGTGCTGCTGGACCGAGGGCCAGGCCGTCTATCCCCATTCATGATCCCTATGCTCATATTGAATATGGCGTCGGGCATGGTTTCTATTTTCTTCAAACTTCGCGGACCGAATTTCGCGACCTGCTCGGCCTGCTCGACTGCCAACCACGCACTGGGTGAGGCCTGGCGAACCATCAAAATGGGGGATGCCAAGGTCATGCTGGCCGGCGGCGCCGAGGCTACGGTTGTGCCGATAGGAATTGGCGGTTTTTGCGCCATGAAAGCGCTTAGCACCCGGAACGACGAGCCAAAACGGGCATCGCGTCCCTTCGATAAGGAACGGGACGGCTTCGTGATGGGGGAAGGCTCTGGCGTGCTCGTGCTCGAAGAATTGGAACACGCAAAAGCCCGTGGGGCGCGCATCTATGCCGAGTTCGCCGGCTATGGTAATACGGCCGATGCTCACCATCTGACTGCGCCACCGCCCGGTGGGGGCGGAGCTGCCCGTTGCATGGCTGCCGCCTTGCGGAATGCGGAGTTGAACCCGGAGCAGATTTCCTACATCAACGCTCACGGAACCTCCACGCCGCAAGGAGATGTTGCCGAAACCGAGGCGATCAAAACTGTTTTCGGTCCTCATGCACGAAAGCTAGCGGTCAGCTCGACCAAAGGCGCCACGGGCCACATGCTTGGCGCAGCCGGCGCGGTCGAGATGGTGGCGTGCGCCAAAGCCATCGCGAACGATGTGGCCCCGCCGACGATCAATTACGAGCACCCCGACCCTCAATGCGACCTGGATTACGTGCCGAACACCGCTCGCCAGATGAAGGTCACCGCGGTGGTCAATAATTCATTCGGATTCGGTGGGCACAATTCGAGCCTGATCGCGAAAAAGTTTGTTGGCTGACTGTAACGCTAATCCACACTAATAAACGCTAATTTTTTTCGGATTAGCGATTATTAGCGTAGATTAGCGGTTAAAGATCCCGGCATTACATTTGAACTTCCTTTCCCTAATCGAAGCCAAGCGCGATGGCCAGGTGTTAACCACAAAGCAAATTGAGGACATCATCGCGGCATACACCGGCGGCCAGATTCCTGACTACCAAATTGCGGCCTTCTTGATGGCGGTCTATTTCCGGGGCCTGAACACGGCTGAAACGCGAGCGCTTACATTCTCGATGCGCGATTCCGGAGAGAAGCTGGAGTTCCCCTCCGATCGGCGCCCTTTAGTGGACAAACATTCAACTGGCGGCGTCGGCGACAAAGTCTCGCTGCCACTAGCTCCCCTGCTCGCCTGCCTTGGATTTCGTGTCCCGATGATCTCCGGCCGTGGGTTGGGCATCACCGGTGGCACGCTAGATAAGCTGGACTCTATTCCCGGTTTTAAAACTTCGCTGCCCTCAAAACGCATCATTCAAATGGTCCAAAAGGTCGGCTGTGTTATTTGCGGTCAAACCCACCGCATGGTACCCGCAGACAAAGGTCTTTATGCGCTGCGTGACGTCACGGGCACGGTGCCTTCGATTCCGCTGATCGTGGCTTCGATTCTGTCGAAGAAGCTCGCGGAGTCGCTGAGCGCGCTCGTTCTTGACGTAAAGTTTGGCGCGGCTGCTTTCATGCCCGAACCTAACCAGGCGCTCGCTCTAGCTAATGCCATGGTGACGCTTGGCAACCAGTGCGGCGTGCGCACTCGGGCCCTGCTCACGAACATGGACACCCCGCTGGGCCGCGCCGCGGGGAATTGGCTTGAAGTGAAAGAGGCGGTCGAGTGTCTCGAAGTTCAAAGTTCAAAGTTCAAAGTTCAAAGTTCAAAGTTAGAAGATCTTCGTTCGATCGTCCTTGCCAGCGCCGCGCAATTGCTTGTGCTTACGCGGAAGGCGCCGAACTACGACGCCGGCCGCCGACGAGCTGAAGATTGCCTGGATTCGGGAGCGCCTCGCCGGAAGTGGGATGAGATGCTCGCGGCCCAAGGCGCTGATCTGTCTGTTTTCCAACGGAAGCTTGAGCGAGATCATACTGCTTCCGTTATCGCTGAGATTCACGCGCACAGAGCCGGATTCCTTGTGCGTTGTGACGCTCGCATCATCGGCCAGGTGGTTCGGGATCTCGGAGGAGGCCGACTGTCGAAAGATTCTGTCATATCTTACGACGTTGGGGTGGATCGGCTCGCTAAACCGGGCGAAGCAATACAAAAAGGCGCCGTGCTTGCTCGAGTTCACGCCGACACTCGAGCGGATGCAACTACAGCATGCTCAGCACTCCAGTCTGCCTTCCAAATTTCTCCCAAGCGCCCGCGGCCTGCGCCGCTGGTCTGGCGAGTCGTTCAATAATGCGCCAGCAATTTCCTGGACGGAGTCGCGCCGAAACGGAGTGGGTGCATCTGATGCTGCCACCGTGCAGGAGCGCGGCATTTATGAACGTCCGTAACGCGATGAGCGGGCCTGATAACCCGGCCGCTTCCGCGCGTTCGGGGCGTAAAGCGGCATAAATGCCGCGCTCCGTCTCCCCAGCGGCCTCTGCCAACCAGGGCGGTGATATCAAGATGCGCAGACACGGAGTTCGGCGCTCCGGCTCTGCTTGACTTTGTGCGCTATCGGTCCAATTTTGGGACCTAGGTTTCGAATTCGAAATGTGGACTTCGGATTTCGGACTCATTTGAATGCCGTTGTACGAATACGAGCTTTGCGAAGGTGACTGCGCGGTTTGCGGGGGTAAATTCGTGCTGCGCCGGCCCATTTCGGCGGCCCCGCTGACGAAATGCCCTGCTTGCAAAAAGCCGGTTCGCAAAGTTTTCTCTTCGTTTAATTCTCCAAAGGCGCTTTCGATCTCCGACGCCAAAAAGGCCGGCTTCACCGTGCTGAAACGGGTTGGTAAAGGCGAGTACGAGCGGCAGTAAAGTAGGGCAGGCGTCTCGCCTGCCCTCAGGGCAGTCAGGTTAATAGCGCCCCATTCCCAAAGTGGGCGTTCCCCATTTAACCTATTTAACCCAATTAACTTATTTAGATTCAAACCCCCGCCCTACTCTATATATCAATCACCGGCCCACCGCCATTCGAACCGGAGTCTGGCGGTCTGCGGTGTCGTTCGATGCGTATCCTCGAACGGCTTGAACCCGTCAAAACATTCAGCAGGCCGGATACAATGCTTATCACCAACCCACCCCAAAAAGCGGCCCAAAAGCCATCCACTTTGAAGTCGTTCAGCAGCAAGCTCACGACACAGAGCAAAAGGGCGTTAATCACGAAAGTAAATAGCCCCAACGTGACGAGCAGAAGCGGGAGCGCCAAAAACATCAGCACCGGGCGAATGAACGCATTCAAAATGCCGAGCACCAGTGCCGCGATGAATGGCGTCCAGAAATTGTTATCAGTGAATTTGATCCCCGGAACAACCCGCACGGCCACCAGAACTGCCAAGGTATTGATGATCCAACTTTTGAGGAATGTCTTCATTCGCCCCTGCCCTGCGCCACCTGGATTGGATTGGAAATTAGCCAACGATCAGAACATAAGTTCGGGCTACGGCAAAGGCAATTTTGAAAAGACTGTTTAACCGCGGATTACACGGATGACGCGGATACACCTGGTCATCCGCGCCATCCGCGTGATCCGCGGTTAAATTTTCTCCTCCGCTTCACCAACCAGCACCACAAATTCGCCTTTGAGTCGCCGTTCCCGAACCACGGCAAGCAACTCAGAAGGCGATCTGCGCAGAAACTGTTCGAATTTTTTGGTCAGTTCACGCGCCAGCACCACTTGCCGATCAGGAAAGACCTCATTTAACTCCTCCAGCAGCTTCTCGATTCGATATGGAGACTCGTAGAGGACCAGAGTGCCTGCGTAGCCCTTCAAAGATTCGAGCTGCTTTCGGCGCTGCCCGGATTTGTGCGGCAGGAATCCGATAAAATGGAATTCGTCTGTCGGCAAACCGCTTGCGGTAAGCGCGGCGATCAGCGCGCAAGGGCCAGGCACGGGCTCCACGCGCAAACCTGCGGCTATTGCAGCCGCGACCACGCGTTGGCCAGGATCGCTGATCCCGGGACTGCCGGCATCAGTGACTAACGCGATTTTTTCGCCACGCTTCAGGCGCTCAAGTAACTCGTCGCTGCGCCTGGCCTCATTGAACTGGAAATAACTCAGCAGCGGTTTTGAGATCTCGTAATGCTTGAGCAACTGTCCCGTTCGGCGTGTATCTTCCGCCGCCACCAGGTCACATTCCCGTAGTGTGCGCAGGGCCCGCAGTGTAATGTCCTCGAGATTCCCGATGGGCGTAGCGACCAGGTAGAGAGTGCCGGGTTGAAGAGGAGGCGGCTGGACCATACCCCTACGCCGGAAACACCAAACACCAAACACCAAACACCAAAAAAACACCAAGCTCCAAACACCAAAGCCGTTCGTGCGCGTTTGGATTTTGGTGTTTGGAGTTTCTCTGGTGTTTGGTGTTTGGTGTTTGGTGTTTCACCTTCTACGCAGGTTTGCGATTAGCCGCAAAAGCCACGTTGGCTCGACTGCACGAATGACAGCAAATGCGCCACCTCAGGCAAGGACGGCACTTCCTGTTTAATCTTTGCCAAAGCATTTGGGGTGGTCAAACCCTGCCGGCATAGAATCTTGAATGCCTGGCGTAAAGCAAACTGTGCGTCGGAAGAGACGCCGTTGCGGTCGAGTCCCACCTTGTTCACTCCGCGAGCCACCGCTGGATTGCCATCCGTGAGTATGAAAGGCAAAACATCCTGCATCACCTTGGAACACCCGCCTATCATGGCCATCTTCCCAATCCGGACGAACTGGTGCACCGCCGAGAGACCGCCCACCAGCGCAAAATCTTCAATGGTCACATGCCCGGCAAGGCCCGCCATGGAAACTATGATCCCGTTCCCAATTGTCGCGTTATGCCCAATATGGCTTCCCGCCAGAATATTATTGCGTGAACCGATCACCGTAGCTTCGCCGTCACCAGTGGCACTATGAATGGTGACACACTCTCGAATCGTGTTGCGATCGCCTATCTCGGTACGGGTTAGTCCACCTTTCCATTTCAAATCCTGCGTCTTAAGCCCGATGCTTGCGAAAGGATAGATTTCGTTCTCCGCTCCAAGCGTTGTGTGTCCGCCGATCACTACATGCGAATGTAGCCGGCACCGCGGCCCCAACTTCACGTGCTCTCCAATCACGCAGTAAGGCCCGATTTCGCATTCAGGGCCAATCTCTGCGCCTCTAGAAATGACGGCAGTTGGGTGAATCATGGCTTTTCCTTGCATCCTATATGTCAGGCCGCCTCAGTTCGTGAGTAGCTACTGAAATAAAATCGGCAGTTTTCGATCGAATGCATTCTGCACGAGGTTTTGCAAGCGCCCGAGCAGAAGCTCACCATCAACGTCAACAAAGGATTCGAAAGCATTTTGCGGCTTAAGCCCAACTGACTCGGCAGCCGTTTTCTGCCACTCTGAGGAAAACGGGACTGCCGGACGCTGCCTCAAAGCCGCAGCGATCTCAGCCAGTTCATCTTTGAGTTTCCCACAATCAGCCGCCGACCATTCCCCATCACAATCTGAATGCATCACCAAGGTTGGAAAGCGAGAGCCTGCCTTTCCCTCTTCCAGCTCATGTACGATATAGTCCCGGAAAGTATTGTAATCGGCATAGCTCCCGACCTCTATACCATCAAGTTCTTCCTCCCCATCAAAAATGCAGAGATACAGGCCCATTAGAGATCCTCTCGTACAATTATTGCGCCAGTTGATTTTATTAGCTGGTGAAGAGATGGAGCAAATTGACAGCCTTTCGGGACCTTGAGAACGAGCCGTTTGCCCGATTTATTCGCGAAGAACGTAAGGAGTCGTATCTGATACGTCGCTCTGAGCATGGAAAGATTTTTGATCAGATAGAATTTGTCGGCTGCAATGGCGTCCGGGCGCGTTCCACGCGCACGTCGAGATTGTGATGCGGTTGTTTGCATTAAGGTTCCGGCTCGCTTCCCACCAATTAGCAATTGGAAATCGGCAATTGGCAATCACCTCACGGCTCCCTCAACATAAACGTGACCTCCGCCTCGCTCACCACTTCGCCCCGCACTTTGCAGACACCTTTGGCCCGGCCAATGGCGCCACGCATGCGGGTCAATTCGACTTCGATGCTCAGTGTGTCCCCTGGATAAACCGGCTTGCGCCATTTGACATTGTCGGCGGACATAAAGTAGGCGATTTGATTTTCCTTTTCTGCCCGCTTGAGCATCACGATGCCTGCCACTTGCGCCATGGCTTCCAATTGAAGCACGCCGGGCATGATCGGGTGACCAGGAAAATGCCCCTGGAAGTAGGGTTCATTGATGGTCACGTTCTTTACCCCTACAATCTGAGGACCATCAATCTTGATGATGCGGTCCACCATCATGAAAGGGTAACGATGCGGGAGCAGTTTCATGACCGCGCACACTTCCATCGCCGAACTGTGCCCAGCGGTCGCTTCCCCGGCGCCGTCCGTGCCAGTCGCGGGCACCTTTACTGGAGCAGGCGGTGGAGGAGCAAAGGTTTGGGCCTTTGTGACAGGGCCACGGGCCTGAGCAGCAATGCGGCGAACCAGTTCGCAATTGGCGGCGTGGCTGGGTTTAACCGCGATAAGATGCCCATGAACAGGCCGGCCGAGCAACGCCAGGTCCCCCAGGATATCCAACATTTTGTGGCGCACAAATTCATCGGGATAGCGCAACGGTTCAGTCGTTAGAACGGCGTCATCGCGAATCACCACCGCATTCTCCAGCGTGCCGCCTTTAATCAATCCATTGGAAATCAGGTATTCAATCTCCTCGAAGAAGCAGAAGGTGCGCGCGTCTGACAGTTCATTCTCCCACGCTTTTGGAGACAGCTCGAGGCTATGGAATTGAGTAAATCGGCCATCACGATCTGAGCTGGTGCAGGAGATTTTAAACACGTCGTCAGGGAAAAGCGTCATCACCGTCTCGCCCATCTCCAATTCGATCGGCGTGGTGACCGCGAAAGCGTCCCGCCGTTCATTCTGGGCGACGATGCCTGCGCTTTGGACCATTTTGCAGTACTCCCGCGCGCTGCCGTCGGCAATGGGCGGCTCATTCGCGTCAAGCTCGACGATGGCGTTATCTATGCCGTAACCTGCGAAGGTGGCCAGCACGTGCTCGACGGTATGAACACGAGTGTTGCCCTTGGCCAGTGTCGTCGAACGGTTATTCTCCACCACATTCTCGACGCGCGCCTCGATCTCCGGCTTGCCTTCCAGGTCAACTCGACGAAACCGAACGCCAGTGTTCGGCCCGGCCGGCAGGAAAGTCATGGTGACCGGGTTGCCGCTGTGCAAACCGACCCCTGAGAATGCCGCAGGACTGCTCAATGTCTGCTGCTGTAACACGCGCGCATTAAACTAGCCGAGCACAGAATTGGCAAGTGGGAACAAACGTGAAATGCAAACGCTGGAATCTAACATCAGATGCAAACACCAGACACCAAACACCAACACCAGAGAAACTCCAAACCTCAAATCTCAAACCGGCAACGCGCGTTCACAGTGCGATCCGATACTATTCGAGAGTATCCGAAAGTAGCGTAACGGATGAGTAACCAAGCTGAAAATTTCGGATTTCGGATTTTTTTGCCGGTGAACTGCTTTTGGAGCTTGGAGCTTGGTGTTTGGTGTTTGGTGTTTGGTGTTTGGTGTTTGGTGTTTGGTGTTTGGTGTTTGTTATCGCCGTCCATCGTACCACATGAAACACGCTTCGCGGTTGGCGAGGGTTTTGCGTCGCGAGAAGGAAGCCATTCGAAGCAAGCGCAAGTGCTCGCGCCAGGTGTAAAGGCGCAATTTGCGCGCCGAAGTCACCAGCGGATGCCGGTGCAGAACCACCAGGCTTTTGCGCTGGTCTCGAGCCCGTTCTTTGAGCCGTTGGGTAAGGTCCAGTTCCTCGCCCGCGAACAACTCCTGGTTAAAACCGCCGACGGTTCGAAACGCTTCCGCTTCGCAAAAAATAAATGAGCCAGCCAAAAGGGTCCAGGTCCGGCTGATCGCGTTCCAAATCCGAGTAACCACTCGGGCAGTGCGTGAATCAGATTCAAGTCTTACGGTCGAGCCTCCGGCGATACACCGGCCAGCCTCGATCTGACCCGCTACATCTGAAAACAGTTCAATAGTGGGGCGCGAATCCGCATCCACGAAAACAAACCAATCACCGGAAGCCACAGCCGCACCCCGGTTGCGCGCCCGCGCTATCTGGTTAATCGGCTCAAATACGACCTGCGCCCCGGCTGCCCTGGCCAGTTCGGCTGTGCGGTCGCTGGAATTATTGTCACATACGATCAGTTCTGTCTCCCATCCCCTGCGGGCAAACGCTTCCGAGGCAGCCGTAATCTGGCGCAGTGTTGCACCGATCAACTGCTCTTCATTGTAAGCCGGGACAATGATGGAGATTTTCAACGGTCTGGAAAGTAACTCACGATCCAGTGGCAAGAAACTTCAAAAATCAAACTTCAAACTTCAGGCAAACTTCAATCTTCAAACTTCGGCGCAAGCTTTGACAGCATCCGGAGCTCACAATGTCACACTACAACTGGAGGCCCATCAAGACGGTTGAGATCAAGTCTCTCCGTGCGGATGAACCGGATCTCATTCTGCTTTGGAAAGAGGCTTAGCTTGAAGCTTGAAGTTTGATGTTCGAAGTTTGAAGCTTTTTCTTATTTCCTTCCCTTTCCTAATTTGCTATCCACCACTCCATTGTGCGAAAACTCTTCGTTATTGCCGCGCTTCTCGCGGTGGTGTTCCTGATCGGCTCCGTTCGAGCTGAGACATTCACGCTTACAGATGGTAAGGAACTCACAGGCGAACTCCTGCCTTCCTCTGCCACTGATATCGGAGTCAAAATTAAAACTGGAGAAAACGAATATGAAACGGTATCCTGGGCCAGTTTCTCACAGGACACGCTCAAAAAGCTAATGGCCAATAAGAAGCTGGAGGCGTTCGTTGAGCCATTCATCGAAGTTCCCCGCGAAGAGCACCGCAAAAAGACGGAAGTTGAGGTCAAAGTGCCACCGCCCCTGGATGATCGGACAAAGCCGGCCCACTCTCTTTTTGGCGCCATGTTCTCCTCCGGCCTGGGACTTATGATCCTGCTATTGCTTTATGCCGGCAATCTTTACGCTGCTTACGAAGTAGCCATTTTCCGCGCTCAATCCCCTGCCCTGGTCTGCGGCGTATCCGCCGCCGCGCCGATCGTCGGTCCGATCATTTTTCTATCCATTCCCACCAAAGTTCCTCCTCCGGAAACCTGGCAGCCCGAGCCCCAGGCTGCTCCCGCGGCAGCCGCAGCCGAAGCTGTCAACCCAATGCAGGCTGCGGGCGCTGAGCACCCTACCGGCCTGCACCTGGCGGCAGCCGCACCAGAACCTGCCAAACCAGCGCACCCGGAGACAGTCAGGTTTCAGCGCGGGCAGTTCACCTTCAATCGCCGCTTCTTCGAAACGAAATTTCCCGGGTTCTTCGGCGTTGTTAGAAGGGATGCCGAACGGGACATGGTCCTGTTGATGAAGACCTCGCGCGGTCAATACGTGGGACAACGCATCGCTCGAATTGCCGCCAATGATTTACATCTGGAAGTGCACGAAGGGACTGCTTCACACGAAGTCCTTATCCCTTTCAGCGAAATTCAGGAGATTCAGCTCAAGCATAAGGATGCTTGAAGCGTGTTTGTCTGTGCTAGTTTCCACATGCTTGAAATGGCGTCGGTGAAGGGACCGCTTACTCCGGGTCCGGTACGCTCTTTACGTGGAGCTTTGCCTCTTGCGATGGTTTCGAAGCTTTTTGCTCCGCTGGCGTTGCTGGGTCTGTTGTCCACCGGCTGCCAAACCATTCCCCCCAACTCACTCGCTACTCACAACTCCGCTAAATGGGAGAAGGAGATTTCCGCCCTTGAAGCCCGCGACAAAACCAATCCCCCGCCCAAAAATTGCATCGTCTTCCTCGGCAGCTCCAGCATTCGGATGTGGAGCGGTCTCCCCGCCGCATTTCCAGGGCTCCCGGTCGTAAATCGCGGCTTTGGCGGCTCGCAACTGGCAGATTCGGTGAATTTCGCCGACCGAATCGTTATCCGTTATCAGCCCAGGCAGGTAGTCATCTACGCCGGTGGGAATGACATCAACGCCGGAAAGTCACCGGAGGTCGTCTATGGCGATTTCGTTGCCCTGGTTACCCACATTCACGAGAAGTTGCCCAATGCGCGGATCGCCTTCATCTCCAGCGCCCCAAACCCCAGCCGCTGGGCTCAGGTCGAGAAAGTCAAACACCTGAATGAGCTAGCCGAGGCTTACTGCCGCCAGCACGGCTTTGACTTCATCAACGTCTTCCCGCTCATGCTCGGCCCCGATGGACTGCCCAAACCGGACATCTTTCTGCCCGACCGCCTGCACATGAACGCCAAGGGCTATGCCATCTGGCAGGCAGCAGTGCGGCCATATTTGAGGTAGATGCACCCGATTGCAAACTACACCACAGACAGTAAGTTTGAATTGGCATGAAGAAATCGTGGATGGTAACGGGCAATAGAACCTGTTCTCTGGTGGCGTTGATTATTCTCTGCGGGTGTGCCAAAACCAGAGTGCCTAGGGATGCAGCAGAACAGGCCCTGGATGACGCTCGGCGCTTGGCGGAGTCTGGCGATTATGCGGGCGCATTAGAAAAACACGTTTGGTTTCACAACCATGCCCTGGGTGTGCGTCCCAGCTATTATGGCGTAAGGCTCTCTTTTGCGCTCGCAGACTGGGTGGAACTGGGGCAGAAATACCCGCCCGCGCTGGAAAAGCTCAGGTCTATTAGAGACGCGAAGGCCAGCAGTTTAAGCACCGGGCTGCAAAATCGGGAGCTCTTCCACGACGTGGTCGCCATTAATCAATACTTGGAGCAGCCCGTGAAAACCGTAGTTCTCTTCAAGGAGATTGATGGCTCGAATCCACAATTTGCCTCTAAGGTTTACGATTTGGCCCAGACAGCTTTAGTGGATAATAAAGAGTATGAACTCGCGAAAAAATATCTCCATGATCCGGAAGTGCGATTTGCTCACGCAAAGGAGAACTTTGAGGAGGGCATGCGTTGGGCTAAGCAAAGCGGAGGCGAAGATTCGCGGGAGGCCTTTGAGCAAATCTTTACCGATGATGTAACCACGATCATTACGATTCTGAAAGAGACGGGGGACCAGGACCGAGCACGAAAGATCCAGAGCGAAGCGCTATCGGTGCTGAAGAGTGAGAAGGTCCGTAATGCACTAAAACAGTAGGATAGCAGCATTGTAAAGCGGGGCAAGGTCGGCCGGCCCCTGCCCTTCTTCTGCCGGCCTGGGGTGTAAACCCCGTTGACCGTGTAGGTCCGATAACCGACAGGAGGCCATGACACCATCCCCTGGGGTTGCCCGTTGGCTTCCGCTGTACTTTCTGATACCCTTTTCGCTCCTCCGCTGTCACGCGCAAGTCACAGCGTACTCCTGCCCGATCACCGGCCCTCGTGGCGTAAACGCTAACAATAGCGGGCTGAACATTGGCCATACTTTCTCCGTCGTCGGGACGAACATTCAAGTGATCGAGTTGGGAGTATATAATTACCTCGGGCAAGGCCTGGCCTCGCCGCACGCAGTCACGCTCTTTAGTGACTCGGGCAATAGTCACACACCGTTGGCATCTGTGACTGTCCCGGTTGGGACTTCTGTTTCGTTGAAAAACGGCTTCCGCTATGTTGCTTTGAACAGTCCGCTCACACTGCCCCCTGGCAACTATTCAGTCATCGCCTACCAGTTGAATGGACTGGGCGCAGTGGGTGCGCCGCAAAATAGCGATCCTTACGCCGACGCGGGAAGTGAGACCTCAAGCGTGAGCGTGAACGTGAATGCGTTCACCATTTATGAATTCACTACAAATCCCAGCCCGGCCTATCCCACACCGGGCGCAGGCAGCAATGCAAGTGATCTGGGTAGTGCTTCATTTACTTATGTAGATCCTGCGGCATCGAGCCTGACATCGCCGGTGGCGCGGCAGGTGGTCCAGCGGAACACGAACAATGTAGCCAATATTCCGATTAGCGGCACCGTGACTCCGGGAGCTGCTAGCGTCAAGGCGCGGGCGGTCGTTATGTCGGGAGCCGGAGACAACGGTCTAAGTACGAGCTGGCAAATGGCCGCGACGCCGGACGTCACTGGTGCTTTTAGCGGAAGCCTCACGAATGTGACGGCCGGAGGTTGGTATCGGATCGAGGTGCAGGCATTCGACGGATCGGACAATCCGCTCGGCCCGCTCCTGGTGGTCGAAAAAGTCGGCGTCGGCGATGTGTACGTGACAGGCGGCCAATCCAACTCGTGCAGTTTCGGGCAGGATCCGCAGCAGGTCACGGACGACCACGTCTCGACGCTTTTCATTGCCGCCAATCGCTGGTCGTTAGCCAACGATCCCCAGCCGAACAACTCGGGCGGCGAAATCGGCGGCGGCAACGGTTCGCCCTGGCCGCATTTCGGCAGCCGCCTGGCCACAGCTCTCCATGTGCCGATCGGCATCGTCTGCACCGGCTATGGCGGAACTGCCCTGGACACGTGGCTGCCGAATACGCCCAATTCGCATTATCCGACCCTGCAGGCGGGCGTGACGAATTTTCCAGCTTACGGTTTCAAGGCGTTCCTGTGGCATCAGGGAGAATCCGACGCTCAAATGGGAACGCCGGCCTCGGCGTACGCGGCAATGCTGAACACGATCATCGCCCAATCTCGCGCCGATGCGGGCTGGATCATTCCGTGGGGCGTCGCGCAAGCGTCGTATTTGCCGGGCGGCACATACAATCTGGAGTGCGAAGTCAATGCTGGTCAGCGATTAGTCGCCTTCAAGACTACCAATGTCGTCCGCGGTGCCCGCACGGACGATTTTCATTTGGAAAATGAAGTGTCCGCACTCGACGGTATCCACTTCAACACTGCGGGGTTAACCGACCACGCCAACCAATGGGTGGATCTCGTGCTGGGCATCGGCAAACCAGCGGTCAAGAACGGCGACTTCACCGCCGGCGGGCCGCTAAGTGACGGCACCATTGTGTTCACACCTATGATCGGTTGGACAGCTTTTGACATGAACGAAGTCGAAAGCTCCAGCGGCAGCGCAGGATATTACAACCCTGACCACACCTTTTACACAGGTGCCGACGACAACGGTCCGTATGGCGGAATCCTGCCAAACATGGGCAGTCGGCAGGTGGCTTTCTTTAACGGCAACACGCCTGGTGACAAACTGGTCGCACAATTGCCCGCCATGCTCGCTCCGCACAGCCGTTATATTCTCACGGTGGCCATCGGCGTTCGCAACTCCGGCACCTTTGGCGGATACCAGATTGCCCTGACTGCCAACAACAACGTCCTCGCGCAAATTTCCGGATCGCGCTCAGATATGGACGCGCTGGCCGGCGGCAATGCAGCGGGAACATTCAACCTGGTTACTCTAAGCTACGAGAGTCCTATTTCAGTTGAACCGAATCAGGCGCTGGATATTCAGGTTATCAAAACCGGCGGACAAATCGCAGGAAGCACAGACAACGGCAGCTATCTGGATTTTGGGAACGTCCAATTCTATGGTGGAACAATCGCGCCTCCCGAAATTATTTTGCTCACGACCAACGTCTCGGTGCCCGCGGGCGCGGCGGCGCATTTCCTCGCCAGTGTGACCGGCGTTCATCCTCTCCTGCTGCAATGGTATCAATCGGCTGACGGCGGAGCCACCTTCACAACAATACAGGGACAGACAAACACAACGCTTGCGTTCAGCGCCGTTTCTCCCTCTCAAAACGGTTACTTGTTCCGCCTCTTTGCCAGCAACGACGTTGGCACCGCGACCAGTCCGTTGGCCCATTTGACGGTCGTGACAAATCCCGGGGCCCTGAGTGTGTACGGCATCTCGCCGGTCCCGATCACCGCTGACAGCTACAACTTCGATATGATCATTGAAAAGGAGGCCTTGGTTGCAGCCACGAGTGCCAGCGTGGATAGCGGGACCTCCAATACGCTGAATACGTGGTTCGAGCGCGGATATTATGCCGCTGACAACACGATCGGACTCCCGCCCGCCGGCTCAACCATCACAAGCTCCGCCCAGTCTGATCACTCCTACAAGATGCCTTCGAGCTACACTGCCAATAACGCAGTTTTGATTAACTCGGCGGTGTCCAGCGCGATTCTCAACCTCACAACACCAACGGCCTGTTCAGGCCTGTCGTTTTTGGCTAGCGCAGGCTACGGCCCCGCGGTGAACAACTACGTAGTGAATCATGCCGATGGGACATCTGAAATCGGCAGTCTCACTGTCCCGGATTGGTTTGCCAGCAGCACAATAGCCCTGACCGTGGGCGGGCGCGTGGACGCAGCCAGCCGCAGCTTCCAGATTTATGGCGCGGGCAGTTTCCCTTATCTGCTCTCGGAGGACATTGCGTTAACCAATACGAGCAGCCCAGTAACGAGCATTGCGTTAATCTACGCTTCCGGAGGAAATACTTGCCTATTCGCACTCAGCGGCTCCACAGGCGGCGGCTTCAGCCCAATCTCGTTCACCGGCTACAACCAGGACATGGTGATAGAGGCCGGCGCGCAGCACTTCGTGGGGCAGAGTTATACCACTGCCTCGATGGACAGCGGAACGGCCAACCTGGGGGCGTCCTGGTACGAAGTGGGTTACAGCACCACGCCATCCTTTGCTCCCGGAACAGGAGTGCCATTCGTCGGGTCAGCATTCACCAGCCAATCGCAAAGCGATCATCACTACAAAATGGCGCCCACGTACGTCGGAAACGACGTCTGCTACGTGGATGCCTCGAACAATCACACTATCACTCTAGCCACGCCCAATACTTTTTGGGCGCTTTCATTCCTCACCGCGGCGGGCCACGGTCCAGGCAATATCAACTACACAGTGCATCATAGCGACACGACAACCGAGTCCGGCACGTTCGTCTCTCCCGATTGGTTCGGAAGCGGTATCACCGCATGGGCCGCCAATGGGCGGGTAGATGTCGCTAATGGAAACCTCGACACATCGGCAAATGGTCGGCGATTATTGTCCGTGGACATCGGCGTCTGGAATACAAACAGTCCTGTCACCAGCGTTGACCTAGGCTTCGGTAGTGGAAATGATTCCAGCGCATGTGCTGCCGTTTTCGCCCTGAGCGGTGCTTATACCAACCAGCGGGATGCTTTTTCCTCAGTGCGGAGGAACGCCAACGGCAGTACCACGCTTAGCTTTTCCGGCATCCCTGGCTATCAATACGCCCTGCAATTCACGCCCTCGCTGGTTGCCCCCATCCTTTGGCAAAACATTTCGACAAATACCTCGGACTCCACTGGAGTCTGGCAGTTCACCGGTACCGGCACGACCAACGGCACCAGTGGGTTTTATCGAGCATTGTATTTGCCATAGCTGGTGGACAGGGGTTATCCCCCCAAAAGACCCGGAACACCCGAGCAGACCGCATTTTACCGAAGGAAAACCCGGAACAAGACCCGGAACGCAACCCGAAAAGGAGGTTCTGTTTGCGCGAGTTGTTGAGGAGGGATCACTCAAAGCGCTTTATGAGCGGAGTCATGGCGGAGGCCAACCCAGCTTGGGAAGCGTGGCACGCCGGCTTCGGAGAGTTCCTGATAGCGAAAGGTCACGGTTGCGCCCACAGCCGGAGGATTCTCCCGCTCGCGGTCGCTGAAACCGGTGCCGATGGCGAAATCGGTGCCGTTCGGCAAGCGGACCAGCAACGCACCCAGGCGTCCTTTGTGCCTGCCGGAACCAGCTTGATGCCCAACAACGACAGCCTCGGCATCGCGGAAGCTTTTCACCTTGAGGAGAGTCGAGGAACGTCCGGCGACGTATTTCGATCCTGGCTGGCGCAGCATCAAGCCCTCGCCTCCGAGCGATTCGATGCGCGCCAACTCGGCGCGCAATGATTCCAGGTCTTTGCAGCGCTCGTGCGTATGTTGCCCTGCAAATTTCCCCCCGCCTTTCGCCAGCGCGTCTTTCAAAAATGCGAGTCGTTCCTCAAACGCTCCGTTGGCAGCCGGCGCATCGAAGATGAGGAAGCGGACTTCGTTCCACAATTCGCTCTTGTCCTGACGCCGCACGATGCTGACGGTTCGTTGGAATTTCCTGCGATCAATCCACAACTCGCCATCGAGCGGCACAGCAGGAAGCCCTTCGATGAACCAATCGGGCGCGTGATAGATGTTGCCCTGGCGCGAGAGGAACTGCTTGCCGTCCCAGTATGCGCGCACGCCATCCAGTTTCTCGCTCATCCACCAGTTTGACAGATCGGTCGCGTTGTCCCACCTCTCAGCCAGTAGCAGCGGTGGGCCTGCGCCGTCCTCACCATCGCCCTCGGCGCTCGCCTTCGCGGGACGCTGTGGCAGCGCGCCGCCGATGCGCGCCTCTTCCGCAGCCTCACCGCGCAATTTTCGAAGATGCTTGCAAGTGCGTTTCTCGATGGCGATGGATTGATTCCGCCATGCGGGACAACTGCACGAATAAACTCCGCCGGTGTTCTTGAGGATGTAAGGCTTGGCCCCCGAGCCTTGCATTTCAACCGTTTGTCCGTCATCTAGATCAGGCATAAAAAATCCGCCGGTGTATCGGGCTGCCACTTTAACATTCTCGTGCAAAATCGGACAACGCCAAAAGCGCCAAAAGCACGCGGAGCGTAATGCCTCAGAAGGTGTGAAATAATTGTAGCAGCCGAGGTAACGAGGCTCTAATAATTTTGTAACCTGCTCGTGGACAAGGATTTCAGAGCCTCGTTACCTTGGCTGCTAAATGGGTTTTGGATTTTTTCACGGCTCCTCAGTAATGGCGGGCGGAGCGCACGACTCTGTCGTGCGAGTTGGATCGTTGCTCTGCGCGACAGGCCGAAAGGATGCGCCACAGGCCTTTGTGCTTTACACGAACCAGAAAACACGCGATTACAGTTGGGTCCACTCGGAACGAAATGGAAGCCTCTCAGATTACATTTCCCGATAAATCCCTCGATCTTGTTGAAGACGGCGGCTGGATGACCGCGTTGAAAGAGCCCTTGGCCCAAAGCGCAGCCGGTTCCCGCGCTGGCTGGGAAGAGCTGCTTCTCCTTGCTCGAGGGACGGGGGTGGTGGAGATGCAGCTATGCGCGAATTGCCAGAAGAATGGCGGATCGAGTTCTGGGTCAATGCGATTGGTGAGGAGCATGGCGATTCCGGCGGTGTGCGATATATCTCGACGGACCAGGTCCGCTTCTATCGTGGAACAAGCGGGGAACCAAGTCCGTTGCCGGAGGTGCCCGCGCTCATTTTCAGCGAAGCAATGAGGGATGTGGATCTGTTCGTGGGCGTTGCCTCGGTCGGGAACGATACGACCTGGCAGGATGGAGGTCCCGAGGCGCGGCATAGGGATTATTGGCACCATTTTGCGTTCGGCGAACTGGGCCTCAGCGCACAGACGAGGCGAGCCGCGCTTGAAGGACTCGTGCCAAAACTAAAGATTGCCAGTGTTTGTTCGTTCGAGGATCGGTTCCTGGTCGTTCGTGGACAGAAGCGCACCTATCGCATTCACTTCGGGAGCGGCAACATCATCATGGAGCCGACTAGCCAATATCTCTGCGTCGTGGCCGACCGCAGGATTACACCAAACTCCTGGGATGTGATCCTTCCATTCGAAGGCGACGCCATGCTCTCGCTTATTCTTTCCAAGGCTTTTCTGCTGGCGGAGGATTCGAAAATTACAGACCCTTCGATCACTCGGCAGATTGATGCGCGATGAAACCATGACTTAGCCCTTCGGCTCTGCCTTCACATAGATTTCCTTTGGGGCCTGATCGAAATACTTAAATAGGGCCGGGCATAACCAGCCTTCCATGTTGAACTCAGGAGAGAAATACCAGTTGCCGCCATATTCTTCCCGGCGCCATTCAAGTTTGTTTGAATATCCAGGAAATGGTGTCTGTGAAAACAGCAGCCGAAAACCCTTCTCTGCGTTTGGGATGTCTCGCACCAGAACATCAATCATTGTGTCCGCGCCCGAAACGAACGGTTCCTTGTCCAGACCAACACCCGGATCATCGAACACCCACATGCCCTCGTAACGGTAGGGAACAATGAAATTGATGACATTCAATCTAGGACTATTAGCGCATCCTGCCGGCCAGAGCAACTGGTTCCTGACACGCGGGCCCGGCCAGCGCGCTCCCGGGTAGTGAACGCGAAGCCGTCCGTTGCCGCGCCTGGAACAAGGCGCCGACTCGCTCCTCCCACTTTATATCGAACGAGGTGCGGGACGTAGTAAAAGGAAAGGAATGTTGGATTATGAATAGCATGAAAACTGGATCGGTGAATTCAATCGAAGGAGCTACCCGGGCAACCACGAAGGACGGTAACGATGCACTTCGGACATCAAGCGTGAATCGGCGCTCTTTCTTAGTTAAGGGCCTCGTGGCCGGAGCCGGAGCTGCGGCAGTCAGCCTGACTCCATGGAGAGCAAAAGGTGCAGGCGGACTCACGCCAGGTGACGCAGCGATTTTGCGCTTTCTGGCGGCGGCCGAAATCATCGAGACCGATGCCTGGCAGCAATACAACGAATTCGGCGGCATTCAAGACAGCGAAGTTCCCGGTGGAACCGGCAATGCCTTGTATTCCACCGCGCTCTCGGTGCTCGATTCGGATATGGCGCAATACGTTCACGACAACACGGAGGATGAATTCACGCATTTTGATTTCATCAATGCTTACCTGCAGGCAAACGGCGTGGCTCCAGTGAGTTTGGATCGCTTCCGCACTTTGCCCAGCAGCCAGGCCAGCGGCGCGCAGCAGATCGGCCGGCTCACCAATCTGATGCAACTGAGCGTGGATACCAGTTGGTGGACGCGTTACCGCAGCGGCTCGAAGAACCCGGATTTTGGCGATACCTTCCCGCAAGCCGTGCCGGGACTGGTCCAAGGCCAGTTCCCGGCAATTCCGCGCACCGATGCCGACACAGCCGGCTCAACGAAAAAGAAGCCCTCTACACATCTTCAGGCCATAGCAAACACCGCCGGCTTTCATTTTGCCATGATCGAACAAGGCGGGACCAGTCTCTATCCATCTCTTGCGCAGCGGGTCACTCACCCGGAAGTGTTGCGCATCCTCCTGAGCATTGGCCCGACTGAGGCGATGCACTTCCAGACCTGGCAGGATAAAGCTGGCAATGCACCGCCGTTAACCGACCCCACCAATGGCCTTGTATTTCCCGATCTGAATTCGCCGCCGTTTGGAGGCGAAACGTTCCAAACGAATCTCATTATGCCCGAGCCAACCGTGTTCCTGGACAGGAAGTTCCCCGTCTGCTCGATCGTCCGTCCTACCGAAACCGAGGGCGCGGCCATGGGCGCAGTCAACTTCCTGACGCGGACAGGCCTGTTCGTCGGCCAATCGTCCCAATTCTTCGCGACACTCACGCAACTCGCCCAGGCGGCGGATGCGGCTTAGTGGCGCAGACAGAACTACTGTGAAGTAGGGCAGCCTTTCCAGGCTGCCGGTGAGCCGGGCTTTTCAGCCCGGCTCCATCGGGCAGCTGGAAAGCCATCGGAAAAGTAGCGCAGGTTTCCAACCTGCTGTATCGCCGATTTCCAATCGGCCGACCGCACGAACGCTTCGCAAGCTGGAAGCACTGCGATACAGCAGATTAGAAATCTGCGCTACGTGCGATGCCACGCTAAGAATCTGAAGTGCGCCCCAGGCCCCCCAGGCCCCTGCGTCCTTGCGATCCCGGTTGAATCCATCAGCAAGAACTGCTATACAGCAGGTATGCCTGCTACATTAACCATCCACGACGAAACGGCGGCCGGCAAGAAGACAAACACGTTCACACTGGATTGTCTTACCGAGCACATGACCGTGCGCGAATTGATCCGCGCGCGCATCTACCAGGAAGTTCAGGATTACAATCAAAAGCAGCCCGAATACTTCCGCGGCCTCGTCGAGCCCACGAACGCGGAACGGGTGCTCAATGGCTACAAACTCAAGGCCCGGCGCCAGATTGACTGGCAGGAGCAATACCACCGCGCTCTCGATGCGTTCGGGCGCAACGGCTTTTTCTTATTAGTCGGCGACAAGCAGGCGGAGAGCCTGGACCAGGAATTTGAGATCAAGGTGGATACCGAGGTTTCTTTCGTGAAGCTGGTGCCGTTGGTGGGCGGTTGAGAGGAGGGCAACGCGCTCGACACACGGTAGCAGCCGAGGTGACGAGGCTCTATTCGGAGGACAGAGAACAGAGGACAGAGAACAGAAAGCAGAAAGCCTCATCGCATCCTTTGTATGCGACCCGCAGTATTTATGGCGGAGATTCTTGACTGAGAGAGTCTTATGGACTTCAAGAATGCATTCAGCCTAGTGATGCATTTCAGTGGAAGCGCTGCGGGCCGGTAAACTGTTTCAAACAGTTTACCCCTTTGGTCCAAAAGCCGTTAAAACGGCTTGCCCGCCTCGATCATCTCCTACACCGGGCTAAAACCACGGTGCTAATGAGAGGTCACTGCTGCGCCCTTGTAGGCCGCGTACCCTCACGCGGCGCATCGGACCAAATCCAGGCCATTGAAAAATCACTTTTTGTCGGGGCGCTTCCACCTGACAGCAAGTCGCCGCTTCACGCTCTTCACGCTCCCCACGCTCGACACGCTCGACACACTCTCTACACTCCCTCGCGTGGTCAGTTCCATCATAGTCGCCGCCGGACGTGGCACGCGCATGGGCCCCGGTCTGGACAAGCTGTTCATCGAGGTGGATGGCGCGCCTATCGTTGCTCACACATGGCGCCGATTCGAGAACGCGGACTGCATTGACGAAATTGTCCTGGTCGTCCGCGAGGACGCGCGAGAAACCTTTTTCGAACTGGCCAGGAGATTTGGCCTTCGAAAGAGCTTCAAACTGGTAGCCGGCGGCCCCGAACGGCAGGATTCGGTCTGGAACGGCCTCGAAGCCATCTCCGCGGCTGCAGACATTGTGGCCATTCAGGATGGAGCGCGCCCGTGCACCGGCGAAAAGCTCATTGAGGCAACGATCCACGCCGCGCGCGAAATTGGTGCGGCCGTGGCCGCGCAGCCCATGGCTGATACCGTAAAGGAATCGAACGATGGCCAACTCATCGCTCGGACGCTGGACCGCTCGCGGCTGTGGGCGGTGCAGACACCGCAAACGTTTCAAGCATCGGTCATCCGTCGCGCTTTGGCCGAAGTGCGCCGCAGGGAACTCCACGTCACCGACGATACCGCCGCGTGTGAGGCCATCGGCCAACCCGTCAGGCTGGTCGCCAGCGCCGCCCCCAATCCCAAAGTCACGCGCCCGGAGGACCTGGCGTATGTGGAGGCTCTGCTGAAACGTGAAACGTGAAACGTGAAGACAGAATCATGCCTGGACAGAATCATTTCTGATTTAAAATGATTCTGTCCTTCAATGATTCTGTCTGTCTTCGGCTGCGACTCCGCCGCGCCGTGTTCACCGGTGGCGAGGATTTCGGGCGGCTGCTCCCATGTAACAATGCAACCATGTAACCATGTAACGATGTAACTCAATTAAACCTAACCGCCCAAACCTCATTCACGTTTCACGTTTCACGTTTCACGCATCACGATTCACGTATTACCCGCCTTGCCAACACGCAGCCGTGCCGCTATTGTCTGGCAGGACGAAAGAAAACAGCTTTATGAGACGAAGAGTAATTTACGGAACGGTGGCGCTGGTGTTGGCGGTCAATCTGTTCATCGGCGCGCGCCTTTACCACCTGCACGCCGCCCAGGCAGGCGAAAAGGATTCGGTCTATCAAAACATGGAGCTGTTTTCCCTGGTCATGGAAAAGGTCCGCCACGACTACGTGGATGGGCAGAAGCTGACTTACCAGGACCTGGTGTATGGCGCCTTGAAAGGGATGCTCAATACCCTGGACCCCCACAGCGAATTCATGGAGCCCGAGAAATACAAGGAGCTAAAGAGCGATACCGAGGGGGCCTTCGGCGGGTTGGGCATCCAAATCTCCATGAAAGACAATTTTATCACGGTCATTGCCCCTATGGAGGACACTCCGGCCTACAAGAAGGGGATCCTCTCCGGCGACCGCATCATAAAAATTGACGGTAAAACCACCGAGAAAATGGGTGTCCCCGAAGCTGTAAAAATCCTGCGCGGTGAACCGGGCACCGATGTGAAAATCAGCGTGCTGCGTCCTTCCTCCGGCCAGGTCCAGGATTACACGATCACGCGCGCGGTCATCAACGTGGATATGGTTAAGGATGTCAACGGCAAGAAAGAGTTTCCACTCAGCGACAACAAAATCGGCTACGTCCGCCTGACCCAGTTCGGCGCGCGTGTCGGCGAAGACCTGGAAAGCGCCCTCAAGAAACTGCAAAAGGAAGGAATGCAAGGGCTCATCCTTGACCTGCGCGGCAACCCCGGCGGATTGCTCGAACAGGCCGTCGAAGTCTGCGGCGAATTCCTGCCCAAAGGGGAGCTTGTAGTCACCACCGAAGGCCGTAACCACGCACAGAACAGTATCCACCGGGCGAACGGCCACGGCGACATTCTCCACAACACGCCCGTCGTGGTCCTGGTCAATTTCGGCAGCGCCAGCGCCTCTGAAATCGTCGCCGGCTGTCTGCAGGACCTCAAACGCGCCGTTGTCCTGGGCGAAAAATCTTTCGGCAAAGGTTCTGTCCAAAGCATCTTGGAACTTCCGGACCATTCCGCCCTGCGCTTAACCACCGCCAAATATTACACCCCTAGCCACAAGGTCATTCATGAGGAAGGCATCACGCCGGACATCGTGGTTCCGACCACCGACGAACAGGAACGCGACCTCGCGATCCAGCGCACACCCGGAGTGTTGGAGAGCTTGCCTGACAAAGAACGCCAGCGCATAGCCAAAACCCGCGACATTCAGCTCGAACGCGCCATGGACCTGCTCAAGGGCATCACCCTCTTTACCCAGCGCGCGCCGCTCCCCGAAGATCGCGTCGCCAAACTCTCCGCTCCCAAGCAGGAAACGGTCGCCCCCTGATTTTAAACTCCAAACTCCAAACTTCCAACTTCAAGCAATCTTCAAGCCTCAATCTTCAGTTCACTTCTGAAAAGGTGCTCGAAGTTTGAAATTTGAAGCTTCGTTGATTATTGGAGTTTGATGTTTGAAGTTTTTTATCCGTGTCCATCCGTGTTCATCCGTGGTTAAATTCTTTTGTTCGCACTATGGCGGTAATCGCGTTCGAAACTTCCTGTGACGAAACCAGCGTCGCCGTCGTCCACCAAGGCCGCGTCCTCTCCAACGTCGTTTCCTCGCAAATCAATCTGCACTCCGAGTACGGTGGCGTGGTCCCCGAACTTGCCGCGCGCGAACATCTGCGCAACCTCGTCCCCATCGCCCGCACCGCCCTGCGCGAAGCCGGCTTCCCTGGGAGCGCGGCAGGGGTGGGGACAGCCTTGTCCCCACTTCGTCCCGGCCTCCCTGGGAGCGCGGGCATCTTGCCCGCGAGTCTCTGCTCCAGCCGGATTGAACTCGACGCCATCGCCGCCACTCGCGGCCCCGGCCTGCCCAGCGCCCTGCTCGTGGGCCTGAAAGCCGCCCAAGCCCTCGCCTTCGTCCTTCGCCGCCCTTTCCTCGGCATCCATCACCACGAAGCCCATCTCTATTCGCCGTGGATCACCGGAAATCCGCCCGCGGCCGACTTCTCCACCTTCGAACCCAACGTCTCCTTAATCGTCAGTGGCGGCCACACACTCCTGGTCCATGTCGAAAGCGAGCTGCGCCACCGCGTCCTGGGCTCCACTGTAGATGATGCCGCAGGCGAATGTTTCGACAAAGCCGGCAAGCTCCTCGGCCTCCCCTACCCCGCCGGCCCGCAAATTGACAACCTCGCAAAGCAAGGAAACCCGAAGGCCTTCGATTTCCCCAGGCCCATGCTCAACGACCCCAACGACGATTTCAGCTTCAGCGGCCTGAAGACCTCCGTGCGCTACTTCATCCGCGATCACCCCGCCGTCTTGGACAACCCCAAGTTGCTCCACGACATCTGCGCCAGCATTCAAGCCGCCATCGTCGAAGTTCTGGTCACCAAAACCATCCGCGCCGCCTCACGCCTTGGCGTCGCCTGCGTCACCGCCTCCGGCGGCGTCACCTGCAATTCCCTGCTCCGCTCCGAACTTGCCGCCGCCTGCCACCGCAAAGCCCTCAAGCTCCGCCTCGCCGAAAAATCTCTCTGCACCGACAACGCCGCCATGATCGCCATCCTCGCCGAACGCAAATTGCTTCTAGGCCAGGAGCCCACCTCGCTTGACGCCGACATCCAGCCCAGTTGGGAGCTTTGATTTCATCGTCATCGTCATCGTCCTCGTCCTCGTCCTCGTCCTCGATCTGTCCTATCTGCTATTAGCGTTCATTAGCGTTCATTAGCGGTTTAAGTTAGTGGCCCCCTGTAGGAGCCCACGTGCAGAGGCTCTGGTAAGCTAGTCAGTAGTCAGTAGTCAGTGGTCCGTAAGAAGTCCAAAGCCCGCAGTCCTCTGCGCTCGATCGTCTGGCCCGGTCCCCCTGGCGCTGCCAGAGCCGTGACAGCGTGACAATCTGCATTTTACCGGGCTTTTTTTGCAATTTACCCGTGCCAAAACCCGTGACATGCCGTGACTGAGCCGTGACTGAGCCGTCACGTTGCGCGAATTCGGAGTCGCGGACGGCCTCGTCCGCGCGGGCGAACCGAGATTAAAAAAACACGCGGACGAGGCCGTCCGCGACTCCAATCAATTGGCAATTGGAAATTGGAAATTGGCAATCGCCAATCCCGCACCGCGGTTATTTATTTCTTCCGCGTCTTCAGCAATTTAGCCGCCCACGCCCGCAGTTCAGCCGACAGCGGCAGATCCAGCTCCGCGCTGTAATCAGTATCATCATACCGCCCTGCGGCATACACCTGCTCGATGAGCGACTGCAAATCCAGCGGCAACGGCTTCTCGTGCTTTCGCAGCGGGATTGGCAGCACCGGCAGACGCTGGCGCAGCCGCATCACGTAAAGTTCACGGCGTGTGCGACGCCACCCGGGGCTGATGCACGCCAAATACTCCCGCTGAGCCGCCTCAGGAATCCGATGCTCGGGCATCGCCAGCACTCGCCGCCCCGCGCGCACCAAATCAATTTCAACGAGGCTCGCGTCCGATTGTAGCACCTGCTGCTGTTTTTCCACGTACTTCTGCTGCCCCACCCCGCCCAGCTTGTTGGCGGGGCTTAGAAACTCGATGACCGTGACAACCCTGCCACCGCCGCGCTCGGTAATTTCCAGGTAGCCCTCCGTAACCGGTTCCTCCAGTACCTCGAACACCGCTTCCGGCTCAGCCACAGTAGTTCCGCTGCCCTCGCGCATTTCCATTGGCCTCGAAGCTTTACGCTGGACCTGCGCGATGTGCAGATCGGGCACGACGAACCGGCCCGGCCCAGGCTCTGTTTCCACGAAAACCCTCTCCTCTACCCGCGCTCGCAAATCCTCCGGCAAGCCCGGCGCCAGCGCATCTCGCGTGTATTGGATCAGCCCATGATGCACATCTCCCCAGTAACTCTCCAAATACGGGTCCATGCCTGGAAACGGACTTTTCATCCCATTACCATAACCGTGCCTCTTCTTATTGTCATCCCAAACTGAGCGGGCCCTGCGGACGCAAACCAGTCGTTTGCACAAGAAAGATTCAATAATCAGCAGACATCCGCGTAATCTGCGTAATCTGCGGTTAAAGATTTCTGCTGAAACCGGTCTGGTCGCAGCCACTAATCTGATGAACGCGCTATTAGGAGCTACGGCGTCCTGAGCCTGTAAAATCCCTGATTGCCAATCTGAGGCAGGCTGACTTGGTTATGCAGGTTAGACAGATTTAGGGATGGGAGGTTCGTTAGGGTTACCCAGTTTGTTGTCGTGATATCTGTGTTTCCTTGTAGAACGAAAGGCGCCGAAGGGACTGTCCACGAAAGTTGAACATTTGTATTTCGAGGCGCGATGGCCAAGCGCGGCATTGGAGTGTAGCGCGCAATCCAAATGTTTGTGTCATTCCTCTGACCGGCTAACACATTTCCATCTGCTGACAAAGTGCATCCCCGATATTTCGCCACCGGGCCAAAGTTTGTCCAAGTGGCACCAGAGTCAGTGGAACGCCAGAGGTTTGTTGAATCTGTCCCAGCGAGAGCAGTCCCATCCGGCGAGGAGGAGATAAGATGAACGGTGGGCTGCAACATGTAGTTGGTGGTCCAGGTGACTCCATAGTCCGTCGAGGTGAAGAACGCGTTGGTATTGGGCCCCGAGGCTGTCACTTTGCTGCCATCGGCCGACATATTAACCAGCCAGCAATTCGTTGCAGCATTCGCCGGGTACCAGGTAGCCGCTGAATTTGTTGAGATGTAAGTTGGGGCGTTAAAACCCGCCAAGGCCACCTTCGTTCCGTCCGCCGAGCAGGCGATGCTCACCCATGTCCTCAGGGGCATGAACCCGAGCCTCAGCCAATTCGTCCCCCACGACGTCGAGATATAAGCCACGTCAAGTTCAGCCGCCGCCACCATGATCCTTCCGTCCGCCGAACAGGCTATGGACTCCCAATTCGCGCCATATGTATTGCTATCTCTCACCCAACTCCCCAAAGAAACATTCAGGACACTGATCCCCTTTTCATCGCCTGTGGCAATGAATCTCCCATCCGCTGAAACGGCCACAGCAGGTCCAAATCCGCCCCCTGTCCAACCTGGCATGCTCTGAAACCTGGTCCAGGTATTGCCTGCATCCAGCGAGAACACGGAGTAGGTGTTGTTATAGGAAACCGCTGCCAGGACCGAGCCGTCAGCCGAAGACCTAACTGAGCCGAAGGTCGGATAACAGCCGCATCCTTGATATAGATCAGGGAAGCTGATAACCGTAAATTGTTGCGACAGTCCCTCTTCGGCGCCCGGGAGAAGAGCGCAGCAGAAGACAAGAAGCTCAAGCCTGAGTGGCACGATAAAAGAGATTTTATCATAGAATTCATGAACTCGTCACGCAAAATGAACGGACAGGACCCAGTAAAACTGAACTAAGGCTCCTGCAATCTAAAAATAAAAATCGCCTCAGTGGAATGATCGAATTGCGTGATGGGGCGGAACGCGCGCCAGAAGAGTTCGGGGCGATGCATCTCGCGCCAATAATAATCTATGGTGGCAATCTGTTTGTACGCCAGTTCAGGGCGGTTCCAGGAGGCGAGTGCCTGGCGGACCAAGTCAGTGGCCGGGCCAAACGCGATAATGTACTTTGGGGGGACGCGCCAGAAGAAGTAGCTGGGGTCCAATCGGCGGAATTCTTCTTTGGTGGGGGGCCAGTCGAGTTGCCAGGCATAGGTGGGCGCCGGCGCGTGATACATGAGCGGGTAGGTGGCGAAATCGGGCATCACCCAGAGTGATTCTTTGTCGGCTACATTTTTTTCAATCCACTGGGCCGCAACGCTGTAAGGGTCGCCGGGCGGGGTGATGAGTTCTTGCAAAAATTTGAATTGCGAAGACTGCAGGCCGGTGGACAAGAAAGGGCCGCCGTTAAAGAGGCTGCTGCTGAAAGCCGTGATCGCCAGGGCGACGGCGGCCAGGCGGGAGCGGACGTAAAGGGCGCTCAGGGCCATCGTGCTGATGGCAATCGAGAGCGGGATGATGGGAGTGAAGTAGCGCACGGCGGCCACGCCGCGCAAACTGGGCGGCTTGGGCACCAGGAGGCTCACGGTGATGACGTAGATGATGAGGCAGAGGCAGGCGCGGGGGAGCCAGGGGTGGAACGTATTGCGTATTGCGTGTTGCGTGTTGCGTGTTGCGTGATCCGCCTTCGCTGAGTTACGGCGCGACAAGTGCGTGAAACGTGAAACGTAAAACGTGAAAGACCAGCATGCGTTGCGGCAGCCTTCGCCGGTCGAAAGGTGATCCGGGCCTGTGCTCAGTGCCCCTCGACCCTCGTCCCTAGTAGTCCCTAGTCCCTCGACCCTCGACCCTCGACTGATCGCCAGCAGCAGGCCTAAGGCTACCAACACTGGACACACAAATTCGCAGGTTACCACGTCCCGCGCGCACCACCAGAGATGGAGCGCTTTGCCGACTACTGGATATGATTCGGTGCTGGCCAGGATTTTAAATGGGTTCCAAGTGAGGAAGATGAAGCCGCAAACCATAACCTGAGGAAGAAAAAGAATCAGCCAATCTGGCCAGCGCAATTGGATCTGCTTCCGTCCCAAAATCAGGTAGTCCACGCCGAGACAAACCCAAAACGCGGCCCAATTCAGATAGTTGGACGCGAATAAACAAATCGAAAGGAATGAAAACAGGATCAGGCATCTCTTTTTTAGGCTTCGGGCTTGGTCTTCGGACTTCGGAGCTTGGATCTCGTCCTTTGATTCGCCTCTTAACGCTCCCTCACGGTCGCGGCTCTGATCTGTGATTTCGGATTTCGGATTTCGGATTTCGGACTTCGCACTTTGGACATAGAGCCACGCCAAAGCCACCGAGGTCAACATCGCGGGCGCGTAGTACCTGCATTGGCGGCAGAATAAGAAGAATGAGACGTTGGTCAGCAGTGCAACGCCGAAGAAGACGAGGGAGATGTGGGGAGGGTCCGTATTCTCTTCCGAGCACGAGGACGAGGACGAGGACGAGGACGACGAACAGGCAGGGTCCCTGAACACCCACCAAAGCATCAAGGCGACGCAGAGCGCGCCGCACAGGGCGAAGGGCAAGCGGGCGGCCCAGGCGTTCCGGCCCAGCAAGCCAATAAACGGCGCTGCCAAATAGCCCGGCAATGGAGGCATGAGACGCTCACGCAAATTGCGCAAATCTTTTCCACGCTCGTAGGCTACAATGTTGTGGTCCAGCAATGCCGCGGTATCGCCCGTGCGCCAGATGCCGATCGCGCTCAGGGCGGTGCCGGCTTCGTCGTCCCAGAGCGCGTAGTGACCCAGTCGAGAAAAGAGGGCTGTGAATGCCAGAGCCAGAATGACCAAGCCCGCCAGGAGCGCTGTGTTTCGCCTGTTCAATGCGAAGAGGTTAGCGAAAGGGATTTGGAATTTCCAACTGCGGATGAAGACGCTGGCAGACCAGGTGCAGTTAATAGTGCGTGTGCGCGGGAGAACGGCGCCACAGGAGCGCGGCATTTATGCTGCTTTATGGTCAAGATGAAGAAAGGCTCGGAATAATCTGCACCGCGAGCCCTAAGGGACGGTGAAGCGGCATAAATGCCGCGCTCCCGCACCGCTGACAGACTCGCGGACAGGATGCCCGCGCTCCCACGAACGCTCGTCCGTGGATGACCCGATCCCTACATATTCATGTAGGGGTAGAAAGATGAGAGTATTCATCAAAAGCCTTGACCCTTTCTTACGAAATCCATAGAATCAGGTCACAGCATTTAAACGACGCATTGGTTTGCAAGCGGGCCTCACACTGGCTTTTGGATCGTTGGCGGCAGTACTTTCGAATCCCTCGAAGGCGTGCTCTCGGCGCACGAGTCTGTCCTCTTTGCACTTAGAACAATGAAAAAATACCTGATCGCGAGTCTGTTCTCGTTACTGACGTTCTGCGCCAGTTCTATTCAAGGCTCAGTTCTCTATTGGTCGGGCAACGGGAGCACGCTGGGCGGGAGCGGCACGTGGGATACCACCAACGCCCGGTGGGGCACGTCCACTTCGGGGCCGTTCACGACGGTGTGGAGCAACAGCGGCAGCGACAGCCCCACGCTCTATTACAACGTGGCCGGCGGATCGGTCGTGGTCGGAACGCCGCTAACCATTAATGGGACGTTCGAGTTCGATCAGACGGCGGGCGCTTTTGCCAGTTATACGTTGAATGGCGCCAACGCGATTACGTTCAACGCCGGTTCGACCATCTCGTGCGCCAACGTGGCGGCAGGCAGCGGCATTGCCGTTGGGCTCATCAATTGCCCTTACGCCGGCACGATCACCAAAGTGGGCACTGCCTACGTCACTTTCAACAATGCCAATGGAAGCGTTGCGAAGTTTGTCTTCCAACAGGGCCGCGCACAATTCGCTTCGCCGAACCGCTTCGGGATTGGAGCTAATTCAGCGGGTTTCCTGACCTTTAACGGAGGCTCGCTCAGCCCCAATACCACCACCGCCTGGACAATGGGCAAATCTATTACTGTCAACGCTGCGGGAGGCACGATTACACCTAGTTCGGTAACCATCACCATCACACAAGACCAGCCCATTACCTGGAACGGTGGCAATCTGACGATGGCAGTGAGTCAACTGGTGCTGTCGAGCACGACCAGCAGCGGCACGGGCACGCTGACGATCAATAGCGGCATGAATTGCTCCTGCGGGGCCGCCGGCGTCATACCCTCGGGCGTCCAGGTCACGCTCAGCAGCGGCACGCTGGTCCTCAATAACAATGCGCAGACCGTGAAGACGGTTTCGGGAGGCGGCGGGATTAACCTCGGGTCGGGAACGCTGACCATCAACAATCCGGGCGGCGAAACCGCTTCCGGAGTCATTTCGGGCAGTGGTGGCCTGACCAAAAACGGCACCGGGGTTTGGACGATCAGCAACGCCGGCAATACTTACTCCGGCAAGACGACGATCAATGCCGGTACGCTTAAGCTGGGCAGCGCCAATTCTGCCCTCAACTCGACTGTCATCGTGAACGCCGGCGGCATTCTGGACGTAAACAGCCAAAGCCCAACCATCGCCGCGTTGAGCGGAGCAGGAGCGGTGATCAATAATGCAGGTAGCACGCTAACGGTGGATGGAAATCTCACGATCGCAGGTAATAACAGCGTCTATTCGTGTTTCTGCGGGGCGCTGACCAACGGAAGTCTGGTTAAAAGCGGCACCCACGCGATGGGGCTGCGCGGCCTCAACACTTTCGACGGCAGCCTCACTTTGAGCGGCGGGACGTTATCTGTCGGCGCCGCCCCGAATCTGCTGCCCACCGGTCTGAGCCTGGTTGTTCCCGCATTGGCCTTGTTCCAACTGGACGCCAATCAACAAACCTTCTCGACTCTCTCAGGCAGCGGCAACGTGAACCTGGGCGGCGGGACACTTACCATTAATCAGGTTGGTTCTGATAATTTCACCGGAGTCATCCAGAACTCTGAATTGAGCGGCAGTTCCACGGCCACCGGCCACGGCCTGCGCGGCTACTATTATGACAACGAGGACATGACCAACCTCAAGGCGGTCCGTGACGACGCCACCGTCAACTTCGCCAGCCTCACGGTCACTAATAACACCACTGCTTTGCCGGATGCGGGAATCGCCGCCACCACCTTTTCGATTCGTTGGTTGGGCAAACTCCTGACCACGGCCTCGGGCTCTTATACGTTCACGACGACCACTGACGACGGCGTGCGACTTTGGGTGAATGGGACACTGGTCGTAGATAGTTGGATTGATCAGGCTCCCGCCTCACACAGCGGCGCGATCACGTTGAGCGCCAACACACTGTATGACATCGTTTTGGAGTACTACCAAAATGGCGGCGGCGCGGTGGCAGAACTGTTCTGGACGCCTCCGGGTGATGCTATTTCCTCGATAATTCCGACTGATTATTTGTTTCTGCCCGGCCCAGGCACGCTGGTCAAGGCTGGATCGGGCACGCAACAGTTATCGGCGGCCAATACGTACAGTGGAGGCACGCGCGATAGTGGCGGAGGCACTCTGGAAGCGACCGTGGACGGCGCGCTGGGCACCGGCAATGTGACTGTGGACGCCGGCACGATCCTCACACTGGATTCCTCGGCCACGATCGGCGCTTCGGCCGATCTCATTATGAACGCCGGTGGTGGATCTGTGGTGAATCTCAATTTCACGGGCACTAATAACATCCATGCCATCTCACTGGACGGCGGAGCGACCTACGGCGCTCCCGGCACTTACGGCCCGACCGCATCAGGCGCAGCACATGAGAACGCTGCTTTCCACAGTTCGACCGGCAACGGATTCCTGAATGTGACCGCCAAGCCCTCCTCGACGACGGTCGTTTCGTCCGGCAGCCCAGTGGTCTATGGAAGTTCGATCACCTTTACCTCGACTGTCACCGGCTCGGGTGGCGTAACTCCGACCGGCACGGTGAACTTCTACGAAGGCAGCAATTGGATCGGTTTAGGCGCCCTGAGCGGGTCGGGTTCGACCGCGACAGCCACTTTGAGCGTCACCCGGCTCTCAGTCACGGCCTCGCCCCATTCCATTACTGCAGTCTATGGCGGCGATGTCAATTATGCATCCAGCACTTCTGCTGCTATTTCTCAATCCACGACTGTGGCAACTGTGAGCCCCAGCATTGTCGTCTCAAACAAGGTCTATGACGGCACAACCAATGCCTCAATTTCGAGTCTTTCGGGTTTCAGCGGGATCGTCGCTGGGGACGCCAATTATGTGCATGTGGCCGGTACGGCCACGGCTTATTTCCTGGACAAGAACCCAGGCACCAACAAACCGGTCGTAGTTACAGGCATAGCCATCGCCGGCAGCCTCTCTGGGAATTACGCTCTCGCGTTCAGCAGCACGAACGTTACCGCCAATATCACCGCCAAAGGTCTGACGATCACGGGCCTGACCGGCGGCAATAAAGTCTATGACGCAACCACTGCGGCCACGTTCAGCGGCACAGCCGTGTTGAACGGCGTCATCGGCAGTGAGGACTGCACGCTGGGTTCCGGCACGCCGACGGCAACTTTCTCCGATAAACTGGCCGGCACGAACAAAACTGTCACGGTGACCGGCTACACGCTCCAGGGCGCCGATTCAGGGAATTACAGTCTGGTACCGCCCTCGCTTACGGCGAGCATACTCAACAAGGCCCTGACGGTCACAGGGGTGAGTGCCAGCGACAAAGTTTATGACGGCACGACTGCCGCCAGCCTGACTGGCACTGCCTCCCTTCAAAGTGCGGAAACTCCCGGCACCGGCCTGAGCACCGACGGAAAGCCGTTCACCGGGGATGCCGTGTCGTTGAGCGGGACGGCCACGGCCACCTTCAACACTGCCGCGGCCGGGAATACCAAGCCAGTCACCGTTACTGGCTACACCCTCAGTGGCGGTGACGCGCCGAACTATTCGCTCACCCAGCCGTCCTTCACAGCCAACATTACACCGGCGGCAACCTCGGCCAGCATCATTTCCTCATTGAATCCATCGGGGGCCACCAGCAACGTCACGTTTACCGCAGTCATCAGCGCCAATTCGACGATCCTTTCCGGTTCGCCTACCGGAAATATTTTATTTGTTACCAACTCTACCCTGTTGAGCAGCGTCGCCCTGGTGGCTTCGGGAACAGGTTCCGGAACGGCTTCCAAGAGCACCACGGCCCTGCCGGTGGGTACAACAACCGTCTCGGCACAATATGCTGGTGACGGCAATTACCTGGGCAGCACCAATTCACTAGCGCAGGTAGTCACGAATAACATCCCGTGCAGCGCCACGAATATCGTTTTGAGCATTACCAACAATCTTAATGGGACGGTCTCTCTGAAAATGCTCGGGACTCCCTCGGCCCAATATTATATGGTCAGCCAGACCAATCCGCTGGCTCCAATCACCCTTTGGTCGCCCGTAGCAGGCAGCACCAATACCGCCAACAGCAGCAGCGGCATCTGGTCGGTCACGGCCCCGCTCAACCCAGCCTCCACCTATTTCCGCGCAAAAGCCATGAACTCATGTCAATAGGACCGCGTTTCAATTTACTCCTCATTAGAATCCAAAATATGAAAACCAAACTCATCGTACTATTATCCGTTGTGCTGGCGTTGGCCGGCGTCTCTGTCCAGGCTTCCGTTCTCTTTTGGTCTGGAAATGGCTCTACCCTTGGCGGCGCAGGCACCTGGGACACCACGAACGCCCGTTGGGGGACGTCCACCGCCGGCCCGTTTACCACCGTTTGGAACAATTCCGGCAGCGATACCGCGACCCTGTACTACAATGTCGCGGGCGGTTCAGTGGTGATCGGCGCGCCCGTCACCATTAACGGCACCTTTGAGTTCGATCAAACAGCGGGCGCATTCGCCAGCTATACCGTCAATGGAAGCCAGACGATGACGTTCGCCGCCGGCTCGACTCTCAGTTGCGCCAACATAGCGGCTGGCAGCGGCCTGATCGTGGGCAGCTTCAATTCCCCTTACGCAGGCACCATCACCAAAGTCGGCACCGGCCAGATCACCATGAATAACGCGAACGGCAGCGTGACCAAATGGATCATGAACGCGGGAGCGGTTCGCATCGCCGCCCCTAACCGGTTAGGGATCGGGGCCGATGCTGCTGACTTTCTCACGTTTAATGGAGGCACGCTGGTGCCGAACACCACGACCGCATGGACCATGGGCAAGTCCATTACGGTAAATTCGGCCGGCGGCAGCATCATCTCCAGTTCCTCGACGATCACGGTGACTCAGGACAAACCCATCACCTGGAACAACGGCAACCTGACACTCCAAACCGGGCCGTATGTTTTAACGAGCACCACCAGCAGCGGGAGCGGGACACTTACGCTGAACAATGGCAATACAGTTACCTGCGGCGCGGCGGGAGTAATCCCAAATACAGTCCTGGTAAGCAGCATCCTCTCCGGCAGCCAGCTCGTGCTGAACGGGTTTGATCAAACCGTGAGGTCCATTTCCGGCACTGCCGGCACCATGGCCTGCGGCGGCAATACCCTGACGGTGAACGCGCCTAATGGTGAAACTTATTCATCTGTCATCAGCAGCACAGCGTCGGGCAAATTCGTGAAAAACGGCACCGGTACGCTCACCCTAAGCGGCAGCAGCACAGGGTTTGCCGGTGAGTTGGTGCTCAATAACGGGACCATAGGAGTCGGTGGCGCCAATTCCCTCGGCGCCAGTTCCTCCGGCAGCATCGTGACCCTTAGCGGCGGCAAACTTTCCAACACTTCCGCCTCTGGGAGGACCATACCCTCCACTGCCTCAGTCAATCTAAGCGGCGATTTCACTGTGGACGATTCCTTGTTCACCGGGCCCGGCCAAATCCTGTTCAACGGTGCTGCGACGATTAAAAACAGCAATCGCACGATCACGGTCAACGGTGGGGCCAATCTCGGCCTGGGAGGAGTTGTGGGCCAGGACGTGGCTGGCCGCAGCCTGATTAAGGCCGGCACCGGCATCCTGGCCCTAACTGCAGTGAACACTTATTCGGGCGATACCACCATTAGCGGAGGCACCATTAATATCAACAGCACCGGCACACTGGGTGACGGCACCGGCACTTTACACCTCTCCGGCGGGACGCTTAACATCACGGCCAGCCGCACCCCGAGCACGGCGCCGGTGGCCAATGCAATTGATGTGACAGCCGATAGCTCGATCACCACCTCCAGCACGGCTGCGACGGTGGACCTGAATCTGAGCAGCGGCACGGTCGGAACCAGCGGCGGTTCTTTGACATTGAGCAACGCAGCCACGGCTGCAGCGGGAGTATTTCAGCCGCGGTTCTCGGCGGGTTTCTCGACCACTTTGCCGATCAAAATCGCCAACGGCGTCAATGGCACTACCCTGCTTCAATCGTTTAACACGACGGGCAACGACCAAACTTTCAACGGCGCTATTTCCGGCTCGGGCAGCTACAAGAAGACCGCCAGCACCTCCGGCACTGGCGGCAAAACCACCTTTACAGCCGCTAACACTTATAGTGGCGGAACTACCGTCAACGACGGAACCTTGCTGGTCAGCAACAGTAGCGGCAGCGGAACCGGATCGGGCACGGTGACTGTCAGCGCCAATGGGACCCTGGGAGGCAACGGCGAAATCGCCGGCGCCACCACCGTCAGCGGCACTCTCTCGCCGGGCGCATCTATTGGCACGCTGACTTTCGACAGCAGCCTCACCCTCTCTGGCACGACTGTGATGGAGGTCAACAAAACGCTGGCCACCGCCGACAAGATCGTGATGAACGGCGGGACGGTCACCTTGGGTGGCGCGCTCAACATCGTGAACCTGGCCGGCACACTGATGTCGGGCGATACCTTCCACCTGATCGACGGCACAATGGCCGGCACTTTCGCCAGCGTGAACAGTCCCGGTGCCGGTTTGGTTTGGAATATTTCCCAACTGGCAGCAGGCGGCAGCGGCAACGCGACTGTGGCTTGCGACGGCACCCTGGCCGCCCATGCAGGCGCTAACCAGACCGTCTGCAATGCGGGCTCGACCGTGATTGGCGGCAGTCCCACAGCCACCGGCGGCAGCGGGAGCTATACTTATAGCTGGATGCCAACTACGGCCTTAAATGATCCTACGCTCGCTAATCCTTCAGCTTCACCGACCAGCACCACCACTTACACAGTAACGGTCACCGATTCGGGCGGCTGCACGGCTACTTCAAGCGTCACCGTGGTCGCTGGAGCGACCGCCATCTCGGCACAACCCACCAATCAGACCGTCTGCAGTGGCGCGACCGCTTCCTTCTATGTAAGCGCATCCGGGCCGAATTTGGGTTATTCGTGGTTGAAGAACAACAACGGCGGCTGGGGCAACTCCTGGAGCGCTTCAGGCAGCGGCTCCACGTTCCGCGCCAGCTCGACCGACAACGACTTTGGCGATCCAGCCTGCACCGGTTTCTCTTCGGCCTTCGATATCAACAGCCCGAGTGGGAATGCACTCGGCGTCTGGGGCGGCTTCAGCGGCGATGAGACAGTCGTTCGTTCTTTGACAGCGTTGACCGCAGGCCAGGTAGTCAGCATTGACTTCGACAATGGCAACGTTGACAACGGCAGCAAGGTCGGCTTCAGCCTGCAAACTTCCGGTGGCGCCGCCGATGTCCTCCAGTTCTACTTCCTGGGCGGCCAGTCCAACTACAAATATAACGATGGCACGGAACAGGATACTGGCGTTCCGTTCCAACGCACCGGCCTGCGAATCCAGTTCGCATTGACTTCTGCCACAACCTATACCTTGAGCGTGACTCCATGCGGTGGCTCGACCATAAAATTCAATGGCACTTATTCGGGAACAATCGCCCAGTTGAAGCTGTTCAACCAAAATAACACCGGCGGCAACGACAAAAACATTTACTTCAACAACTTCATCGTCGGTGGCTATACAGACAATGCCGACAACTACAGCGGCGACTTCGCCGGCCAGGACAAGGGCAACCAGCCCATCGCCTCAGGCAATGGCGGAAGCAGCTACACCACTCCCACCCTCAGCACTTCGGACAATGGGACTAAGTACCAGGTGGTCGTTTATGGTTGTGGCGGGACGTTGCTCTCGAGCGCAGCCACCCTCACCGTCAACCCGTTGCCAACCGTCAGCGTGAACTCACCCAGCATCTGCGTGGGGAATTCCACGACCTTAACCGCCACGACCAGCGCCAGCAGTCCGTCTTACCTCTGGAGCCCGGGCGGTGCGACCAGCGCTTCCATTGTCGTGTCGCCTTCTTCCACTGCCAGCTACACGGTGACTGTGACCGATGGAGTAACAGCCTGCGTCAATAGCGGCAGCGGCACGGTTACGGTCAACCCATTGCCCACCGTGAGCGTCAACTCGGCCACAAATTGCGCCGGAACTCCCTCTGTTCTCACCGCCACGACCAGCGCCAGCAGCCCGGGCTACTTGTGGAGCCCTGGCGGCGCTACCAGCGCTTCGATTGCGGTTTCACCGTCCTCCACCACGACATACACGGTGCTGGTAACCGATGGCGCGACTGGCTGCACCAACAGCGCCAGCGGCACAGCAACGGTTATCCCGCTGCCGACGGTGAGCGTCAACTCCGCCACAAATTGCGCTGGAAGTCCCTCGCTGCTCACTGCTACGACCAGCGCCAGCAATCCGTCCTATCTCTGGAGCCCCGGCGGCGCGACCACTTCCTCGATTACAGTGGCACCGTCATCCACCACGACATACACGGTGCTGGTCACCGACGGGGTGACGGGCTGCACCAACAGCGCCAGCGGCACCGTCACGGCCATCCCATTGCCCAGCGTGAGCGTCAATTCGGCCACGAATTGCGCCGGCGGTTCCTCTGTGCTGACGGCCACTACCGGCGCCAGCAGCCCCAGCTACCTCTGGAGCCCAGGCGCGGACACCAACGCTTCGATCACAGTGTCGCCGTCTTCGACTACCACTTACACGGTAACAGTGACGGATGGAGTAACAGGTTGCGCCAACAGCGCCAGCGGCACGGTTACGGTCAATCCGCTGCCGACTGTGAGCGTCAACTCCGCTACCAATTGCGCGGGCGGCTCCTCCGTGCTCGCGGCTACGACCAGTGCCAGCAGCCCGAGCTATTCATGGAGCCCCGGCGGCGCCACCACCGCTTCAATCACGGTCTCGCCCGCCTCGACCACGACTTACACGGTCACAGTCACCGACGGCGTAACCGGTTGCACCAACAGCGCCAGCGGCACGGTCACGGTCAATCCGTTGCCGACGGTAAGCGTGAACTCGCCGAGCGTCTGTGCCGGCGGTTCGGCCACCCTGACTGCCACCACCAGCGCCAGCAACCCGAGCTACCTCTGGAGTCCGGGCGGAGACACCAACGCTTCGATCACGGTCTCGCCTTCCTCCAATACCACCTACACGGTGACCGTAACGGATGGCGTGACCGGCTGCGCCAAAAACGGCAGCGGCACGGTGACGGTGGTTCCGCAGCCCGTGCTACTCACTGATACAACCAATCAAACCGCGTGCGCCGGCACGCAGATTACCTGGAGGGTAGCCGCCAGCGGCACCGGTCTGAGCTATCAATGGCAACGGGACGGCACGAACCTCCTGGATGGCGTGGGTGGCTTCACCGGCACCACGACCGCTTCGCTTACCAACAGTTCAGTTGGCGCGCAGGACTCGGTTGACGTGGCCCATGGTTATGACTGCGTCATCAGCAGCTCCCCATGCACAAACGTCACTTCGACTGTCGTTTCGCTTACCGTCAATCCGCTGCCAAGTGTTAGCGTGAATTCGAGCAACATCTGCGCCGGCGGTTCCGCGACCCTCACGGCGACTGCCAGCGCCAGCAGTCCGAGCTACCTCTGGAGTCCGGGCGGGGCAACTACTGCCTCGATCACGGTTTCACCATCCTCGACCACGACCTATACCGTCACGGTCACTGACGGCGTGACCGGCTGCGCCAACAGCGCCAGCGGCACGGTAACGGTCCATCCGACGCCATCTGCCTCCGCCGGTCCGAACGAGTCCGCCTGCTCCGGTTCGGGAGTGGCTATCGGCGGCAGCCCAACTGCCAGCGGCGGCACGGCCCCGTACACTTATGGTTGGACTCCTACGACTGGCCTGTCCGATCCGACAGTCGCCAACCCGACCGCCACAATCACGAGCACCACCACCTATTCGGTCTTGGTGACCGACGCCAATGGCTGCACGGCCAGTTCTTCCATGGTCCTGACCGTCATCCCGTCACCCATCATCTCGCCCACCCCCACGCTTTCGGGCACTGATGTGATTCTCACCTGGAGTTCGTTGGCCGGCACTACTTACCGTGTCCAATACACTTCCAGCTTCAATCCAGCCAGTTGGAACGACCTCACGCCAGACGTGACCGCCTCCGGCTCGACCGCCACCTACACCGATCACGCCGGCGCAGCCACCCAGCGCTTCTATCGCGTCCGCGTTATTTGTCCGTAATCCCCCGAGGAGCGCGGACGCCCTCGTCCGCGCTCTTTTTTGCTGGTAGCAGCCGAGGTAACGAGGCTCTGAAATTCTTTGATCGAAGGTCGAGGTTCGGAGCGTAATGCCAGTTACGGCGATTCGGAGCGCGGACATTCCTGTCCGCAGCAACGTCCGGGTCTCCCACGGCTCGTGAACCATTGCGCCCTCTTCCGTCTCCGCGTTGCTGCGGACAGGAATGTCCAATGCCGCTAGGATTTCGCACAGGTAGGAGCTAATTTTTTGCGAGCGTCGG
>PSRM01000237.1 GCA_003176045.1 Verrucomicrobiota bacterium | reverse complement strand
AGAGTAGCTCAGGGGTAGAGCAGAGGACTCATAAGCCTTTGGTCGGGGGTTCAAATCCCTCCTCTGGCACCAAAATAAAAAGACGTAAAACACGGGCAAAATCGAGCAGCCGGTTGGATGTATTAAGTTCGACCGCTCAACTGGCCGGGCGCAGTCAGCTAGTCTCGTTGGCTGCGGCGATCGATACGGAGGCGAGCAGTAGCGATGAATTCTCATTACACGATCTGTTCGCTGGACACGCCGAAGATCCAGGCACACGAGTTGCCCGGGCGATTGATTAGGCCGAGTTCGTTGAGGATCTCGACCACGTCACAAAGGAGGTTCTGCACGCGCTGGTGAACGAAACGGAGCTGACGTTGCTGGTTCCAAAGTTGCGGTGCTCCCGATCGGCGCTGCAAAGCGATAAGAATCGGCTGGCTGGGTTAATTCGGGAGCACATGGGCGAGGATATCCTGAAGTCAGTGCAATGATGTCGCGTTTAGACAATAATGTCGCCTTTAGACAATCTTTTTTTCTTCCACAGCAACAATTTTCGTGAAAAAGTTGAGGCCCGACGCGGGCGCGCTCAATTCGTTTTGGGCTTCGGCTCGGAAAGAAAAGCTCCGGTTCGGTTCGTAACGAGCAATTTCGGGTCAGAAAATGACAAAATCGGGTGAGCCATGCCTTTGTAAATAATGTAAGCAGTTGAGCGCATAATTAAATGCTGGACAAGGTCCCCTTCAGTTGAGAGGAACTTCGACTCAATGAAGACCCAAACCGGACATCGATCATTCGATCGGCCAAAAGCAACAGCATTAGCCATGAAAACTATCAACATCGGGAGCGTACCTTTATTATTCTCTCGAAAGCTCGCCGTGAACCTCTTCATCGCATGGCTGCTTTTGATGTCTACACTGACGGATCTGATGGCTGCTCCGCGACCTCCGTGCGTTCCATTGCCGGAGAACGGCCTAATCTATTCGGAACGCTTCGACGAATCCTATCTCCTGCCAGCGGATCAAATTGATCCGAATGTGTTTATCGAGTCCTGGTCTGGTTATGCCTTGAATCGGCCAACGGTACAACAGTCACGCCCTGGATCGTGCCGATGCTAGGGGCCGACAGATCTAAACAACTTGCTCTGAGCAGTGGCGCCGTCAGGGTGTGGTACGCGCCATCATACTCAGATGGCCCGGGAGTCCCGTAAGCTTAATGACCCTTATCTCCACGAATGGTGACTCGATCTCGACGTGGTGGACGTTGTCTGTCACGGCGGATCGAAGTCAGGTGCAGCTTGAATGTGCAACAGGCAATGGCCCCGCGCTATGTCTAACGGCGCAGGTCCCACTCCAGCAGGGAGCGTGGACCCTTCTGACGTTCTGCTATTCTGAAACCAATTCGGCAATCTTCGCGAACGATCAACTGGTCGCTTCGGGCGGCGGTTTGCCGAGTGTGCCAGCGGCCCTGGCACCATCCACCGGACTTGTGATTGGCAGTACCCTGGATGGCCAGCCAGCAGATGGCCAGTTCGATGAATTTGCTGCCTTCTGCCGCACGATTTATCCCCGCGGCCATACCAATCCCTGGGGCCTCGATCCTGCCTGGGACATCAGCATTTACTATTCAGATTATGCTCCCATTGCGGCACTTGGTCCAATCGGCAGTGGGACGGGTGCTTCGCTCGCCTCTCGCCCGAGCATGCTCGCTTCCGCAAGTAACTCCTCCTCAACATCGTTGATGAGCCTCTTGGCTGCCAACACCAACAACTTTCAGCCCCCTACATCCACTAATGGTCTGACACTGGTCTATCCAACTCCCAAAAGTGGCTGCTTCTATTCACTGCAAGATCCTGGCTCCTGCCCGCTTCCGTATGGATCGTTTTTCCAGAGCCTCAACTGCTGGGCCATAGGTGACCCGACGAATGGAGTTTACCTGATCGACGATAGCTCCATGGATTATAGCAGCTACACCCGGGATCCGCCCGGTGCTACCAACTCCTCGCCTTCGGTAGACACAAATGGCTTCTACCTCTCGATCAGCGGAGTGAGCAACGGTGTAGCAAATGTGGTAATGCACGGCACCACGAATGGGGGTAGCTACACGCTCCTTTCTTCTGAGAGTCTTTCCATAAATTCGAGCGGATCTTTCGATGGGCTAACTCAGAATTGGTTAGTCGAACAGGACGTGCTTGGGGCACCTGGCCGGAGTTGGACGCCGCTCCTGGTCCCAACATTTGGCAGGACCAACCTTTTTCTTTACGCCCATACTGGCCCAGATGACGGGCCAAGGGTGCTGTTCCTTCAGATCACAGGCGTTGACCATGGGACGGCCAAAGTAATGGTATATAGCACTGCCGCAGGCCAGAACTACGATATCGTCAGTTCCCAGAGCATCACGACCCCTACTGGCGCTTGGACTTCCGAAGGCCTGTTTGTAGGGCAGACCAACTGGACCCCAACCACAGTAGCAACCGGCTCCAGGAACCCGCTATTTCTACGCGCACGATCCTGGGCGGACTCGACCAGTTCGGGAATCCCAGACTGGTGGATGACAAAATACTTTGGTCCGAACAGAGGCAGTTGGCCCGACCCCTACGCCGAATTGATGAAGGATGGTTGGACCGTGCTCGATGATTATCAGAACAGCTGGAATCCATGGGTCGCGCATACTCCACCCACACCAAGTGGACTTTCAATCATATGTGTCAGCAGCAATGACGTGGTGCTGAACTGGAATCCTTCTTGGGGATCCGTGACGGGCTATACCGTTGTCCGCTGGCCTAATATCACAAACAACCTGCCTGCAGGGACGACCAGTTTCACAGACAATAGCGGCTTTAATGATGTCGATCCTAACCTTGGGTTGCCGCGGTACCAGATTCAAGTCCATTACGTCGGCGGTGATTCAGCGTTTACCGATATATGGAGCGATTCGGGCAGCGCTGGTTTTGTTGAGGATGGCGCCGCCATCACGTTAGCTCGCGGTTCGCAAAATAGCGTCGTCCTGACCGCAAATGCCCTACCAGAAGGTGCCGCAAAGATTCGACTGACGCGCTTGATCAATTACTCCGGGCCTCTGGGCTACACGAACCTGGACCTTGTCGTCAGTTCTTTGGTCGATGGCAAATTTTCACTGCCGCAGGACTGGCTTTATGGTGCGCCGCCAGCAGCCGACGACTGGCGAGCATGGGGAGCATCTCCATGGTGGCAGCAAGCACTGGCGACTAATAGCGCCCAAGGCGATCGATTTTACGCGCAGAGTGGCCCCGCGGTTGGGCTGCCATTTTTCGACGGCCGGGTTCAGCTCAAGCAGAATCTGGCTTTTATTCTCAGGGCTGCAAACCAAGTAGCCCCTTTGTCGTTCAAGTGGACAGACGATTTCTATAATGACTGGGGCGATTATTATTTCAGTTGTCCAAGCAATTATGCTTACTCCAGTTTCGTAAGCCTGGACACTAATTACGTGGCATGGATGAGCGGGATTCTCGACTTCACACCGTTTCGGGACAATTACCTTTTTCGCAACTTCGCGTTCAATGCTCAAGCTTTCGATGGCCTTGGCGGGATTACACTAGGGCCACAGTGCTGCGACCAATCCACGGGCGGTGTGTTCATTTTCGATGCATCAATTGCTCCGATGTACAGTTTCCCGGGGCCGATCGCCACTGGCACCCCCATACCCTCGATCCTTTCGCCTGACACTCGCAGTGGATGTATTTCCCTGCTTACTACAATGGCGATTACCTGAGCGCCATAGCAATGAGCACGCCATTGTCAGGGACATACAGCATGGCGGCGAACGCAACAAATTTATTCGGCCTGCAGTACCTCTCTGCTGTGATTGCCTACTCGACAAACCTTTCAGGGCAGGGGCCAGGATTCACGAATGTGAATGCTGGTTCAACGGTTACCTTTCCACAACCTGGCTGGTGGTCTTATGCGTTTCCAAGTGTTGCCCAGCCAGAGCTTGCAACGATTAATTATTATTTCGCCCCATTCAAGTATGATGCCTACTATCTCCCTGTTGTAGGCGTGGGAGGCAGCCCATTGCCAGGCATGCCCGAATTTTCTCCGACTAATAGGAGTCCAACGTTGATCGCAGGCGTCGGCTCGACATACCAAGTAGCCGGTCATGCGAAGCAAATTATTCTTAATGGAGACCAGAAGAAATTCGGTTATCTTGGCCAGTATTTTGATAAAGCGTTCCAGATAGATACCAACGGTAACATTACAGGCAATCACACGGGCATCCTTTCGCCCTTCGGCGAATTCTTCCCAACGGAGCCAGGCCCGGTGGCTCTGGCTACGATGCCTGATCTAGACACGGGCCAGTGCGGCACGGGAGTCGTTTACGCAATCAAGTTGGCTTTGGATGTCAACCACGACGGTGTCATAGATTTAAGTTTCGGGGGGCCAGACAATACCTCTCCGGGACGGCCATTCGTATTTTGGTGCAACAATAATTACGACAGATGGGACAATGATAGTATCTTCCACAACCAGGAACAGGACGATCAAATTGTTGCCAGTTGTCCATTCACGAACCAGCCTACTCCGGATTGCAATTATCGCGACCAATTCGGCCAGCGTGTCATCCCCTGCACTCGTGACTTGGAGGATTTCGCTCGATTGTGGGTCTGTGGTGTGACTGACAATCTGCTGCTGGGTTTAGATTCAGACGCGTCCATCAATCTCAGTTGGGGTGACGTGGGCAATCCAAACCCTTCAAATCCTACCATTGATCTTTTTGTCGCGGCCGATGCCGATGGTGGCATCGGTTACCTGACCAACTCCACCGTGGCCGCGCAGCAAACGAATCAGTGGGTTTGCTCGTACGTAGGTCGAGTCGGTCCCGGGCAAAAAGTTGAGCTGAACACCGTGCAGTTTTTGGATGTATTGCGATCTGGGCATCTCATCTGGTGCGGCGTGAGTAATGGCACTGGCGTATTGACGCTTACCATTTCGCAAGGCACCAACACTTTGGCTCAAACTTCGGCTCATATCCAGATCCAGGATATCAAGCGGCTTTATGAGCGGTGGACGGTCGGTGATGATCCTGATACGGCTCCTAAAAACCTCGCATACTTGGCCCGTGAGGGCGATGCTCCTGGTGTACCCCCTTTTCAATACAGCGTACCGCCTGCTGTAAGCACGCCCTACATTCTCCTTGTGCATGGCTTCAACCTCGAAGTTTGGGACAAGGATCGTTTTGCTGAAGCAGCCTTTAAACGGCTCTATTGGCAAGGGTATCAGGGGCGGTTCGGACAATTCCGTTGGCCAACCACACAACAACACATTTATAACCCCGGGGCTTTTGATAAGAGCGAAATCAACTCCTGGAGCTCGGGAGTAGGATTGCTCAATCTTCTGGTCAACCTCAACAAGTGGTATCCAACAAATGTGTATCTCATGGCTCACAGCCACGGAACCGTGGCGGCCGGGGAAGCGCTGCGGTTGGCCGGGACCAATCAAGTAGCCAATACGTACATAACCATGCAGGCAGCTCTGGATTCCCACACCTACGATTCCACAACGCCAATGATGCCCATCTCCTTCGATACACCAGACCGCTACGGTGCGTATTACATAAACGGTGCGGCCTGCTATTTCAACGGCGTGGGAGGTGCAGGGAATTACATCAATTTCTTCAATCCCTACGATATGGTGGTTGGAGCGATCTGGCAATCTGACCAGGTTTTGAAGCCAGATGTTGGCTACAGTTATCACTCTAGTGATGATAGTTGGTGGGACGTAGGTCTGATCCTCGCGTCTCAACTGCGCTTCCCTCAGAACACCTACACTATATTTTCCTATTGCGACCAAGCGCATGGTTTCGCCCTCGGTTCGCAGAACAATGTCGGGGGTCCATTCAGGAGTGGGGTTATGTACAACCAAATTGAACTAGACCTCCCGCCTTACAACTTTGGGGCTCAGCATATCTACCACAGCGCCGAATTCCGCTCCGACAATCCCCACCGCTGGCAGTTCTGGAACCAAGTGCTCTTTCAAATGGGCCTGAAACCGTGAGATCTCCTGTCGCGATTATCTGTGGGTTCGTGTTGCTGGTGATCGCTGCGGCGTTCTTCTGGCAACTCAATCACCGAGCGTCCCCCAGTCCAGAACCGAATTTCGTAAATACAGCAAATATATCTCAGACGCATTCCTCTGGCCCGGGCAATAAGCCCGATCAGACACTCTTGCATGGCCAACCCATGAAACCAGAGGTTGCAGAAGCTAAGCGCGGAGAACTATTGAGCCGCCAACTCGAACAGCGAAACGTGCCAATTGATTTCTGCGGCCGTGTGATTGATCAGGACACCAATGCGCTCGCCGCTGTAGCAATCAAAATCTCCATCCGCCACTGGCCTACCGCTGGAGTACTGGCACCCGGCGTTTCCGAAGAAATCCATTTGGACCGGCTAACGGACTCCGATGGCCGCTTTGAAGTCCACGGGGAAACCGGCGATGCCCTCTCAGTACTATCACTAGAAAAACAAGCCTACGAACTAACCCCGACGACTCCGCACCACTATCCCTCATCAAGCGGCACGGTCGAAAATCCTGTCCTTTTCAAAATGTGGAGCACCAACATCCAGGAACATCTAGTTACCCTGGACAAGTCGTTTCGGATTCTGACGGATGGGCGGCCTTACTTTATAAATCTGGTTGCTGGAACAATCGCGGAGTCCGGGGAAGGAGACCTGCGCGTTTTTATTAAATACCCGATGCAGGTGGTTCGTGGTGCAACAAATGACTGGTCTTGCCGAATTGATGGCGTCACGTGTGGTATCCTCGAACAGTCCGATGGAAGTGATCCGATGTACCTCGCGCCAACCCAAGGTTACGTCTCCTCTTTCGAGTTAAAGCAGCAGATTAAGGGTGGCCAAAGAGGCTCGACGGGTCAACGTCGCTTTTATATTAGGTTGGGCAACGGGCAGGAGTACGGCCGTATAGAAATTGGTTTGTACGCGCCCTACAACTATCAGATCCCAGGTCTGATTCGCCTCTCTTATGCCATCAATCCTTCTGGCTCAAGGATTCTACGCTAAAGCAAAAGCCATTAACGACCGCTTTACCAAATTCGATTCACCTGGCGTATGACCATTCAGCGCAAGAAGCCCACTTGTAACCTCCTCTCGGGTGTAATGCTGATCTTTGAAATAATGATCACGGCAGGGGTTTGGCTCTCGTTTAGATCCAAGGACGAAGGACTATTGGCGGTCGGTTTCATCATTGGTTGCAACGCCATTCTCGTTTGTTCTGCGCTCGGCGCGGTGTTTGCTGTAGTTGCCCTGGCGCGCCGAGAGGCATGGTTGGCCCTTTCTCTGGCAGGCTTGGTCCTGAACTCCGGCCCATTGGTTTTTCTCCTGATGCACTTCAATGATCGACTGTTTCGCCCGTAACAGATAGAAGTCTGCAATTGATATTTGTATACTGTCCTCATAACGCCTTTGGTCGGGGGTTCAAATCCCTCCTCTGGCACCAAATTGCTACTCGCTGGGGCGCACGCCGGTCTTTCGCCAGCGTTCCCAGTCCAGCAGGACGAATTGCTCCTGGTACATGCCGGGCAGGAGTTTGTAAACGAAACGGAGGGGGAAGGTCGTGGTCAGGTCCTTTTTCTCAGAGCCGGAGTTGGCGTTTGAGGCGAAGCGCGGGTTGGATGTGAGGTGCAGTTCGGTAGTGCGATCGAGTTGGCTGCGCGGGTTGGCAAACTGCAGCACCAGGTTGCCCCAACTGCCATCGTCATTGGGCTTCAACTGGGAGAAGAAAGGACCGTTCAAGGTAGCGGGGCTGATATAGACTGCGTTCACCTGTTTGTCGTAATCGTTAATGGCCATGAAATCCGAATCGCAGTTCTCGGTGAGCCAAACGCATTGGCGCTGGCCATACCAGGCCAGGGCCCAGGGAATATCGCTCATCATCAGTTCTTCTTGTTTCATCAAGCCGCCCAGGTGTTGCAGCACCGGTGGATAATAAGGAGGATACGCTACAGGGATGCTTCTGGGCGGCAAGAAAGTGAAAATGAGCGGAAGGCAAGTCAGGCCGCAGAAAACCACGATAATGGCATACCGTATTTCGCGCATCGGCAACTCCAACTGATCGAGGAGCACGTAAAAGAGGCTCACGCCGAAGATCAGGACCAACGGCGCCAATAAAACCAGCAGGTTCTCAGAATTGATTTCCGGCGAGTCTGTCGAGAGTTGAGTTTTGCCCAGTGCTTGCGCCAGGATCAGCACCACCAGGCAGGAGACCAGAAAATAACGTAAACGCCGCACCGCCTGGCTGGTGAAACTGACCATGAGCCCGACCAGGAAGAATGCGCTGATCCAACTGCCGCCCAGTTTGGGGAGGTCGTTTTGGAAGATCAGCCGAATGTTAACCAGCAGCTTTTGATTCAGCGCATGGAGGTTAACTTTGATGTCCGGCTCAATGGAGCGTTGCAGGACGTGATTAGTGAAACTGCCCGCGCCTTCCGCGCCTTCCAGTAGCACATAGGTGGACGTGCCGAATGGAACACCGCTTACCAAAAAGTTCCGGACGAGCCAGGGCGTCATGATCACCGTAAAGGCCAGGAACGCCGCCAATATGAGCCCGATTCGCTGGCGGCCTGAAGACAGGGCGAGGACGAAAAGCACAGGCAGAATGATCCAGCCGAACGAGTAGCGCGTCATTCCGCCCACCCCGACAAGCGCTCCCGCAATCGCCGCCAAAGTCAGCAGCGCGGCCGAACCGCGGCGCGGTTCGCGCGTTTCTTCTTCGATCAGAACCAGCACCCAAGTGAGGCCCGTGAAGATCAGCAATAGCAACATGGTTGAGAGACCGGAAACGCTAAAACGCCAAAATAATTCCGCCCCCAGCAGCAGCAACGCAGAGACAAATGCCACATTCGGATCGAACAGCCGCCGCGCCAGCAAGTAAATGAGCACGACCACAGCTAACAACAGGATCTGGTTAAAGACCGCGATTACAAAATCGGGGGCGTATCTCCAGAAACGGCCATCGCTCGACCAGAACGGTTTTGGCTTGGCCGGGATCTGATAATTGAGACGGCAGGCTTTCATCAAGCCTGCCAAGATCACGGGGTAAACCGGCGGATTGGCAGTATCCGGATGATTGCTCTTGACGTATGTTTCGTCCGGTGTGCTTCCCAGCGGCGGCACCCCGTGCTTGTCCTCGTAGCGCTTTTTGAGCAGGTACATGCTGAACGGACGCACGAAGAGGGTGGTGAAGCCCTTGCCTTGCGAGATGTTGCGGGCCAATTGCGCAGAATCCATGGCCTCCTGTGTGGTCATGTTCCGAAAAGCGCACGAGTTGTAGCCCACGCCGAGCATCAGAATCAGAAGGACCAGCAACCCGCCCCGGAAATAGCGCATCCCGCCACCCTGTTCGAGTTTATGGATGAGTGCCTGGAAATCCATGGTCAAAACTTAATCTTAATCTTTCGCTTAACCTTAATCATAATCTTGTAGCAGCCGAGGTGACGAGGCTCTAATTCAGAGGTCAGAGAGCAGAGGTCAGAAGCGATTGGAGCCTCGTTACCTCGGCTGCTACAGGAAAGCGCCTTCAAAAACCCTCGAGATGATAAAGATGGAGCTTACGATGCAACGTGCGCCGGCTCAGGCCGAGCTTTTTGGCCGCCAGTGTGCGGTTTCCGCCCGTCTCTTTCAAGGCGCGAATGATGAGTTCCTTCTCAGCCTCTTCAACGGTCAGATCGCCCTTGGACAGAATTGCATTGGCCGGTGAGGATGCATTCGTGTCCGCCCCGGATCTCACCCAGGGCGGCAGATCGCGCATCGTGATCCTGTCTGAGCGCGAGAAAACCACTGCATGTTCAATGGCCGTTCGCAATTGGCGCACATTACCAGGCCAGGAAAAGCGCATCAGCAATTCCATCACGTCCGGAGTAAAACTTGCCACGGTCTTATTGTTTATGTGCGCGAATTCCTTCAAAAAATTCTGCGCCAGCAGCGGGATGTCCTCGGGCCGCTCGCGCAGCGGCGGCAGCCCGATCTCGACCACGCGCAAGCGGAAGAAAAAATCCTCACGAAAAGCACCCGCTTTCACACGCTCTTCGAGATCTTTGTTGGTGGCAGCGATCAAACGCACGTCCGCCATGAGGGTCTTATTCGAACCCACCCTCTCGAAGGTGCGCTCGCCAAGAAACCGCAGCAACTTGATCTGGATCGAGGCGTCAATCTCTCCTATCTCGTCCAGGAAGAGCGTGCCGCCTTGCGCTTGCTCGACTCGGCCAATGCGCCGCTCGTGAGCTCCGGTGAACGCGCCTTTTTCGTGACCAAACAGTTCGCTCTCGAGCAGGGTGGCAGGCAGGCCTGCGCAGTTCACGGTCACCATCGGTTGCCGCGCCCGTGTGCTGAGCTGATGGATGACCTTGGCGATGAGTTCTTTGCCTGTGCCGCTCTCGCCTAGAAGCAAGACCGTGGCCTGAGTCGGCGCAACCTGTTGGACGACATCAAGTACTGTCCGCATCGCGGGCGATTCACCAATCACTTGGGCCACGTTGAATTTCGAGTCTAGCTGTTGGTGCAAAGAAACGTTCTCGGTTTCGAGCTTCTGCTGGCGCAGGGCGCGGGCAATTCGCATCTCCAATTCGTCAATCTGGAGCCGAGCTTTCGGGATGTAATCGTCCGCCCCACGTTTCATTGCCTCAACGGCCAGGTCTTCCGAACCGTAAGCTGTCATGAGGATGCAAATAGGCGGTTTGGAGAGCGATTTGGCCCGGCTGATCAGCTTCATGCCGTCTTCGTTCGGCAAGCGGAAATCCGTCAGCAAGACATCAAAATGGTCCTTTTCCAACAACTCCATGGCTGCCTTGGCGTCTTCGGCCAGATAGACGTCATAATGGTCCTCCAGCGCCGCGCGCAATCCCTCGCGCTGCGTCTTCTCGTCATCCACAATGAGCAAACTGGGTGTCATGAAACCGGGACCGAACAAACGGAGTGACCGACCATTACCGCAAACAGGGTAATTGAGAATTGAGAATTGAAAATTGAAAATTTCGCAGACTGCAGAGCGGAGCTGATTGCTTACCGCCAAGAGCTCTCCCGGATACTCACCACCTCCGTAGCCATAGATCGCGGACGATCCCTGGCCGGCGTTTCATCGCTTGATATTCGTCAGGCAAAGACCTGGTCGAGAGGGATCTCGATGCCCATCGTTTCGTCTCGAAGTACACCTTCCGTAACCGTTCTGCTTCCTCCGGTGGCCGGGAAGACGGAAATGGCATGCGTCGCGGGTATTACCAGCCAGCAAGACTTCACCCCATGCTTTCCATACTCGCGAATTTTGTCCACCAACGGTTGCAAGTTTTGCTTAGGCGACAGGACTTCGACCACCAGAGCGGGAGACTGTGTCACCTCGTCATCGTCAGTCAGCCAATCGTTTGGCAATTGCCCCCGGGGGAAAAGGCAAAGGTCAGGTATCGTTTGCCAGCCATCTAAATTGAGGGAGAGCTGATCATAGATCACGTAACGATCCTTAAAGCCATCGAGTAAAACACCTAAATTATGGGCAGCGCGGGAGTGATTTCGGCTGGGCATTGGTTTATCCTCCTGAATTTCATCGGAAACGATGACGGGAACCGTTTTCATGGACTTTAACTTACACACAAGGCTCGGACTCGCAAGAGCAGAGTCGCCGGTGGGCATTAGGGGTGGCACTATATGGAGGCGCGCCGGCAGAGCGCAGCGACGACGGCGCTTTGGCTTCTTGTAATTCGCCAACCGAAGCCAAAACGGTGTCGCGCTTCGCTTGCCACCGCACTCCATATACAGCCTATGCCTTTATGTTGCGTTTGTCTGAAAGCCGGTTTTATGCGAGAGTCTTTGCGATGAAACGATTGACTGCTTGGCTCCTTGCCTTTGGCCTGGCTCTGGCGGGCGTCGCTGAAGCACTGGCTCAAACTCGGACTATGAACAATTCAACAAACAAAACGGAAACGGCTGTTCTGGGCGGCGGCTGTTTCTGGTGCACCGAAGCCCTTTACGAGATGCTGCCCGGGGTGAAATCCGTCACCAGCGGTTTCGCCGGCGGCACCAAGGAGAATCCGACGTATAAAGAAGTCTGCACCGGCACAACCGGCCATGCCGAGGTGATCCAGGTCGAATACGATCCAAAGGTGGTATCGTACGAAAAGATCCTGGATACTTTCTGGGACGCGCACGATCCCACCACGCTGAACCGCCAGGGCCATGACTCCGGCACGCAATACCGCTCAATCATCCTTTACAACGGCGACGCCCAAAAGCTGGCCGCCCAAAAATCAAAAGCCGAGGCGCAGAAAAAATTCAGCAGCCCGATCGTCACCGAGATCGTCCCGCTCAAGCACTTTTACAAAGCGGAAGATTATCACCAGGAATACTATCGCAATAATCCCGATGCCGGCTATTGCCGCATGGTGATACGACCCAAGGTGGAGAAGTTTGAGAAGAAGCTGAAGGCTGAAAAACCCTGATTTTTAACCGCGGATTACGCGGATGGAAGGTTTTATTGGGCGTGTTCGGGTAATATTTGTGCCTTCCTCTTTTCGTTCACGATTCGTTTCCAATCCAGTTTTGCGTTCTTGAAGCTCAATAAGATCGCCACTTCAAGCCCGCTGATAGTTAGATAGCCAATCATCTGGGCGACGTGCGTTTCGTTAAACCCTGTAACCACTTTTGGATCCGCGATCACTTTGCCGTCCACTATTAGGTCTGGGACGAGGTTTCCAATGAAGTGGGTTTTGTAGTAAACCGGATACTGTCGTTGTTGCTCAACCAGCCTGCCACGTGACTGCAACTTAATAATGAGAGCACGCTCGTAAAGCTTTTCATCCAGTCCCGGCTTGAGTTCATTTAGGACCGCCATAGCCGCTCCAATAATGTCCTCAGTGATTTCTTTGTGAAGCACGGCTCGTGAGGGAGATCGCGCAGATTACGCAGAATTCTTCATCCGCGTCATCCGCGTAATCCGCGGTTAAAAAATGAATTCGGAATCCGCGGTTAGATGCCTTTCTGGATCATAAACTTCAACAAATCCGCGACTCTGCAGCTATAGCCCCACTCGTTATCGTACCAACTCACCAGCTTGAAGAACCGCTTGTTGAGTTCGATGCCCGAGCCCTGGTCGAAAATCGAGGACGCGCGGGAATGAATGAAATCCGAACTGACCACTTCATCCTCAGTGTATTCGAGGATGCCTTTTAGATAACTTTCGCTGGCCTTTTTCATGGCCGCGCTGATCTCAGCGTAACTTGTGTCCTTCGCGGTGCGGACAGTAAGGTCCACGGCTGAAACCGTGGGTGTCGGCACACGGAAGGCCATGCCGGTGAGCTTGCCTTTGACCTCAGGCAGAACCATGCCCACGGCTTTGGCTGCGCCGGTGGTCGAAGGGATCAGGTTCAGCGCAGCCGTCCGGCCACCTTTCCAGTCCTTCTTGCTGGGACCATCCACAGTCTTTTGCGTTGCGGTATAAGAGTGGACGGTGGTCATAAGGCCTTCATCAATGCCAAAGCCCTCTTTGAGCAGCACGTGAACCAGCGGCGCAAGGCAATTGGTGGTGCAGGATGCGTTGGAAACGATGTGGTGTTGTTTCGGGTCGTACTTGTTTTCGTTAACCCCCATGACGAAGGTGGGGCAATCGCCTTTGGCGGGCGCGGTGATAATCACCTTCTTGGCGCCTGCAGCCAGATGTCCTTTGGCCTTTTCCACGTCGGTAAACAGACCGGTGGATTCGATCACGATCTGGACCCCGAGATCTTTCCAGGGCAGTTGTGAAGGTTCCTTTGCGCTCACAACCTTCATCTTCTGCCCATTCACAATCAGAACATCGTCCTCAGTTTTGTCCGGGGCCGACTTCTCTGACCCGACCGAGCCATTGAATCGGCCCTGCGTTGAATCGTACTTCAACAAATAGGCAAGGTTGTCAGCGGGAACAATATCGCCCACGGCAACGACCTGGACGTCTTTGCCCACCAGTCCTTGTTCGACCATCGCCCGGAAGACCAGGCGTCCGATACGGCCGAACCCGTTAATTGCAACTTTCACTGCCATATTTCAACTTTCAATTTCAGTGTTCAATTTTTCGATTTCAGATTTAACCCTTCAGCACCCCCCAAATGTGAGCGCGAATGTTAACGCCGGCAATTACAGGGTCAATCAGGAAAGATGCAGTGTCCTGCTTACCAGCTTGCGTCAGCTTGCAGAAAACGAAAAGCGCGGGAATGCCGCGCACTCACAACGCTTCGCGACTCCCAGCGCGGTCGTGTTTCGCGAAGCGTTTGGAGCGTCCCATAACAATCGGGACCTCTTTCGTTTGAGGTTGGGCACGGCCTGGAATGAATGTCCCCCGCGCGGATTACGTCCATTTCTCTATCATGAAGTCACTCTGTTCCCTTGCCGTTTATTGGGAAGTAGCGCCGGGTCATGGAGAGGAGCAAATCAAGCGAGCAGTCGAAGACCTTGTTTTTCTAAACGATCATTACGCAAAGAGCAAAGCGTTTCTGAAGGTGAATGGTAAGCCCGTCATTTTCGTGTACGGCCGCGTGATGGGACAGGTGCCGCTGGCATCCTGGCCGGCCATTCTCGACCAGACCCGAGCAAAAACGGGTGACTTGGTGCTCATGGCCGATGGTTATCGAGAGGATTTTGCCCGCCTGTTCAATGGGCTCCACGAATACAACAACTGCAGCTCGGTGAAAGGCAAAGACCCCGATGAACTCCGCGCCTGGGCTGAGCGCCACTATTCCCGCGCCGTTCACGTTGCTCGGACGCAAAACCGGATCAGTTGCGTAACTGTCATTCCGGGTTATGACGACACTAAAATCCGCAAACCGGGTCTCAATGCCGAGCGCCAGGATGGCCAGACTTATCGCGTGCTCTGGGACGAGGCCATCAAAGCGAAGCCCGATTGGGTGCTGATCACTTCCTGGAACGAATGGCACGAAGGATCGGAGATCGAGCCGAGCCTGGAGTACGGGCAGAAATATCTGGATCTGACCAGAGAACTTGCGAAGAAATTCTTCGATCAAGAGTAACTTCCGGGCTTTCTTTTATGCCAAGGATATTCGAGAAGGAAGGATACCGATTTTTCTTCATAGCAACGAGCATCGCCCGATTCATGTTCATGTTAGGCGTGGTGGAGGTGAAGCAGTGTTCGAAGTGGAACAAGCGGTGTCGTTAAGGGAGTCGCAGGGAATGAAGGTGGCTGAACTTTCGAGAGCTGAGGCACTTGCTATCGAGCACCGGGATATTATAATACAAAAGTGGAATGAGCGTTTTAACCGATAGCGCACAGTCGGCCGTTTTCCGTGATGGACAGATAATAATTGTTATGGAGAGCGGCTCGACGATTCGCTTTCCGGTTTCTGAAAATCCGCGCTTGGCTTTTGGGACACCCGAACAACTAAGCCGAATAGAAATCTCACCTTTCGGAATCCATTGGCCAGACTTGGACGAGGATCTTTCGTTTAGGGGGTTGCTTGCGGGCGACTACGGCCAGCGGCAGCGATGAGCCTCCTTAGTGTCGAAAGAGTGCTTCCGAGCAGCCGCAGCAATCGGCGAACCATGGCGCTGTGAAGAGGGGATTTGGACGTTTTTTTATAAACCTGGCCGTGAAGCAGTTCTGTGTTCTTCGGAATCAGCCCCAGTTCGCCGAGCGTGCGGTAAGCCTGAATAGATAGAGGATAAATCAATGGATCGCGCGCCTCTGGTTTGCGGGCTTCGCTTACTGCCATACCTCAAAATAGATGCCAATACCCACAAAAACAACCCGAAAGCCGTCTCGCCTAGAAACGCTTCTTCCGCTGTTCGCGTCTGTTACAAGACTTGACACGAATTTCACGAATTCTCACTAATTCTAATTCGTTAATTCGTGCAATTCGTGTCTAAAAACTTTCCTCAGTTCTCTCTTCTTATATCTTTGCGCGCATGACTCAGGAAAATGGGAAAACCGCTTTTGGCGCGCCCGGCATCGAACCACGCTGGACGCGCAGCGCCAAGGAAGGCATCGGCACGGCTTACCATTCGAGTTGCCGGGTTTGGTACACGCTCAGCCACGGCATCATCAACGAAATCTACTACCCAAACGTGGATTGTCCGAATACGCGCGATCTGCAGTTTCTCATCACGGACGGCAAAACCTTCTGTCACGAGGAACGCCGTGACCTTGAATCCAAGATCGAGTATCCGGAAAAAGCCACGCTTTTGTATCGGTTGACGACCTCCGAACGACAAGGCCGCTACAAACTCATCAAGGAAGTTATTGCCGATCCTCATTCCTCAGTCTTGCTGATGAGGACCCGAGTGGAGGTCGCCGACGAGCAATTGCGCGGCAAACTGCGCTTGTTTGCGTTACTGGCTCCGCACCTTAAGGGCCTCGGGCAGCATAATTCCGCTTGGTTCAAGGACGTGGACTGCCGTCCCGTTTTTTATGCTTTGAGAGAAAACATTCACATGACATTCGGGGCATCCCCCGACTTTCTGAAGCGGTCAGTGGGCTACGTCGGCTCCAGCGATGGGTTTCAGGATCTGATGGACAACTTCCAAATGGACTGGGAATTCCAGCGGGCTGAAGACGGGAACATCGCTTTGACAGCCGAAATTGACCTTTCCCGAGGCCCCGAATTTGTTCTGGGCGTTGCGTTTGGCCGCAGCGCACAAAGCGCCTCAACGAAGCTTTTACAATCGTTGGCCATTCCCTTCGAAAAGCATCGCGAACAATTCATCAAGCAATGGCAACGCACACTGCCGCAGGAAGCCGACCTTTGCGACCAGACCGGCGACGGCGGCCATATCTACCGTCTGAGCCGTTTAATGTTACTGGCGCACGAGGACAAAGTGTATCCCGGCGCGCTGGTGGCCTCGATGAGCATCCCCTGGGGCGAAGAGAAAGGCGACGTTGACCTGGGCGGCTATCATTTGGTCTGGACCCGTGATTTGGTCAAGAGCGCTTCAGCGCTGCTGGCCTCCGGTCAAACGGCCACGCCTTTGCGTTCGCTAATCTGGTTGGCCTGCGTACAGGGTCCCGACGGCGCGCTGCCGCAGAACAGTTGGATCAATGGAGATGCTTACTGGCAGGGGCGCCAGTTGGACGAGTTGGCCGCGCCCATTCTCCTGGCCTGGCGATTGCAACGCGCCAAAGCCCTTGGCGACTTCGATCCCTGGCCGGTGGTCTCGCGCGCTGCCCGATACCTGGTTTTGCATGGGCCGGTAACAGGTCAGGAGAGATGGGAGGAAAACTCCGGCTACTCCCCTTCCACGCTGGCGTGGATCATTGCCGGCCTGGTCTGCGCCGCCGAATTTGCGAAGGAACGGAGCGCGGACAGCTTGTCCGCGCGCGGGGACGAGCCGTCCCCGCCTCCAAAAAAAACCGTGGATTTTCTTCTCGCCTACGCCGATTGGCTAAATGCTCACCTCGAGGAATGGACTGTCACCAACCGCGGCGAATTGGTTTCCGGCAAACCCAGGCATTACATTCGCATTACTCCAGCCGATCCAAACAAGCCGGATGCGGTTGCGGACCCGGATAACTCTACGATCCAAATTACCAACGGTGGCGGCGTGCATCCCGCCCGCAACGTGGTGAGCGCCGATTTTCTTGAACTGGTGCGGTTGGGCATTCGAAATGCCCAAGACCCGGCTATCGTTGACACGGTAGCGGTCATAGACGCTGTGCTCAAACGCGAGTTGCCTCAAGGCCCCTGCTGGCGCCGTTACAACCACGATGGCTACGGCCAGAAAGACGACGGTAGCGCATTTGATGGCCGCGGCACTGGCCGCTCCTGGCCGTTGCTCACGGGTGAGCGCGGCCACTACGAGCAGGCCGCAGGGCGCGACCCAATGCCGTTTATCCAGGCCATGGAGAAATTTTCGAACGAGGGCGGCATGTTACCTGAGCAAGTGTGGGATGCCGAAGACTTGCCGGACGCCCGAATGTTTCGCGGCGGACCAACTGGCTCGGCCATGCCCTTATGCTGGGCGCACGCGGAGTACCTCACCCTCGTCCGCAGCCGAAAAGATGGCGTCGGCTTCGACTTAATCCCGCCTGTTCAACAGCGCTACGCCGCAAATCCGCGACCCTCGACCCTCGACCCTCGACCCTCGACCCTCGACCCTCGACCCTCGACCCTCGACCCTCGACCCTCGAC